>RGVZ01000122.1 GCA_010029825.1 bacterium | reverse complement strand
CGCCTCGCCGGCGAGGCGGGCGATGTAGCGCAGATGTTTTTCACTGGAAGCTACCTGGATTTCGCTGGCCACGCGTACGATCCGCTGGATCTTGTTGGATTGCAGGGCGCCGATGAAGACCCACCGTATATCTTTCAAGTCGGCCAGCGATGCCGCCTTTTGCTCCAGCTCCTGGACATAATTTTCGCCGAATTCACGCTGACCGCGAAGATACAAGTCCCGGATCTTTTCCACCGGCTGCCCCTTGCTCACGGCAATCAGGCGACATCCGGGGCGGATCCTCTGGATCTCGTCCCGCAAAAACTCGTATTCGATCGATCCAGTCATTTCGAGTTCGGGTCAGAAGACCTGGATGCCGGGCTGGTGCCCGTCGCGGGCGGAGTCGCGTCCAGAACGGGCGGGTTGGAGTCGCCGCCCTGGCGGCTCGCGCCTCTCCCGTTGGCGGCGTTGACGGGTCCGTCACTCCGCGCGCCAACACTTTGGCCGACCGGAGCGTCGCTCGCGGGTTCCACCGGGGCCTTCATCACATCGCGCGGCGCGTCGGGAGCGGCTTCCTTCGCCTTCTCACGCGCGGCCACAGAAGGTCCGGTGTTCACGCCCGGCGGCGTTGGGGGCGCGCCGACGCGGGCCAGGGGAGTGAAGAAATCCTCCTCGGTGACCTGGTAGTGCGGAGCCGAGATGAAGATGTCGCCCTTCTCATTGATCCGGATCTGGACGTTGCGAAGTTCCTGGCTGCGTGAGCTGGAGACATCAACCCCGTTCAGGTAAATGTTGCGCGCCTGGGCCCCAGGAATTCCCGCCAAAAAGAACAAGGCAGCGGCGGCAAGTGCGACAGCCGGCGACAGGCTTGCCGCGGAGTTCTTCCTGGTCTCGAAAGGGTCCATCGTGACGACTCTCCGTTGGGGTCCGTTAGGAAAAATTTTAACACAGTCTCTTGCCAGTTGCCCTGCTTAACTTGCCAAAAATATGTGGTACACTTCGCGATGCTGGTCCCAGCGTCCACATAGTCATGCCGCCAAGGGCTCCTTCGGAGGAATCATTGATGAAAACCCGCATCCTTGACATCACGCCAAACAGACTGTTGAAAGCAACGTTGACTGCCCTGAATGTCTCCCTGAATGTGTCGATCGCGGCGGCCGGAGGCTTGCTCACGACTTCCTGCACGACATCCTCCTCCGAATACACGGATCCCGACAAGGCTGAGATTCTTGACGACCGCTGGAGTGAAACCGATCTCAAGAAAACGGCTTCGTTCCTTGTTGACCAGGTTCTCGCGCGCCCGTGGCTGCAGGAATACAAGACGAAAAACGGCGGCAAGGCCCCGGTCGTCATCGTCGACCAGATTGAAAACCGCACGGACGAGGTGATCGACACCAAGGCCATGACGGACTACGTCCAGGATGAGCTGATCAATTCGCGCAAGGTCCGCTTTGTCAGCGACGTCAACGTTCGCAAGCGCCTGCTGGACGAGCTCAAGTATCAGAACAGCGGTGCCGTATCGGAGAAGACCGCCAAGAAAACCGGCAACCAGACCGGCGCCGACTTCATGCTGGAAGGATCCGTCACGTCATCCGTCCACTCGAAAGACGGCGGCGGTGAAAAGACGGTCTACTACCTGACAACCATGCGCCTGACCAACATCGAGACCGGTGAAATCGAGTGGACGGGCAAAAAAGAACTCAAGAAGGCCTTCAAGAAGGCGGGCTTCGGCCTGTGACTCCTGGCTCTGAAAAGGTTTTGGCCGCCCTCACCGCGAGAACGGTGGGGGCGCTTTTGCTATCGGCGCCGATATACGCTGCCGGTTGCGCCTCCTACACGGAAGAAACCCGCGCCATCCGCGCCGATTTCATGACGGGAGACTACACAGGGGCCCTCAAAGGCATCGACGAGTCATCCCTGAAAAACAGTTCCAGCAGCAAGCTGCTGTATCACCTCGAAAGGTCCATGATCCTCGACCGCATGGGCGAACCAGACAAAAGTCGCGGCGAATTGATCAAGGCCGACAAGGTCGCCGACGACCTCTACACGACCAGCGTCAGCAAGACGACGGCCAGTTTCGTCGTCAGTGATGATGTCGCGGATTACTCCGGCGAGGACTACGAGCGCGTCGCGATCCAGACCATGCTCGCCCTTTCTTTCATCGGCGATGGCGACCTCGCCAACGCCCAGGTTGCGGCCCGCCGGATCAACACAAAACTCGCCGAGATCAACGGCACCTACACCAAGGAAAAAAAGAACGCGTACAGCGAGGACGCGTTCGCCCGTTACCTGGCCGGCATGATCCACGAGGCCCGCGGTGACGTGGACAACGCGATTGTCGAATACGGCCGCGCGCTGGCGTTGTACGACTCCGGATTTGGCGCGTTCAGCGACGGTTCCCGGCCTCAAGGCCTGATCGAGGGTTACTTCAGGCTGTTGCAATCGCGGCGCCGCGCGGACCGTATCGGGCCACTCAAGAAATCCCACCCCGCAGAAATTGCGTCGGCGGAAAGAAACATTGCCGCGGCCGGAGTCAATCCCGGTCAGATCGCGGTCATCCACGAGATCGGGCAAATTTCCCCGAAAACACACGTGGACTCAGTTATCGGAGCCGGCAATCAAGTTGTCAGGATGTCTTTTCCCGCGATCCTCTATCGCCCGCGTGGATACGGCGCGACGGGACTCGAAGTTGGCCAAAAATGGTACCCTGCCTCTGTCGGCGCCGACATGGACGCCATCGGCGCCCAGTGCCTCGATGACAAGAAGGCAAGGATCGTCGCCAAAGGAATCACCCGCGCCGTGGTCAAAGGGGCCCTGATCGAGGAAACCCGGCGCAAGTTCGGAGACGGCGCCGCGCTGCTGGCCAACATCGTCACCGCGGCGACCGAGACCGCGGACACTCGCGGCTGGACGCTGCTGCCCGGCAGGTTCATGGTGAGTCGCGCGTGGTTGCCGCCGGGAAAACACGTCATCACCGTAAAGTCATCGGGACGTGAGTTCCCGACGGAGATAGAACTTCGCCCGGGCGAGTTGAAGCTCATCCGGGCGACTGATGCTCGTAAAACCCAAACTCAAGCGGAGCTCAGAGCTTCGCCCACTCCGGGGACCAGGACTGGTTCGTGACTGTGTTGCGCAGGCCGGCAACCCCACGGACTGAAGCGATGCGACGCTCCGCGAACAAATCCGACGCCTTGCCCGTCGGGATGCCACGCTTGTCGGCGTCCGCGAAGACAGAGCTCAGCGTGTGATAAATATTGCCAGCCTGCTTGCGCGCGACTTCGGCGTTGTATCCGATCAATTCGTTGTAAACGTTGATCAAGCCGGCAGCGTTGATCACGTAGTCCGGCGCGTAAAGGATGTTGCGTTCGACGAGCGCCGAACCGTGGCGTTCTTCGTTCAACAGCTGGTTGTTGGCGCCACCCGCGACGATCTTCGCCTTCAATAGCGGGATCGTCTCGTCGTTGATGATGGCTCCCAAAGCGCACGGCGCGAAGACATCGACGTCCGCGCTGTAGATGTCCGTATCACGAACCGCCGTCGCGCCGAATTCCTTCACCGCGTAATCGACCTTCGCCGGATCGACGTCCGTCACGACCAGTTTCACCATGTCCTTCGCCAGATACCCGCACAGGTACTTGCCGACGGCGCCGACACCCTGGACCGCGACTCGCATGCCATGAAGGCTGTCCTTGCCGAGGCGGTGCTTCACCGCGGCGCGGATACCCGAGTAAACGCCCCATGCGGTCACCGGCGACGGATCACCCGATCCGCCTGGACGCGATGAGATACCGGTGACAAAACGGGTCTCCGCCGCCACTTGTTCGATGTCATTGACGTTGATGTTGACGTCCTCGGCGGTGATGTAACGGCCACCCAGGGAATTCACAAACCGGCCGAAAGCCCGGAACAGTGCCTCGGACTTGATCTTTTTCGCGTCACCAATGATGACCGCCTTGCCGCCGCCCAGATTGAGGCCGGCGCAGGCCGCCTTGTAAGTCATGCCGCGGGACAGGCGCAAAACGTCCACAAGGGCATCCTCGTCACTGGCGTAATCCCACATGCGGGTACCGCCCAGTGCGGGCCCCAGGGTGGTGTCGTGGATGCCGATGATGGCCTTCAGCCCGCTCGCCTTGTCGTGGCAGAAGACGACCTGTTCGTGGCCCATTGACTCAACCAGCCCGAAAATCCCGGAATTGTGCGAACCTGATGACATACCTGATGACATACCCGATGACGTCCCTGCCATAAGAGGCCTCTCCATTCGGAATTACTGAATCTTGACGACGTAAACACCGGAAGTTAGCTGGATTACAGAACTTTTTCAACCTCATCCAAAACAAACATTCTAATTGAATTTCATACAATCCTTGATTCAATCCTTGAAGTCCGATAGAAACGGACCGTCATGAGCCTTGGTACCCCGATAAGATCATCAGAGATGCTTTCACCCGAATCCTTCGACGTCATCATCGCCGGCGGCGGCCATGCCGGTTGCGAGGCTGCCCTGGCGGCGGCGCGCCTCGGCTGCCGGACGCTGCTCGTCACGCAAAACGTCGAACGCATCGCCGCCATGAGCTGCAACCCCGCCGTCGGCGGGACCGCCAAAGGCCATCTGGTCAAGGAAATCGACGCCCTCGGCGGCGAGATGGGCAAGGCGATCGACGCCACCGGCATCCAGTTCCGCGTGCTGAACCGCAAAAAAGGCCCGGCCATCTGGTCGTCGCGCGCCCAGGCCGACATGGACCTGTACCGGCGCCACATGAAACACGTCCTCGAGAACACCTCCAACTTGTCGATCCGCCAGGACACGGTGGAAGGCCTCCTCATCGACAGCAGCGGCCCCGCGCCACGGGTCGCCGGGGTTGAAACGCGGACTTTCGGGCGGTTCGAGGCGGCCGCCGTCGTCATCACGACCGGCACGTTCCTGAATGGCCTGATCCACATCGGCAAGAACAAAACCCCGGCCGGACGGGCCGGCGACGCTCCGTCGATCGGCCTCGCGAACTTCCTGCGCGACAAGGGGTTCCGGGTGGGCCGCCTGAAAACCGGGACGACCCCGCGCCTCGACGCGCGGACGATTGACTGGGCCAGCCTCGAGGCCCAACACTCCGACGACGACATCATTCCATTCAGTTTCAGCAACGAGCGCATCACGCAACGCCTGATCCCGTGCTACCTGACGCACACCAATGAACGCACGCACGCCGTCATCCAGAAATTCTTAAGTGAGTCGCCACTTTACAGCGGCGAGATCACCGGCATCGGCCCGCGTTATTGCCCCAGCATCGAGGATAAAGTCGTCAAGTTCCGCGACCGCTTGTCGCACCATGTGTTCCTGGAACCGCAAGGCTACGACACTTGCGAGGTGTATCCAAACGGCCTCTCGACCTCGATGCCCCTTCATGTCCAGCTTGAGTTTGTGCGCACGGTCCCGGGACTCGAGCGCGCCGAGATCATCCGGCCGGGATACGCGATCGAGTATGACTTCGTCGATCCGACCGAGTTGTTCTCGTCACTGGAAACCAAGAAGTGCGCGGGCCTTTTCCTGGCCGGCCAGATCAACGGCACCACGGGATACGAGGAAGCCGCCGCCCAGGGACTCATGGCCGGCATCAACGCCGCCCGCAAATCCCGCGGCGAAGATCCTTTCATCCTTGGGCGCACGCAGGCCTACATTGGCGTCATGATCGACGACCTCGTCACCAAGGGGACGCAGGAGCCATACCGCGTCTTCACGTCGCGCGCGGAACACCGCCTGCACCTGCGCGAGGACAACGCCGACACCCGCCTGACGGACCTCGGCCGCGGCATCGGCCTCGTGAACCATGATGACTACGCGCGGTTCACGACCCGCCAGAAAGACCTGCGAGACGCCATGCAGTTCATCCGCAGCGCGACTTTTGGCGACTGCGGCATCTCAGAGAGCCTTTATGACGCCAAGGACAACCGGGGCACGAAACTCGAATGCCTCCTGAAGCGCCCGGAAGTCACCGTGGATGACGTCCTGGTCACGGTCCCGGCGCTGGAACGTTTCCCGAAGGCCATTCGCCGCCGGGCCACGATCGAGATCAAGTACGAGGGATACATCGCCCGCGAGGCGCGCCTGATGCAGGACACAGCCGATCTGGACCGCACCGCGATCCCCCGGGACCTGGACTACGCGAGCCTGCCGGGACTCAGTCGCGAGGTGGTCGAGAAACTGCGCCGCGTCCAGCCGGAAACCCTTGGCCAGGCCTCGCGCATCAGCGGTGTCACGGCGGCCGCCATCCAGATCCTCCATTACCACTTGCGCGCTTGACGCCCCTCCCCCATAGTCTTCTTGACTAATCTTTTTTTGGGGAACCAGAATGCAGCGGCGTATCGATGTCGATGACGGCTATGTCGAACTCGTGGAACACATGGGCGCGGGCGACCTCGCGGTGGTGAACGCCGCGCGCGTTTCGTTCGGCAAACGCAAGAACCAGATGGATGACTCCGACGTCAAGCTGATCCGCTATCTGGCCCAGCACAAGCACATGAGCCCGTTCCGCCACCTGCAGATGACTTTTGTCATCCACACCCCGGAAGTCGTCTGCCGCCAACTGTACAAGCATCAAGTCGGCTGCGCGTTCAGCAGCGGCGAGTTCCGCGAGGCGGCCACCGTGTGGAACGAAATCTCGGGGCGCTACGTTGAATTCCCGAACGAGTTCCACGAGATCACGAAATTTCGCAAGCAGCACAAGTCGAACAAGCAGGCGTCGATCGCCGACTCGCTGGTCGACGACAACCAGAAGGCCCGCGAAGTGTACGACCGCAGCATCCGCGAGTCATACAAGGCCTACGAGGAGCTGCTCGCGCTCGGCGTTTGCAAGGAACAGGCGCGGTTTGTCCTGCCCGTCGGGTTCATGAACACGCTGACATGGACGGCGTCCCTCGAGGCGGTCGTCAATTTCATCAAATTGCGCGATCACGACGGCGCCCAGTTGGAAATCCGCAAACTGGCCCAGGCGATCCATGAACTGATCAAACCTTTGGCACCCGTCTCGATCGCCGCACTTTTGGGAGATGTTGTGGCATAATTGGGTCAAGAGGTATCTTGACCGTGTCCCACCGCGTAACCCTTGCGAGACTTATCGCTTACGACACCTTCGTAAGGGTGATGGGTTTTCATGATCCGAAGGCCGGATACCAACACAACGCGAAAGAACGTCCGGAAGACCTGCTGGAGGCCGCGTACGGGCCAGGTGGCGTCGGCGAGGGCCTGAAGCGCATCGACCGCAATCTCGTCAAAGAGATCCTCTACGGTGGACTGCGCTGGCACTCAAAGATCTACTGGATCCTGCAAAATACATCCTCGCGAAATCTCGACGACACCAGCCCCGAAGTCCGCGCGGCCCTGGTCCTCGGCACTTATCAGATCTTCTACATGGACCGGGTGCCGGAACGCGCCGCGGTCAACGAGAGCGTCGAGTACGTTCGCAGCAAAGGCCAGGCCAACGCAGTTCCATTCGTAAACGGGATCCTGCGCCAGATCGCCCGCCGCGCGGAATATTTCGCCAAACCCGACAAGACGCGCCAGCCGGTGGATTACCTGGCGCTGCAATTTGCCTTCCCGCGCTGGATGGTCGAACGGTGGATCAAGCAATTCCGCGCCGATCGCCTCGAGACGATGTTACCGGCGATGAACCAGCCCCCGCCCTACACGATCCGTGTCAATTCCATGAAGACAGCCCTGAATGAATCGCACCTGTTCCAGCAAGAACTGCTGAAACAGGAAAAAACCCACACGGATCGCTGCAACCTGCGCGGGGCGCTGCACTGCAAGGAAGCCCCCGATACCGGACCCGGGAGCCTGTTCGCGGCGGGTTGGTACACGATCCAGGACGAGGCTTCGCAATTGATCGGCCACCTCGTCGACCCGAAGCCGGGCGAAATCGTGATCGACGCGACATGCGGCCCGGGCGGGAAGTTCTCGCACCTGTTCGAACTGAGTTGCGGCGCGGCGCGTCTCATCGGGGTCGAGAAGAACGAGAACCAGTTCAAACGCGCGCAGCAGGCCATGGAGCGCCTCGGGCACGCGTCGCGTCCCGACACGAAGGTCGAGTGGCACCACGCGGATTTTCTCGAGTGGAATTCACCGGTGGCGGCAGACAAGATCCTTCTTGACGCGCCCTGCTCCGGACTTGGTGTCCTGAAACGCCATCCTGAGGGCAAATGGCAGAAAGACCCGCGCCTGATCACGGCGATGGCGGACCTTCAAAAACGCATGATCGAGCATGCCCTGAAACAGATCCGCGCCGGCGGCGAGCTGATCTTTTCGGTCTGTTCGTTCGAGCCCGAGGAAACGCTGGACCAGATGGAATGGGCAAAGAAGGAATTCGGCGACAAGATTGAGGTCATCTCACCCGTGATCCGCCTGCCTGATTATTTCAAACGTTACGTCACGCGCGATAACGTGCTCCTGATTTATGGCGGGAACGCGGACCAGACGGATGGTTTTGGGTCGTTCATCGTCAAGTTGCGCGTGCCCCTGGCAAGCTCCGCCGGGGTCACGAAATGAGGCGCGACTGGAAGAAGGTTGCGCATGCGGCCATGCTGCTGGCCATGATGGCGCGAGGCGAGGCGCTGGCCGATGTCGGAACGCCCGTGCCGGTGGACGGCGACGTGACGCCCTTCGTCAATTTCAGCGAGCTCAAGAACGCCGTGGTCAGCCGGATCTCGGCCGCCAACGCGCGCGTTTGGTTGAGCACCGATTATTTGACAGACGGCGATGTCGTCGCCGCGTTGCACCTGGCCAAGTACCGTAAAGTGGATGTCCAGGTCTTGTTGGGCCGGAAAAAGGCCACGGCTTACATGTCCCGGCTTGGTTTCCTCAAGAACCAGGACATCCCCGCATGGATCAAGCCTGGAAATTTCATGCCGGCAGTCCATACGGCGATCCTGAGTGACAACCAGCTGTCTCTCGTCGATGGCGACCTCGATTTCATGACCACCCGGGGAAGTTTTGTCCTCAGGACTGGAACCCCCGCCCAGGCCCAGGAATTCGGTGCGGCGTTCCAGGCGGCTGTTGCCGAAGGGCTGGAAATTGAGGCCCCGCCGGTGCCGGCAGTGGGCAGGCCCGATCGCCGCCGCTCTTCGATAAGCGCGCCGCCAAAAACGATCAGGGACCCAAACACATGGCAGCCCAAGGGCACGAAGCCTGCCAAAGCAGCAACACCTGAATCAAACCAGCCAGTTTCAGGCCGGCAAACCGCCGATGGCTCGTATCGATACGGGCGAAACAAGCAATCGCGACCTGAGGGTATTCCAAACAAATTGCCCAAGACATTAAAATGGAAAGAAATGGAAAAGATCCGGAATAGCCAAAACGGACCGGACGGGGGATGAAAATGGCTTCACGAACAGGGTCATCGACAATCATGCGACTCGCGATGATGTGCATGCTATTGGCCGGGTGCACACGCTTTTGCGGATTGAGTCACAAGGACATGACGCCGGAGCAGGTCGTCGAGTCCTACTTGAATGTCGCCTTCAACATGAAGGACGCTGGCGAGCGCGAGAAACTCACGGCCCTGACCACAGGCAAGTTGCGCCAGGCGATCGATTCGGCCCAGGAAGACGTCATCAAGGCCGCTTACATCGATCGTCGCTACGCGATCAAGAGTTACTCGGTGATTGAACGTCGCGACCGCACGCCGCGTGAGACCGAGATCACGTTCCGCCTCGTCTACAACGACCTTGGCTCGGCCACGGTGCCTGTCGCTACCGATGCCGCCGCCACGGTCACGACGGACAACACCGTCAATGTGATCCGTGAGCAAGGCAGCTGGTACATCCGTGATGTTGTTGGCAGCAAGACCGCGATTGATTTCCCGTTGTCCGCCGAGGGCCGCATCGAGGCCAAGCCCGGAGTCATATCGGAACCGGATCTGGACCGGGTCCAAGACGAAGGCGCACAGGGGCAGTGATGCCCCTTTATCTTCACGCGTCCTGGAATCTCATCCCGCGGCCTGGGACAAGAACGAGACCTGCGAAATGGTGCCCATCTCACCCGTCCGCGCCAACGTGGGCTTGCGTCCCCGCTTCACATTCTTGAGAACAACCAGCTCCGCTGGATTGAGATTCGCCGAGGCGGCATGAAGCAGCTTCTGGACCATCTCCCGGAATTGCGGGCGCAAATGGGGATCGCCCTCCAGTTCGCGGGCCACCTGGACAAAGGTTGGGTCCGCTTTCAAGTGCGCCATGGCAATCACAATGTCACGACCGAGATCCCTGACATTGACCTCCGACACGACCCGGAACAACGCGGAAAACTGCAGCAGCAGCGCGCGACGGCACAGCTTGACGTGGTCTTCCGGCATTCCCTCGATCCTTTCAGCCAAGGCCGTGAGGAAGAGTCCGAAACGATCGGGATTCTTCAGCGCGTAGAACTTGACTGACTCATGGACGATCACCTGGGTATGGTGATCAGCCTCGAGGATGAACGGCATGTTCTCCAGCAGGAACTGCAGTGCCACGGCTTCCACTTTCTTGCGAAACAACATGGCGAACAGGTGATCGAGCACCGTGTGCCCGAACCGGCTCATCAGACGGTTGAAGTATACCTTGTCGGTCACACCTTGCTCGGTCTCACCAAAGTAGTGGATCAGGCTCAGGCGAACGGCATCGCTGCTGGAGTTGCTGGCGCTGAGCAGGTAGGTCGCGACGCGGTCGAGGAGTTGCCTGACTCCTTTCAGCTGACCTGGAAACTGGAGATCGTACGCCTGGATCGCGAACCCGAGTTCGCAAACAAGAACCACGCTCAGATTGTATATTTCCACGCTGTGATCCTTGTCGGCGTATTCCGCCGAGAAGACCACTTCCATGATGTTCTTGCACGTAACCTCGCAACGGGGATTGGAGAACAACTCCTCGAGCATGACAGCGATCATGGATTCACTGGAGGCGTTGGCCAGCCATACGAGGAGCGACTCGACGATGATCTCCTGTGACAAGCGGATTTCCGATCGCTCACACAGCCGGTTCACCATGTAGCGAATGATCGCGACCTGGTCGTCTTCCTTGAAGGTCGCCGTCAAATGGCGTCCTTCTTTCCAACCAAGGATGATGCCGACATCCACCAGATGGGCGGCCTCCGCGACTGTTTTGCAATGCCGCCAGGACGGCGCTCCCGAAGCACGCTTTGCCATAAATCCTTCACCCCCGGTCTGCGACCGTTTCAAAAATAGATTCGCGCGGCGATCTCAACCTCTGTTCGCGACCTTCTTCCCGTCGCGTGATCCGGGCTTGCCTGCCGCGTTGGCAGCATCGACAAGAGCCTGGATCGCGGCTTTCGCCCGGTCAGAAAGCACCTCAAATTGCAACCCGTACCCGACCGGATAGCGTTTGTCGGAGTTGTACCGGATGACCTTCGCGACCGCGTTGAATGGACGCTCCATGCCCTCGGCCTTTACCGACAGCTTCAATTTCTCGCCGATCGAGAAAATCGGCTCCTCAGTCTCGACAAAGATCCCGGTCGTGGAAATATTGACCCCGGCGCCGATGGTCAGATTGCCATTGTTGTGAATGATCACCCGTCCGCCGATGGACGCGCGCGGGGCGACAGCGCGGAGTTCATCGAGTCGGGCCGGGGTAGACGCTGACCTGCCCTCGCGCCTCGTCAAGCCAAGCTCCTCGGCGCAGTCCTCTATCGGGCGCCAATCCTTCCAGCCGACGCGGAAGACATAGGAATCCAGTGCCACGGCATTGCGGGTGATCAGTTGCCCGACCTGCTCCACCGTGAACGGCCCCAATTGCACGCCACCTGCGTGAAGGAACCAAATCGCCTCAGTTCCTGTCGCTTGTTCTGCCTGACCCATGCGCGAATCCTCCGTTGATACATTGCGCTTGCCCGGGACATTTCGGAGGCCACCAAAAAACCTTTAACGAAAACTTTAGAAAAAACTGAATTTGCAACGCTTCTGCTGCGTTGCGAGACCTCCGCTCAAACCTTGAACAGCCTCGCGAACACGCGTGTTATGATCTGGTTAACGATTCTGATGGAGGTACGGCAGATGAACCGCAAATACCTGTATCAAATGATTTTTGCCTGTGCCGTTGCCGCGGTTTGCACAACTTCGCGACTACAAGCCATCGTCCCCGCCGCCGTCAATACGGGCTTCGCCCCGCAAAAGGCCCCTGAAGGCGTGGAATGGTCGCGATTCATGGAACTTTCCATCAAAGAGGCCGAGGCACTCTGGAATGACCAGGCCCATAAAGGCGTCCGTTTTGCCGGCTGGAACTGGAAATGGCGCCTGGCATGGGTGAAATTGTGCGCCCTGAATCCGAAGGCGGGCGCAAAGTTCTGCGACGAGATCCTCGATGAGGCACTGACAGACAAAGCCCTCGTTGTCCGCGCCGAGGCCGCGTCTGCGATCGGTGACTTGAAAGAGGGTTCCATGGACCCGGTCGCGTCGAGAAAACTGCTGGCTGTCCTGAGGGATCCACGAAACCGCAGAAATGACGTCCCAGTCATGGCCCAAAAGCGCGCCATGTACTCCCTGGTCAAGATCGGGCACGCGGACTCAATTCGCGCGGCAGACGAAGTCGTGTCCAGGGACTCCGCGCTGAGACTTCACTGGAATAAGCTCAAATAAACTGCTCCACATGCCTGCGCCTGACATGTGATGTCACTTCACCCCACGCACCATGACAGGCCAATGTCCCCCCTTTCTTGAAGGAGGGGGACTGTG
>RGVZ01000121.1 GCA_010029825.1 bacterium | reverse complement strand
CAAAGTTGATGTAGTTGTTGGAACTCCAGTAAATGCCGCCATTCTGGCGGTTTCCGTAGTTCACGTTATTGAAGTAGAACGGAAACGGCACGCCGCAGCCCCGACTGGGACAAGCACACCGGCACCGGACACCGCGGTGCAACTGGTGCTGCCATCCGATGAACTACCCGTGTAACCGGCGTTACAGAACCACGGACAGGTTGATGTTGTCGCGGTCGATGACGTCCAGTTGGCGTTCGTCGGCAACGAGTTGGCGCAAGCATTCCGGAACCGGCCGTCGTTGGAGTAGTAGCCCTGGCCGACGGCCGTACACGTCGAGCCGACGGGTCGCGTTCGAAGCCGACATCCACGTCCCGCCGCTGCTTTGGGCGATCACGCAAAGACTCACCGTTCCGTCAGGCAATGCCGAAACATCGACGGTTGATGCCGTACCGGCGTTGACGCTGGAACTGTATCCGCTGGAATTCGAGCAATCGGTCCCGGACACGGCCATGTATTGATAGGCGGCAATCGTACCGCCACTCGCCGGCACGTTGAGTGTGAACGACGTCAAACTACTGTTACCAGACGGGGCGCCAGAGTATGTAACGCTGGTTGGGGCTGCGCCGCCCCCACCACCAGAAGACCCCTTGGTCCATGAAGAAGTCGATGCGGTTGTCATCCAGTTTCCGGCGGAATCCCGGCCCAGGAGACACAGGGTCAGGGTTCCCGCGGCAAGCGATGACACATCGACACTGGAGTCTGTTCCGGCCGCAACTTCCGAACTGTATCCGGTCGAGGCGGAGCAGTCGCTGCCTGCGACAACTTTATATTTGTAGGCGGCAACGTCACCACCTGACGCGACGCTCAGCGTGAAACTGGAAGAGGAACTGGTACCCGTCGGCGCGCCGCTGAAAGAAACGGACGAGGGGGGCGTTGTGTCCTTGGTCCAGGATGAGGTCGAGGCGTTCGCGGCGGTCATCCAGTTGCCAAGGCTGTCGGCCGCGATCACGCACAAAGTCACTGTTCCGTCGGCAAGACTGGCGACACTCACCGTTGAGTTGCTGCCGGCAGTCACTTGGGAACTGTAACCAGTGGAAGAGGAACAATCCGTGCCAGAGACAGCCTTGTACTTGTAGGCCGCGACACCACCAGTGGCCGGGACTGCGAGGGTGATCGATGTCGCGTTGCTGGTGCCCGTCGGACCACCGCTGAAAGAAACCGACGAGGGAGGCGTCGTGTCCTTGGTCCAGGATGAAGTCGAGGCGTTCGCGGCGGTCATCCAGTTGCCAGCGTCGTCCTTGGCGATCACGCAAAGAGTAACGTTCCCGTCAGCGATCCCTGAAACATCCACGGTCGAGTTGGTGCCGGCAGCGACTTCGGAACTGTATCCGGATGAGGACGAGCAATCCGTTCCAGAGACGGCCTTGTAACGGTATCCCGCGATTCCGCCCGACGCCGGCACAGATAAAGTGATACTCGTCGAATTGCTGGTGCCGGCCGGACCACCGCTGAATGAGACAGACGAGGGCGCCACTGTATCCTTGGTCCAGGATGCCGTTGTCGCGTTGGCGTACGAAATCCAGTTACCGGCAACATCACGGGCGATCACGCAGATCGTATACTGCCCGTCAGCCCCCGACACATCGATCGAGCTCGATGTCCCGACGTTGAACGCCGACGCGCTGTATCCTGACGACGACGCGCAAATCGAACTGCTACCCGCCCCGAATTTGTATTTGTACGCCGTGACTCCGTTGGCGCTGGTGACCCCAAGGGTCACAGAAGAAACAGGGCTGTCGCCAGACGGGACGCCCGTCAGGGTCGCCCCCGAGGGAGCTGTCGTGACCTTGGTCCACGTTGCGCTGAAAGCGGAACCCTCTGGCTGCCAGTTGCCGGCCGAGTCCTTGCCGATGACGCACAGTTTCATCGCGCCGTCCGCGACGGAGGAAATGTCATCCGTGATCGGCATGGACGCGAGGATGGCGCCGCTGTAACCCGCGGTGTCCGAACAGTCCGTGGACGCACTCAAGCCGACTTTATATTTGTAGTAGTCAACCGCGCTCGAATCGACGGTCACATTGAGGGTTGTCGCGTTATTGGTCCCTGACGGCGCGCCTGTCGCGGACGAGGACGGGGCCACCGTATCTTTCATCCAATTGACAACGGTCGGCGATGACTGGACGTTTCCAGTCGCGTCCACGGCGACCACGCACAGACGGTAATTACCGTCGGCGAGGGATCCGATGCTCTCTGTAATCGGCGTGGTGACCAGTGTCGCGGTGGTGGCGTAGCCACTGGCGCAGCTCGTGGATTGGGCCGGGCCGAACTTGTACATGTACCCGACGACGTCCGTCCCGGCGACGGTAACAGACAACGCGGTCAGGTTCGAATAGGCCCCAGGCGCGCCCGTCAGCGATGCGGTTGGAGGAGTTGTGTCCTTTGTCCACGTCGAGGAAACGATGGACCCGTCGTCCTGGTTGCCCGCCTCGTCCCATGTCATGACGCAGAGTTTGAGGTCGCCATCGGCCAACGCGGAAAAGTCGTACGAAATGGGCTGATTGACAGCGGTCTTTTGTCCATATCCGGACTTTGACGAGCAGTTGGTGGTGCTCGCGGGGCCGATCTTGAAGGCGTAGTCGTGGACACCACCGGTGCCGCCCACGGCAACGTCCAGCGCGGTGCTGTTGTTGGTCCCCGAAGGCATGCCAGTCATGCCGCCGACGGGAGCAATGGTGTCTTTTTCCCAGGTCGCGGGGATGATGTCCTTGATGGCGGTCCAATTACCGTCCTTGTCCATGGTCATCAGACAGACGGCCATGATGCCATCGGGGAATTCCGTGACATCGAGTTTCATGTTCTGCGTCACAAGGGTCGGTTTCGAGTAATCGTCTTCCTTGGTGCAATCCATGGTTTCTGCGGGGCCGACTTTGAAGCGGTAACCGCGAATCCCCTGGCCGCTCAGGTTGATGTTGAACACGGTCGCGTTCGAGACACCCGATGGCAGCTTGGTCAGTAAGCCATCGTCCGACGATGCCGAAGTCGTCTCGACAAGAACGGGCGTGGCGCCCGAGGCTTCCTTCAAAAGTTGGCAATCCGGGCTGGATGGATCCGCGCAGTTTGTGGCGACGCTGCCGCTGCATGACGAGAGCCATGCGGTAACCGTGACCATGGCGGCCAGCCTGAAAACAACAACTCTTGCGACGCCGAGAGCATAGTCGACCATGACACCAACCCCCTTCAAGGGTGGAATCGGCCACAATTCCCGGCGATTTAGGGATTTTTTAAACTCGTGAAGCAGAGCCCAATCATTTCAGGCTCCAGGCGACGCAGTGTCGAAAGTTTCTTCAAACCGCTCCTACCTACTGCTCTCCTAACTACTCTCGTATCCATCCGAGGCTGCTTCGTCTTTTTGTTCACTTTGTACGCAGAGTCACACCTGGCCTACGTTTTTCTGTTCAAAATGCCGCCAGGACCCCCTATTGGCGTTCAATTAACCCGTTCCAAGTGTTATAAATACCTGTTTTTATTAACTTATTCGGATTTCTTGCAGGTCTTCAATATACACCTGTTTTTTGAACTGGGTAGGGGCCCTATATGCGATTTGGGGCAAAATCCCCCAAAACCGCGCCCAATTTGCCTTTCCGGCGATCACCCGGTCGCGCAATTCTACTGTTACTGCCGTTCTTTTATGCCGCACCGCCGCTTTTAGCGTTGTTGTGGTTGGCGGATCTCAGATTTGCCTGATTTGTGAACATAAAAGCCGACTTAATGAAGTCAAGATTTCCTGAAGCCGACCGATCCATTTCCCAAGAAGGGAATAGGGAGCGGCGCGGATGGCACGGGATGTGTTCACATTCTCAACATTTAAGCGAAGCGCCGTCCTCGCCACCGCGCCGTTGTGTCTCGCCGGCTGTTTCCAAACTCCGTTCAGCACAAAAGCCGCTATCTCCGCGATCGAAGGCGGATCGGCCGCCGTTCTGGTCACAACGGATGAGACGGGAAGGGCAACTGGAAGTTTCGATCCCTCGGCCGCCTATGACCAGTTGTTGGCGGCAACCAGCGGAGAAATCGCCGGCACTGCCGCCGTGTTCCCGCCTGGCGCCCTGTCCGTCGCGACAGATATCGCCATCGAGAGCGGCGCCAGCCTCGCGCAAGGATCCGCACTGGCGGACCTGGGGCTGACTTTCAGCAACGCGATCTCCGCCGCAGGCGCGTCCGTGATCGTCCGCCCGGCCGACAATGTCCAACTGAAGCAACCCATGGCCCTGTCCTTGCCCTTACCCGATGGCTACGGATTGGTTGACCTGTTTCTCGGAGACGACAATCGCCTGGCGATCCTCGCGAAGGTTTTCGATACGGACGGGCAACTCAAGAGCCAATTGATCCCGAGGTCCAGCCTGACCGTCTCCGATGGCAAGGCAACTTTCCAGACCATGGCGTTCGGGGCGTTCCAGACGATCGTTCTCGAAAACCCGGTCACCGAGGCGAAAACCGCGACATCCACCGAACCGATCGTCAACAAGAGCGGCGTTGCCGTCATCACGACCACCGGCGTTGTCAGTCAATCCGCCATCGCCGCCACGGAATCCCTGTCGCCATTGACGTTCAAGAGATTCACCCCGACCTTTGCCGTGGCAACCCGCGTCGTTCGCATGACCGTGGAGTTCTCGGAGAACGCGCCCCAGATCACGGGATGCCGCGGACAGATCCGCGACGCCACCAAACCGGCCACCGCGCTGTTCAGCGGCGAGGTCCGGGGCAACCCGTTTGAGAACGGAACGACTGACGTCGCGGGTCCCGCCATTCCCGGCAGCGTATCCGGAACCATGGAGATGCAGCTGACGTGTCAGGTCAAAGATGGCCGCGTCGCCAGGTCCGACTGGGCATCACTCGGCAACGTCCCGAAACCGGACCTTGCCTTCGTCAGTTTCGTGCCAACGTTCTATCCCAGCACGCGCCAGATCAAGGTCACCGGGGAACTCTCCGAGAGCTACGCGTCCATCTCGTCTTGTACCGTCAAGTTCCGCAACCCGTCTGAGCCCACGGTAATCGTTCACCAGTTCTCAAAAACCGCGGGCACGTCGCAGAACGCGACGCCGGACACCATGCCTTACAACAAATCCGGACCGCTCGAGGCATCTTCCACCTGCACGGCAACGGACGGACGGACGGCCACCAGTTCGTGGGTCTCGATCGGCACCGTTCCCGCCGGGATCAATGGCATCCTGACCGCCGACCAGATCACGGCGACGGGCGCGCGCCTGACATGGACGATACCCCAGGGCACCGCCTCGACCACGCTCTACCGCGTCGAACGCGCCGCGACCACCGTCGACTTTGACCAAAACAGCACATCCGCCATCACCGCCATACAGGACTGGGCAGAACCGGCCACCACCGGGTCAACCAGCCAGCAGTTGTCCGTGTCCGGACTTGTGTCGGGAAGTTCCTACGCGTTCCGCGTTGGCGCCAAGGATGACGCCGGCAACATCCTCTACTATCCTGTGGTCGTCGTCAGGGCGGGATCGTCCGGCACAACCCCCGGCGGCGGTGTCGCGCCGGGATCCGGAGGCAGCGGATCAGGCGGAACCGACATCGTCCCCCCGACCATCGGGCAGTACGCGATCGCGTCACAACTGGTCCCCGGAAAAATCACGCTGCAGAAAGGCTGGGCTTACGACAACGTCACGGCCCAAAACAACCTGCAGTACAAAGTCGTGTATTCCGACGCCCCGTTCACCAATGCCTCCGTGTTCAACACAAGCTCACTGCTCGTGACGGTCAGGGACTGGGCCCTGAGCCCGGGGAACTCCATCGATATCACGCAAGTCAACGCGGCGCAGGCCGACTTCAAGTACTACACGGTTGGCGTCCGGGACCAGGCCGGTAACGTATCCCTGCATCCGTCGCTGCACCTGAAAGTGCCGGGACCCAACCTGACATCCGTGAACTTCTGGTCCTATCCGGCGTTTGTCCGCGACCGTTTACCGTTCCTCGAGGTATCCATCCAAAATTCCAGCCAGGCTGCCGCGACTTTGCAGTATTCCATCACCGTCGGCACGAAACCCGGTTTGACCGACATCCTGGCGGAAAGCAGCCAGGACGCCATCGATGGCACGATGTCCCTCGCGTCATCGGGCACCGGCAGGATCACCCGCGATACCGCCCTGCAGGGTTCCTCTACCCTTGCCCTGCGCACGAATTACTACGCGAACCTGACCATTTCGACGAACAGCGGTACCGTGATCGCGAAATTGCAGGCGCCAATCTTCGTGACCCGCCCGACTGTTCTTTACGAGTTCGAGAACAACGCGAACAACGGTGGCGAGAGCGCCATGAACAATCCGCAATCGGTGCCCTATCCGGGCACCACGCCGACTGGCTTCGCGTTCTCCAGCGCGAACCGGGTCATGGGCAATTACGCGGCGTCGTTCAACGGATCGCAGGTCATCACGGTGCCGGCGTTGACTCTCGCGGCTCTCGCGGGATCCGCGGGCAATGGCGGTACAACCTTGACGGGTTTCACCGTGGGTGGCTGGGTCTACCAGACGTCGACCCCCGCGGCGAACGGCGCCCTGTTCGGATTTGATGACTTCATTGAGGTCGGTCACGGCGCCAACGGCAAGCTCTCAGCGTTTGTCAAGGGGATGACATCGACACTGCAAAGCGATGTGACACTGCCCGTCAACCAGTGGAACCACGTCGCCGTATCCGGATGGGCTGGTGGAAGTACCTACTCAGGGCAAGTCGCGATCTTCCTGAACGGCCTGCAGATCGCCTCGCAGCCCGTTCCGGCCTCGACGACGCGGTTTGACACCGGGGCGGCCGCCTCGAATTACTTCAAGATCGGCGGCAACGTGTGGAGTTCAACGGACGTAAAATTCACCGGTCAGATGGACGATGTGTTCGTTGCCCCGTGGTCATTCTCGGAACGCATGGTGAGCCAATTGGCCTCGTCGCTTAACTGCGATTATGACGAAGTCATGACGGGTCTGGACATCCGCGCTGGCGGGATCATCGACCGCCTCGGCGTGCGTTGCAGCAAATACTGGGACCTTAACCCGGACCACAGTTTTCACGGGCCTGCCGTTGGTGGCTCCGGAGGCAGCGCCGTCACCTTCAATTGCAATGACGGCGAGTCCGTCTCGGCGCTCGATGTGGTCATCGGCAACACTTCATTCTCGCCGACCGTCCTCAGCACGGTTCGCGCGACATGCGCCAACGCCAGCACGGGCGCCGCCGGGACAAGTTCCGACACGTACGGCAGCCAGGACGGCGGGGTTTCCGCCTCGTACTCCTGCCCGGCGGGAAAGTTGGCGCGCGGCGTGCGTATTGGTCCCGATTCCAGCGGCACGTTTGCCGGCACACTTCGCGGCCTGAACTGCAAGTAACGAACACCGCGACCATCCAACAACCGGTTTCCGGCGATTGGCCTGTGTGATAAAAACGAGGCCATGAACACTCCAATGCTTGTCAAATCATCCGCCATGTTTTTCGCGCTGAACGGCGCGCCTCTGACACCGGTAGACTGGAACGGCCCCGGTGAGTTGATGGCAGTCCTCGACATCGACAATGGTCAGTTGACCATGCCGGACCCCGGCCACGACTGGCATTGCGCGGTTCACGTCATGCGCCCGCCCGTCGCGGAACCAGCCCGACATCACGTCGAAAACAAACTCGAATGTTCCGGGCATGTCTCGCAAGACGGACAAGACCATGATGATCCCACCAGCGCGGTTGAAAAGCGAATTGTGATCCATTTTGGTGAAAAGTCACCCGTTGCCGCCTGGGGCAGCACGTTCGACAAGGATCCGCACTTCACGGTCTATGGTCGCGTTGCGAAGCGTTTGTTCTTCAACCTCGCGCGCGCTGGTTCTGTTGGGGGTTATGGTGAGTTGCTCGAGCGCATCGAGCAATGCGCGCCCACAGGATCCGCCAATGCGGGTTACGGTAAAGCAGGCCCCGATTGCTCCGTGCTGTACGTCGTCAGCCGCCGCGGCCATGTCAACGCCCCTGAACCGGCGAAACTGATCTGCGCCGCGAGAATCAACGGCCCGGACATCAGTGGCTTCGAATGTACGTTTCTGATGTACCCGGATCCGGAATCCAGCCACCCCGAGGAGTCAAGAGACCCATGAAGATCCACCACGTCGCTTCACCCGCGGTCATTGTGATCGCCGGACTCGCAACCTCGTCCATGACCTCATTGGCATCCGCCGTCATGGCCAAGGAACCTCGCAAGAAGGTCCGCGTCTGCGTTGGTGAAGAATACTGGTATCCGTTTTCGTACATTGAAAATGGCGTTGTGAAAGGCGTACACCTGGACCTCGCCACCATGGCGATGAACGCCGCCGGGTTTGAGCCCGAGTTCACGGCGATGCCGTGGGCGCGTTGCGCCGACCACGAGGCGAAGAACGGGACGATGGATGTCCCGTTGTCGGCTGGCTGGCGCCAGGAACGCACGGCTTTCTTGATGTATCCACCCGGCGCCGAGACGGACGGGGCCAAGTGCAGGTCCAAATATGCGCTCATGTGCAACGGGCACGTGGTTGTCGTGCCGGCCGACTCCAAGTTCAAATTTGACGGCGACCTGTCAAAAGTCCCGCAACCAATCCGCATCGTCCGTGGCTACGGACAAGTCAAGGAGTACACGTCACGTGGCGTCCAGGTCGACACAGGACCCAACGACGAGAGCAACCTGCGCAAGATGCTGCGCGACGGCACAGGCAGTGTCCTGATCCTGATCCAGTCCGCGCGGCAGTTCAGCGCCTTGCCGGAACTGAAAAACAAGTTTCGCATCATCGAGAATTACTCGGACTCGGGCGACTCGTTCATGCCGTTTTCCAGAAAGGGAAGCGTGTCCGAATCGGACGCCAACCGGATCTGGGAAGAGATCGCCAAACTTCGCAAGTATCCTGTCGTGATCGACAACGCCCTGCGCCGCCATCAAAGGGCCAAGGCGTCCGGCGGGCCAAACCGCACGCCCGGTCCGCCGTCTAATCAGGCGCCGGATCAGACGCCTGATACGGCGTCTCATCCAGTCCGGTGAGGTTCTTGCATTCCTGACGCCTCAATAGAGATTTTCCGGGAGGTCCCCCCCCAGGAGGTATTTAATGAAGGCGAATTACGAAAAAAAATCCGGCAAGTGGTTTGGTGTGGTCGCGGGATCGCTTCTGATGTGCGCCGGGATGGCACGCGCGGAACAGGTCTCGATCTATGGACCTGATGCCGACAAGTTCATGACATCGCTGGAATCGATGGGCGTTCTTTCGTCATTCGACAACAACGGCGGTTTCGTCATGCAGTTGAAGGAACTGGACTGTTACGTGCCTGTTGTGCCGAACCCGAAAGCAAATTGTTTCGCCCTCGAAGCGACCGAGTCCGGGGAAACCTTTGACGACTCCCGCGATTCGCGGACCGTTTACAACATGCTCGTCAATTATGGCGCTGCCTATGACGACGGCTCCGTCGGCGCCTCGAAAGCCGGCCTGTTTGACGTGTCGTGTTACCGGCTGATCTCAACGGGCGAAACCAGTTGCACCGGCAGGACCAAGATGTGAGGGATTCAGCGTGGGATCCTGCATGGGATCCCGCGTGGGATCCCGTAAGGCATTTTGCGAGACACTCAACGACCGCCGGCGCGAACAACCTTCAACGAACGTTGAGCGAAAAACGCCTCGACGCGGTCACGCACGTCGCCGCGCAGCTCGATGGTCGATCCGCCCGGCGCGTCCTTCATCGTGGCACCGCACCCGAACTTGCCTTGCATCTCTTTCATGAGGACGCGGGCCTCGGACTCCTCAAACGGCAAGTTGAACAGGACGGTCACGGCCTTGCCGGCGCGTCCCCCGGTCTCGAGGCGCATCTTGGTTGGCCCCGTCCCCCGCGCGAAACCACCCGCGGACTTCCCGGCGGCGTCCTTGCGCAGGTCGCCGCCACCAGATGTTGAGTAGACGGGTTTGTTTCCTGAAGTCACGGGATGACCTCAACGCCGCTCGTTCGATGCCGTGAACGTCACGCGGCAGTTGGTGGATGAAGACTCACAACATAGCATGGCGGCGCGCGCGGCGAGCCCGATGCTGTCCTCGGCTACAACACAGGGGACACCATCGTCGCCGACAGCGACCGCGACTCCCGCCTGATTGAAACCGTCGGAGGTCTCAGCCGCGATGCAGTCCGCATTTGGATTGCCCCTCGTGCAGAACCCCATCGCCGCGGAATAGGCCTGGCCGGCATCTTCCCCGAGTCCCACACCCCACTCGATGTTTCGGCTTGATGCGACCGCCAAGTGATGAAAAGGCGCGACGGGTCCGTCACAAGGCAAGGTCATGACGAACTGGTTGCCCCGACCAGGAGTCAACAGTCGTCCGCGAAACCCCTTGGTAACATTCACGCTTGGCGAAATCATGTCGAATACCGAGTCGGACGGCCACGTGCGCAAGGGATCCAGGCCATCGGCAGTCTGGGCGCGGAAATAGATCATGTCCAGATCCGTCGCGAAGAGTGGCCCCGTGTCCTGCCCGGGCATCACCACCATGGGCGGCGTCGGAGCCTCGGTGAAGCCCTGCGGGAAGTGACGGGTCGCCTTGAGCCCGTCCCAAGCCGGGATACCCATGGATCCCGCCGCAACTTGGACTTTCACGGGGCGATCACACTGGTTGAAAAACGAAACGGACACCGGGTTCGGGTTCAGGTTTTCGACCCACAAACACTGCTCCGCCAGCCACGCGGTAAATTCCCCTTCGCAGGAATCCTTGTCAAATTGGAGTGCGCAGGTAATGACCGGGCCAACGCAGCGTCCTGGCTGCTTAAGTTGATGGTTCAGGGATACCGCGGCGCCCAGGGCAGCCTCGGACAAGCCAGCGAAACCCGGCAATACCCCAAGGGCAAGCCAGAGGGCCGGGAATTTCATCAAGCGAAGCATCGATCCAAACATTGGAAGCCTCCATAAAAGAGGCTCCGTGATGTATCCAAATTTTATGGGAAATTAAAGAATTTTCACGATTGCATCGCGGCAATCTTGGCCTCGAGTTCGCCCCACCGGGCATACAGGCGGTCCACCTCGGCCTGGGCGGCCTCCAGTTGCTTGACTGCCTCGGCCAATTTTCCCGGGGAGGTGGCAATAGCCGGATCCCCGGCCTTGGCCTGGGCCGCCGCGAGGCGTTCCTCGGCCTTCAGGATGTTACCCTCCATCTGGTCCCATTCGCGCTGTTCCATGTAGGACAACCGCACTGGTTTACGAGCTTCCTGACTCGCCTTCCTGGGCGACTCCGGCGTCGGAGTGCGGGTTTCAGGGGATTTCTTCCGGTCTGACTCCCACTGGGCGACGTCCGCGTAGAAACCGTGCCGGCCTGCCTGGCGACCTTCTTGCGCGCCAGCGTCAAGGCCCAGAATCCCCGTGGCGACCTTGTCCAGGAGGAACCGGTCGTGCGTCACCAGGACAATGGCACCTGGGAATTCCAGCAGGGCCGATTCGAGGGCCTCCAGGGTCGGCAGGTCCAAGTCGTTGGTCGGTTCGTCGAGGATCAGCAAATCGGCCGGCTCCAGAAGGAATTTGGCAATGTGCACACGGGCCTTCTCGCCGCCGGACAGTTTTCCATAGGGCTTTTCGAGATCCTCGCCGGAAAAGAGGAACGTCCTTGCGTACGAGGCCACGTGGATCGTTCGCCCGCGAAAATTGACCCCGTCCGAATCGGGCGCGAGGATGCGCTTGATGGTCGAATCCGGTCCGAATCCCGCGGCCTCCAGCGTGACGCGCGCCTGATCAAAGTAAGCGACTTTGAGTTGATCGGCCCTCTCGATCTTGCCGGCATCGATCCCGGTCTGGGCCATCAGGATCTTGAGCAACGTCGTCTTGCCGCTGCCGTTGACCCCTGCGACCCCAAGGCGCATGCCCGGCCCCAGGGTAAATCCCAGACCGTTGAAGAGGACCCTGTCACCAAAGGACTTCGTGACTCCCTCGAGGTGGATCAGCTTCTTGGTCTTGCGGGCGCTGGCCGTGAATTCGAATTCAATATTGCGGGTCGCCAGGGCGGCGCGCGCGTCGGCCACCTGGACCTCGAGTGCCTTGGCCCTTTCGATTCGCGACTTGGATTTGGTCGTCCGCGCCCGCGCCCCACGCGCCAGCCACGCCGCCTCGCGCCGCATCTTGTTGGCCATGGTCGCCGCCTCGCGTTCGCGCGTCTCGATCCATGCGGCTTTCTTCTCGATGAAGTCGGCGTAACCGCCATCGGACGCGAAAACGCTCTTGGGATAAAGGGCGGCGATCTCGATCACCCGTGTGGCGACGGCTTCGATAAAGTAACGGTCGTGGCTGATGATGATGGCCGAGGACGAGGCCCGCGCGAGGAGTTGTTCCAGCCACATGACGCCCTCGACGTCTAGGTGGTTGGTCGGTTCGTCCAGCAACAGCAAATCTGGTTGCTGCACGAGAGCCCGCACAATCGAGAGGCGCTTGGTCTGGCCGCCCGACATCCGGGCAACTTGAATGTCCGAATCAACGAGGGCGTCAATCCCGCCGAACCGCCGCACGGCCTGCATGAGGGCTTCGTGATCCAGTCCGGCCCGCGCGCCAGCCTCTGTCAGGACTTCGGTCGCGGTCTGCTGCAAGGGCAGGTCATGCTCCTGCGGGACGTGACCGATCTTCGCTCCGCGCCGCATGGAGAGTTCGCCACCGTCGGGCGTCTCAATACCGGCGATGATCTTGAGCAGGGTCGACTTCCCGCACCCGTTGGCGCCGAGCATGACCATCTGCTCGCCCTCGTCGAGGGAAAAGCTCACGCCGTTCAGGACCGGTTTCGACCCGAACGATTTTGTGATGTCTTGGCAAGCGAGCAAAACCATAAAACCCCGTCATCCTGAGGCCCCGTCATCCTGAGCGCAGCGAAGGATCCTCTCCCCCCGTCATCCTGAGGGCGGAGCCCGAAGGATC
>RGVZ01000013.1 GCA_010029825.1 bacterium | reverse complement strand
AACGTGGCGCCCCTGCTCGCGGTCTCCATCGTGGCCAACCTCGTCATCATCATCTGCGCGTCCGCGTACCTCGGCTCGCACTCCAGCGAGGGATTCGATATGAAAAAGCGTTATCATGATGTCGAGGAGCGTCTGAAACATATGGGAAAAAAAAAACACATGAAATAAAAAAAAACGGAAAAAAAAAAATTCTAGAATAAAAAAATGAGTGTCAGCCTGAAAGGAGCCATCGGTGTCGTCATCGCCCTTGCCGTCATCCACTTTGTGCTCTCTGCCGTCTACCTTGGCTACCACCAAGATTTTTCGACCTTCGGGTTCAATAACGTGGCGCCCCTGCTCGCGGTCTCCATCGTGGCCAACCTCGTCATCATCATCTGCGCGTCCGCGTACCTCGGCTCGCACTCCAGCGAGGGATTCAAGGAGGACAAGGAGCAGGATTCCTCTGAATAGATCATTGTGAGATGTCGCCGTCGTCTTTTTTTCCCTGCTGAAAAAAAACCCTACAAATACATGGATTCCGGCGGCGCCGTGCTCGTCATGTGGAAATTCTTGAGAAAGACGTCGACGCTCGTCTTGTCCAGCACGATCGGGAACTCGTACGGGTAGTACCGATCCGGGAGGGCGAACGAGCACGGGATGCTCTTCTGGTTCGTGACCAGGAAACTGGCTTTCCCGAGGATATCTTTGATCGCGCGCTCGATGCTCCGGATGCCTTTCTCGGACTTGGAGACCGCGTTGACGACGTGCCGCGCGATCTCGTCGTCCATGACGATTGAACCGGCTGCCAGATGGAAATTCTGGAGGTGCTTCGGGAGGAGGTAGTCTTTCAGGATACGGACTTTCTCCTCGGGCTTGTACCCGTCCACGCGGATGTAGTAGATGCGATCCCGGAGCGCCTCGTCCTCGGGCATCGAGTTCATCGAGTAGATGAACCAGATCGACGAGAGGTCGATCATGACGTCCGAGAGGTAGTTGTCCCGGAAGCTGTTGTTCTGCGTAAAATCCGTCAGGTGGAGCAGGCAGGCCAGGATGTCCTTGTTCTGGCTGATCTTTTCGTACTCGTCGAAAAACAGGATGCCGTTCTTGTAGCCCATACGCGACAGGCATCGGACGATCTCGCCCGGCTTGGAGCCCACGTACGTGTAGTCGAAGCCGCGCAGGAACTCAGCCGAGTTGACGCCGCCAAACGTGATCTGTTCGAACGGAAAGTCCAGAACCTTGGCCAGGCAACGGGCGATGGACGTCTTGCCGACGCCGGGCTCACCCACGAGCCCGAGGCAGCTCCCGGTCACCGATGGGTTGCGGAGCTTGTTGTGGATAAAGATGAGCAGCTGCTCTTTGACTTTGTCCATCCCGTACAGCTCCTCGTCAAAGATCCGCCGCGCGTGGACGAGGTACTCGCTGAGCCCGTTCTCGCGCACGGGGAACTGTTTGATCCGGTCGTGCGGCAGATCCAGAGCCATCTTGATCCAGGCCTTGAGCTTGTAATACTCCTCGTCGATCTCGTCCATCTTCTCCAGGAGCTCGAGGTATTTCCGGTAGATGGCCTCCTTGTTGGCCTGGGAAGACTGGAGCGTCAGGATTCGGTACTGGATGTCGTAGTTCTCGTTGTAGTCGCGGTATTTTTTCTCGATCTTTTTCAGGTCGGTCTTGTGCGCGAGGTACTTGGGATACTCTTTCTTGTGAAGCCGGGTCAGCTTCTGGATCTGCCGGCGCAGCACCTTGCGCTCTTCGGTGAACGGCATCGAGTTCTCGTAGATCATGATCCAGTCCAGGATCTCGGCCTTGTGCTTGCGGCGCATCGGCGTGGCCAGGAGTTTCTCGATGGACGGGCTCTCTTTCTCGATGTCCCGGATGACGCGGAGGATCTGCTCTTTCGAGGCCGGATCTTTCAGGACGGCGGAGGGGACAAAATCCAGGTATTCCTGCTCCTTATCATCCTCCTCGTCCTCATCGGTGTCCTCGCCGGAGAGGTCTTCCTCCCCGTCGTCCGAGGTCTGCTGGTGCTCTTCCGAAGAATCACGGTCTTGCGGCACGCGTTTCCTCGTCAGCGAGCGTGGGAGCGTGATGCGGATAGAGGGCATGCGGATCGTTGTCTTTTTCTTGGGCTCTTCGTTCGTGGTGGCGGTGATTTCCTGGGTGTCCTTCACACGAGACCGGGTCATCATTGCTGTCTATGGTGGCCGGTAGAGAGTGGATTTGGGGGATTCAGTTTTTTGAAAATGACCAGCGGGCACGCTCGTTGTCATGTGGACAAGAAGCCGTCGGACAGCCCGGCCAGATCCCGATCGTGGACGAACGACAGGAAAAGATCGCCGTCCGTGTTGGCGACCGCGTTCATGTAGCTCCGCTCGTGCTGGACGCTCTTCGACAGGATCTCCAGCCCGCGGAGCGACGACGGCACCGTCCCGAGGTTCGAGAACGTCGCGTCAAAAGACGGCACGTCGTCTGTCCACGCGAGCCGCGACAAGAACCGGTACTTGTGATAGATGCTCTCGACGGCCGACGGCGAGCGGCGGTGACGGTCGATCCATGCCGCCATCTCCGGCAGCGGTGCTCTCGGGATCAGCAGGACGTCCGGGAACGTCTTGTTGGTGCCGATGATCCTGGGGAGGTAGCAGATGATCTGCGTCTTGCAGAACGCGGATCGGGGATGCCGCCGGAAAAAAGCCAGCGCCTGGAGCGCGCACAGGACGGAGCCGCGGCGGACGCCGAGGCCGGGCAGGTCGCTCTTGCGGAGGAGCAGGTTCTCGCTGACGAGCGGGGCGGTGCGGCGAAAAGAAGCCGAGCCAGAAAAGATCGACGTCGCCGTCAAAGCCGCAGCAGCCGGCGCGGGCGTCGTAGGACACTTGTGGACGCGAGCCGAGGAGGAGCGTCATGCCGTCCGTATCGCGGTGCGAGAAACGCACGGTGTACCAGCCGTCGTCTCCGGCCGTAACCTCGGCATCGGTTCGTCCCGAATCGATCGTGCCGTCCGTGCGGATCCGGAAAACCAGGATGAGATCGTTTCTTGCATAGAACCGATCGGTCAGCGACGCGGGCATGCAATGTTTTTATCCATAAAAAATTCTTTTCTAGACGGGTCGACAGCAACGGTTTATGACTTTTCATTCCATCTAGCGTTTTTTTCTTTTTTTACAAAAGGGATGATAGAAAACAGGCCGTGGGGCTGGTACGAGGTGCTCCACGACGGGGCCTACAAGGTCAAGCGCATCCGGGTCGAGCCGCACAAGCGGCTCTCGCTCCAGAGCCACCGCTTCCGTCGCGAGTTATGGCACGTTATCGAGGGAGCGGGCGCGGCCGTGCGGGGGGACGAGACCGTGAGGCTGGTGGTCGGGACGACGCTCGTGATCGAGCCCGAACAGAAGCACCGCCTGATCAACGACACGGATGCCGGGCTGGAGATCGTCGAGATCCAGACCGGCTCGTATTTTGGCGAGGACGATATTGTGCGCTACGAAGACGATTTCCGGCGCGCGTAGAAAATATCCGTTCCATGAATAAATATGCCGCTCCTGACCAACCTCTACCCGAACCGGTACGACCCGTACAACACGCCGTACGAGGGCGTCAACTGGGCCGAGGTTCAGCAGTACTACCCGCCCAACGGCATCCGGTACATCAACCCGTACCAGGGTGGTTTCCCGCCGACCGACACGCGGCAGCTGAAGCGGCCGTACGTCGATCGGCAGACCGCCACCGCGCTTGACACGTTCTCTCTCCTCGAGAACGGCGTCCGACCGCCGGCGCAGCACACGACCGTCGTGCTCCCGCGGCCTCCTCGTCCCCGCCGTGTCCTGGTGAGAAAAAAAAAATGAAATCCCGGGATCTGAGGATGAGTTTCACAAGAGCATGAAAATCATCCGCGACAGCCTGTGGGGCGACATTGAGGTCTCGGATCTCGCGCTCGCCATCATCGACACGCCGCATTTCCAGCGGCTCCACTACATCCGGCAGACCGGCTTCTCGTACAAGGTCTTTCCGGGCGCCAACACGTCGCGCTTCGAGCACTCGCTCGGCGTCTACGAGGTGACCCGCAACCTGCTCACCCTCCTCGTTACCAAGCAGCCCGAGCTCCGCGAGACGCTCGACGAGCGCACGCAAGAGATTGTCTGTATCGCGGGCCTGATCCACGACCTCGGCCACGGGCCTTTCTCGCACCTCTTTGATCACTATGTCAGCCAAGAGCTGGAGCCGTCGCCGTGGACGGATCACGAGACGCGCTCCCTCCTCCTGCTCCGCGACCTCGTCCGGCGGTACGCCGTGCCGCTCTCGGAACAAGAGCTCGACACGATCGAACGGCTCGTGCTAGGGACGCACCCGCCTGCCTGGTACGCCACGCTCATCAACAACCAGGAGTCCGGCCTGGATACCGACAAGATCGACTATGTGCTGCGGGACGCGCGTTCGTTCGGGATGAAGACCATCTTTGATCCTTCACGCCTGCTCCGGCACAACACGCGGGTGATCGACGACCGGCTGTGTTTCTGCGACCGCGTCCGCGACGAGATCATCACGCTCTTTCTTGTCCGGAACAAGATGAACCGCTTCATCTATCGGCATCCACGGGTGCTGCGGTTCGAGCACGAGTTCCTCGCGTTGCTCCGCCGGTCGAGCGGTTCGGCAGAGGTCCTCCGGATCCTGCGCGACGGCGATATGGACGGCTTCCTCGCGCTCTCGGACGCCTCGCTGCTGGCCACCGTCCGCGGCGACGACTGGTGGGCCATCGAGTGCCGCCGCGGCGGCACGGAGGAGCGGCCGCCAGCAATCCTTTATCGAGACACGGCCTGGGAGAATATCCGGAATCTGTGGTTCTACCGCAAGAAAGAACCAGGGGCGTGCTTCCGGATCGAGGACTGGAACCACGTGTCGCCGTTTTAGGCTGCACCGAGAGAGAGCCGGCGCAGCCTGTCCACGAGGTTTTGTATGCTTTTCGGCATTGAGGATGTTCGCGAGGACGAGCCGGAGACGCGCTTTCGTTTCGGACTCTTTGGCGAGCCGGAGACGCGCTTTCGTTTCGGACTCTTTGGCGGCGACGATATCCCGGAGCGCGGTCGTTTTTTCTTGGGGCTTTTTGGCGAGGACAGGGAGAGCCCGCGCATCATGTCCACGAGGCTCCGATCCTGGAGGCGCTGGTACTTGATGCTCGGGACCCCGTTTTTGGTGTAATTGCGGCAGCACTGGAGGAGGACGAGCCTCCGGGAGCCGTGAACGTCCTGTCGGAGCAGCAGGTCCTGGAAATACACCGGATCCTGGATGCCGACGCGTTTTTTGAACAACCCTTTTGTTTGGATGCTGTACATACCGAGGGGGAGATTGGCCAGAACGGCTCCTTGCCCTCTATTTAACGGCACCAGAGGATTATTGTAGTTTGCGGCCATGACGCGGAATTTGGGATCCTGGCTCACGAAATAACCACCGTGTTCTCGGCCTTTTGCGTCTTTGGTTATTGGGACTTCATCCCATTTAGGAAAATCGAGAGAAAAGCCTTTCAGGGTCTTGTCGCCGATCTGGCCGGACGGTTCTGAGAACTTGCCATCACCGACGTAGACAACGGGCAGGCTTTCGTTTGGCAGGTTCGCGCATAATTCGAGATCCTGAATTTCGTCACGGATGGAGTAGTACCTCATCTTGCTTAAGGGTTTGGATGTGATGTCTGTGGCGTACTGTGAAAACAGGGCATCGAATTCATTCACGAAAATCTTGGATCGGTGTTTATAAAAAAATTTACCGTGGATCATCAGCATGTTTTCCAGTTCCAGGAGGAAAGCGGTGCCGTGGCAGTGGATAAAATACAACAGGAAGGCGAGGTAGGGCATCGCGTAACTCGTGTATCCCTCCGTGCCGATCGCAATGACGTGCGTCTTGTAGCGTGCGTTGAAATCGAGTGAATTGACCCTGGATTGCCGCCCGTGAGCCGCGACAAAAAAGCATTCGGTGTTGGACATTTTTATTCACGATATATTTTTTTTTGGGACGAGATCTTGGCGAGCCGCTCCCTGTCCCGTGGAGAGAGGCGATCCATGAGCACCGCCAGCGGGAAAGAGCCGCTGTGTTCGTACGGCTCTTTCGTGCCGCAAAACCAGTCCTCGCGGTGGTACGCCTCAACGGTTCCGGTCTCCGGCCAGATCAGGTAGAGATCCCACAGATCCGATTGTGGACCATCCGCGTCGTAGCCGTCGTGCTGGAGCGTCTCGAAAACAACCACACCGTCGTCCAGACGGAATCGTTCGAGCACGCGTCCTCCTTCTTCCGAGACGTGATCCATGCCTGTGTACAAGAAAGAAAAAAACATGAGTTTTCTCTTTTTTTTTTTCCGTATTTTTTTTTCGTACAAATCATTTTTTAGCCGTCCATGGACGGCAGGTTGTGCTGCGGCGGCATCATCTGGCCGAGGCTGCCCATGAGCGACTGCATCGTCTGGATCATCTTGCCCATGTCCAAATTGCCACGCGAGAACGACGAGTTCATGTCCTCGACGATCTCGTTCACCACCCCCGACGACATCATCTTGGTCATGAGCTCCATCGGGTTCTCCGTGCTCGGATCCACCTGGGACGACACCTTGTCGATAATGTTTTTCAGGAACACCTCCTCGTTCCCGTCCTCACCCGCCCGCCGCTTCTCCTCCAGCTCTTTTTTCAGCACGTCCTTGGCCGAGCTCGACGGATCCAGCACCGCCAGGATGGCCAGCAGGTGCTTGAAGATGGCCTCCGTCTCCTGCCGATCCGCCCGGTTCAGCACGTCTTTCATGTCGATCCCGACCTTCTCGCTGTACGCCAGCCGCCACGTCTTGAAAGCCTTGGGATCTTTCTCGACCACCGCGTCCCGGTTCTCCTGGAGAAAATCGAAAAACAGCCGGATGTGTTTGCGGATCGGCTCCTCGTGCATGATCCCGGTCCGCTCCACCAGGTGGGCGTACAGCCGCAGCGATTTCTGGCCTTCCCCGAACGACTCGTTCAGGTCCTTGATGAAATTGCAAATGTACTTGAACACCAACACTTTCTGCTCCGATTCCATTTTTTACTCTTGTGTGGACGTGTTTTTAAGCCGGTTTTCGAAATCGTACGTCCTTAGCAGTGCGTCCAGGGTGCAGGCCGGTGTCCAGTCCACCCTGGGGAGGCGCTTGCCGCGGCACGAGACCTCCGGCTGCTCCCAGGGGAACTCGCCGGTGAAATGGATGGCATACTCTTCGTTTTGAAAATAGACACGGACGAACCATATCGGGAATGTATTCAGCCAAACCAGTTCTTTTATCGAGGACGACGTATCCAGCCAGAGCAACTCTTTCCTGATCCTCCACTCGATCCAGGCTTTTCTCTGGACGTAGGACAGCACGATATCGAATTTCTCGCGGTAGGTGGGATCAAAACCGTAGATATGCCGCTGGAGCTCAATGGGCAGCCGGGTTATCATATTATTCCATGATCTCGACTCGTCGATACGCTTTCATTTTTTTTTTTTCGTCCAAACAAATGAGCCAGCAAGAGATCCGTCGGGAAAAAAAACAAGAAATCCGCCGATACCTGGTTACAAAAACACCACTGACGCAGACAGAACTGGAAAATCTGGTCACCAATTTCGAAAACGGTTTGTGGGAGCGCCTGGGCACAGAGCTCGAACAGTATCGTAAATTCGACGTAAAGACACTCGACGTCGTTATCGGGCAACAGCTCAAATCGGCACAGAGAGGACTGCTGCGCACACAGAGAGGACTGCTGCTCGTAAAACAGTCGGCCTCGCAGACGACGCGTCGTCGCGAGGATAAAAGAAAAGCCATCCAGGCGCTGTTTTCCACTAAAGATCTTCCCAAGACGGTATCACTCGACCAATGGGCTCGGTTCGTAGAAAACAAGCTCTGGCAGAAAAAAACGAGCATGGAGGAGTACGACGATCCTCGTTTCCTCAAAGACATCATCCTCGATCTTACGGCATCCACCGAGTGGATACATTTTGTGACGCGTCCGCGACGCCGTCAGATGGAAACGAGTCAGAACGACCGACTGAAAACGTTATTGATATCCTGTCTCACCAAAAATTATGACCAGAGGCTCTTCATGACGCTGCTCAAGCGGTATACGGGAGATATCAATGAGTTATTCCTCCTAGCGGTAGAACACGACATAGCGTCCGCTGTACGCATCCTTGTTCTAGACGAACGGCTGGATCCTGATTCCCCAGAGGTCATCAAGGGAACTCGGCTGTATAGGACGCTCCCGTCCGTCGTGGCCTTTATAAAAAAAGGTGATTCATCGAGAGAGACCATCCTCCGCATGAGGATTTTGAGTCTTTTCTTGCATGAACCGTTCGAGATCCCACCCGATCTATCCGTCCAAGATCATTACGGGCTCTACCTCAGCATCCTGACGAACGTCCAGATCCGTGATCAAAATAGCGGAGAGGATCGCCAGCAAAGGAACAAAAAGAGGCTGATCGCTCTGCTGGTTCAACACGCGAGTCTTGCCCGTCTCCGAGCCTCGGATCCACAAGAGGTGAGAAACGTCGCAGCCAGGGTAGAGATCCTGAGAGAAGTATTCCTGCGGAGGATCCTGCAGGCCATATCCGATCAGTTTGGAAACGATGGAGACGAAATCATCCGAATGCTTTCGCTCTTTCCTAAAGGAGTCAATGAAGCCCTTCCCGACGGCATGACACCGCTCCATACGGCGGTTCTCAAAAACCGTTTCCATCTCGTTAGACTACTCCTGAGGCATGGAGCCGACCCGCGGGCGAGGAATACGAGAGGCGAGACGCCGCTCCATCTCGCGCTTCAATATAAGACAGTTTCGCACATCATTACGGCACTGATGAGCGATAGGAATGCCACGGAGATCATGGAGACGTGCCTGGAAGTCCTTGACAAAGATCCCTCGAGACTCCTCATCTATGAGGACATCCTCAAAATCGCCGATACATTAGAGGATATCTCGGAGGATCTCGCCGACCTCATGATCCGTGTCACGACCGAGAAAATCGATGACCTGAAATACGCTTTCCTCCCCGTCTTTGCTCGGGCGGGCATGAAAAAAAAAGTCAAGCTCCTCCTCGGTCGGGGTGCTACGGCCGAGCCCACCGGCAGCCCGGAGATGATCTCCTTCATGACAAAAGAGATTCAGCGGATACAAAAAGAAAAAAAGAAAGCACAGCAACAGCGGAAGCGAAAACAACAACAGCAGCAACACAAACGCATGACGGAAAAAATGGATGAACGACAGGTTCAGATCTTTAAAGAAGAAGACGATCTCGTCAAGCTCGAAAGTGAGGTTGCTACGGAGCTGGGCATCTACGATGCCGCAGCGTTCGGTATCGGAAATCCGCCGGTCATACGGGTTGAAGCACCGGACGCGGAGGAGCTCTTACCGGCCGAAAAAGAGCACCTCGAGAGCATGCCACGCGTGGTCGGACACCAGCTGAACGGGCTGTACAGGAGCTACCTCCAACTCGACAGTAAAGACAATCGTCGAGAGCTGGTCAGCCAGATCCGGAAGCACATCCCCAAGATCAAGACGTACAGCATCGTTGTTGCACCGGATAAGCTACATAAATACAGGGATGAGAGTGGAAAGCTCACACGCCGGCTGAGAGATACCTCCGAGGTACCGGATCAAATCCTGGAGGAGCACCGTCGGAGGGAGAACTGGCACGACATCGTCTCGACCTGTAAGAAGGAGATGATTACGGGATCGAAATCCATTGCCGACTACAAGGATTTTCTGGAAGATATCCTCACCAACCTCGATACGATCCGGTATCAACAACGACAACAACGACAAAAAACGACCATCCCAATCCGGTGGACGGACGACGAGGCTTTTATGCGACGACGGCAAACGTTATTCTCCAACGTTATCAAGCCGGTGATTACGGATATTCACAATCACGTACAGGAAGGGTCTGTGGTTTTTGCCGTGGACACGATCAACGTGCTCCGCGGGAGAGATATCGTGCTGCGCGGCACAGACTACAGGGATGCAGCCTTCCAGGAGATCTTTGATACCAGTTTTGCCGAGCATGCCGCGAGCATCGCGGACGAGCTGGCAGGCGGGACGATCATCTGGGTGCGTCCGCGGGTGGGACAGCGCGAGGATATCGTCGTACACGGGATCGGAACGAGACAGGTGTTTGTCGATGTCGCGGTGCGGCTCCAGAGCCGAAAAAAAAAGAAAAAAGGAGGAGACGACGCGAGAGAGCTCCGTTTCACACGGAGCGTGGACGATTTTTTTCTCCTGTGCCTGGTGGCCGTCTACGAGGATTCCACGGACAACGAGATCCACGGGACGCGGCTCGTGCTCGTATCGGACGACAAATTCAGGGACTGGAGCCAGGACGTCATCGGATACGACGCGGCATGGGAAAAGCAGGGACAGCGCGTCCAGAAGCGGGCTAAAAAGATGGCCGACGACAAAAAATGAACCCTTCCCTCTGATCGGCTCGCTGCGTCGTACACATGCTCTTCCTCGTTTTTATCTTTTTCATCTTTTACTGGCACCTCCACCGCTGTGCCGCCCGGCCGAGCCTCTGGCGAGCCTATGCCGATGGGATGGCCGCCGAGGACGCGCACGGTCGGCACGGCAAGCCTTTCTCCGAGATCAAACGCCTTGCCTACGAGGCAAAATGGTTGTGGCGGTATCCGTCCTTCCCGGAACTCCGCGTGTTTCTATTCCTTCTCGGCGAGTCCTGGCACGCGATCCTGGCCGCGGCCGTCCCGCCTTTTGCTCGGCAGCGACCGGCGGTGTGGTATTTTGTGAGCCTGCTGATTCCGTGGTTCGTCATCGAGCGGCACGGCGGCCGGTTCAGAGCGTCTGGCCGTCCCGGTCGCAGGTGTGGACGCACGGATGAGACGAATCCAGTGCCTGCTGGGGGATCTTGCCGCCCCACGAGCACGACATCTTGCAGCAGTCCTGCATCGTCGTGACGCAGTACCGCCCCCGCGACCGGTCGCCCACACACTCGTGATCCAACGGCAGGCCCGGATGCGGATCCGGGAGGAGGCTGTCGTCCAGGCGCCGCAGCCCGGTCAGCTCCGTGAGGTGCCGGGGACACCGCACCGGTGCCGAGCGCGTCCGGACAAAATTCTGGTGGTACAGCTCCTTGTTCGTGCGAAAGCAGGAATCGATCGTATGTTTGTTTTTCGGGAGCGTCTTGTTCTCGTTGCCGACGAGGCCCTCGCACAGCCTCTGTAGGTCTTGTGTGTTGGCTTTCTGATCGAGCCATTTGATCCCGCCCGAGTAGCAGAGGTTCGGGTCGTAGTACACGGCATCAACCCATGCCCGGAAATCGCCCGCGTACATGGCTCGTCGGCAGCCGCCGCCCTGGCAGTACCGCGCGTCACAGTCCGAGTTGCATGCCGTGAAATAGCCAAAGCCCCCGGCACCCATAAACAGGTCGAGCTGGTAGGGCAGCACGTCGTAGCCGCTGTTGACGACCTGAACCACCAGCCCCCGGAAATCGGGTCGCCACTCGCGCTCGGCATCCAGGAGCTCCACCTGGAAGCATTTCCCGCAGTCCTGGTCGGACGCGCCACCCGCCACCGCGTAGACAAAATCATGATCAAGACCGTCCGCTCTCGCGGCCGCCATCATGGGATCGCCGAGCATCATCAGGCTCGGACACGCAAAGCCGTACGCACCATTGCCGCCGCCGTTGCCGCAGGCGCTAGGATGATTGTCGGCACAACCACCCATAACGATCCGGAAAAAAGCCAACAACAGAATCCACGACATGTTTTGTCGTTTTTTTCTCGACTCGTTAGATGATAAAATAAACATGTGGTTCGTAATCATAATCATGGCACTGCTGATCCTCGTCGTCGTCTGGTGCGTCCTCTCCTTTTCGGTACACAAAAATAACGAGATGCTACGGCCTCTGCTGACCGAATCCGACGATCGCACACGGAGCATCGTCATCCTCACCTGTACCGTTTCCCCGCACAAGGGCATCTTGACACTCCTGATGAAAAACCGGGAAGAGCGTCTCCACGTTTATCTTGTCTCGATCCGCCGGTGGCTGGATGAGACCGGGCTGACGGTCGTCGTGGTGGATAACTCCGGCTACCCGTTCCCCGAGCTGGAACAAGAGCGGGAACGGCACAAGGAACGTTTCGAGATCCTGTCTTTTGAGGAGAAAGACCTGCCCACGGCCGATTTCCTAGACGGCCAAGCCTCCAAGGGCACGCACGAGATGATGGCCATCCATTACGCGATCCTGCGCTCCCGATTCCGCAACGAGGCTCTGTTCTGGATCAAGGTCACCGGTCGCTATTTTATCCCTGATCTGGAGTCCTTGCTCGTCACAAAAAACATGAACCGATATTATGCCCTGCGCCAGCTTAATCCTTTCCGATGTGAGGTCGTCGGGGCGCACCACACGGTGGCGCACTACGTTTTTTTCCCGTACCTCTACACGCACGATACCGAGGGCGTTTTCCGGAAACGGATCTCCCGTTTTCCTCCCGGGCGTGTGCTCCGGTGTCCCCGGCTGCCTGTGCCACCCACTCTCTCGGGCGGTTTCAAGATGAGAGTCACGAGTTTATAGACAGAAAAAAGCCTTACCAAAAAATATGATCTCTTACGCGACGATCCGTTCGTTCCTGGAAAAAGACGGTATCGACGTCTTTTACGAGAATCCAAACTACCGGACATCCGTGTACCTGTACCTATTCCACGAGACCAGCGTGGAATACGAGGGACAGACGCGGTTCGTCCATCCCATCGGCAACATGTTCCGGCCGCTCCTGCCTCCTCATCTTGTGGACACCGTGTACAATTTTCGTCTCGTGCTGCGTTTCCTGCCAGACGACACGATCACCGTCCGCGTGGACTCTCAGGAGCCCGGCCTCTTTGGCGGCAACGCGGTCTTTGACCGCGAGGGGCGGCTTACATGGGAACGGGTGAATCACCTGTACCAGGACGAGCTCCAGACAGACTACACGGCGATCGTCAAGATGCCGCTCGGCATGATCATCGAGGACGACCTCCGGCATTTCTTGGATCATCTCTCGAGTAGAGCAGAACATCGTTGCTCATGATCGGCAGCGTGAAATCGACGAGGTGGCAGGAGACGCTTATGATCCCCGGCCGCTGGCGGTCGATCGTCGTCGTGTACTGCCTCGACCGGTGAAAAGGAACAAAGATGGTCCACATCATGACGTCGTTCTCCCACACCACCACCCGGCGTCTGGGGAGCCATTCCGCCATGCCGGTCGGTGGACAGAGACGGCGCGGCCGACGGAGCACGATCCTGTGCTCGATCTCTCCGGACAGATCCACGATGTGATCCACGAGCTCCATCGGCAGGGACGGCATCTTCTTTTCAGGCCTGCCAACAGAGAGAAAGGGAAGATCATTTTCTCAGGTATCGGCCGCGGATCCAGCGCTCGAGATCGGGATCGACGTCGTAGCGGTAGACCGGTTTGTCGTCCGTCTGTGTCGCGCCGTCCGCCACGCGGATCGGCTCGTCGTCCTCCGTCTGTGTCGCGCCGTCGGTATCCACCGCCGGAACCTCTTCTGGTGATGACAGGGCCTCGCGCACTTCCGAGAGGCGGGCGAGCGGGAACGACCAGCCGTGGCTGGTCTGGAGGGCTCGGTAATACCGGCCATCGAAGCGCCTGGCGATGGCTCTCATCCGCTCGTCTTCGGAACCGATCCCGAGGTAGAACACGCGCTTGCGGACGATTTTTTCCATGGAACCCTTTGCTCTGCGGAGCCGAGGCCTTTAAACGGCCAGGTCGTTGAGCAGGCAGAACGGCCGGCCGGGAACGAGGCAGGGACGGTGGTCGGGATGGACGAGCGGCACGTAGATCGTGCCGCGGCGGACGGGAAACACCTTGTACCGGGGATCGATCTTCCATCCCGAGACCTCCGCCTGGCCGGGAGCCATGTAGACACGGCCGGCGTCGATCCTGGATCTGCCGGTCTTCTCCGCCAGCCCGGCGAGGACGGCGCTGATGGTCTCCCGGCGCTCCGCGTAGCAGGCCGCGCAGATCAGGATGCGCAGATCGGGGGTGATCCCGATGAGGAGCGAGTCGGTGGCGGCTTTCTTCATGCCGCACTGGTCGCACGAGCCCGGGTAGTACTCGCGGGTGGTCTTTTCCTGGACGACGAGCCCGTGCCGCTCAAAGATCTTGACGGTGTCCATGGCTGCCAATGGAAAAGAGAGATGCCACAACAGATCAGTTTTGGTATCTTGGATCTCCTCGCCAGAAAGACTCGTGACGATCAGTTTTTCTTCAGGAATCGGAGAAACAATCTCGTCGACGCGACGCATCACGGTCATCTACCGGGAGGATCGTTTCTGCTCGTAGCGCATCTGTTCCAGCCATCGAGCCCGTATCTGGGGTGGTGCGTCTCCTATATTGATCAGCTCGTGATGGCGGCACCACTCTCCGAACCTGGCGCGTTCTCTCTCATCACGAGGGACGCTCCGTACGCCGTAGCGCACGAGCTGGTTGAATAGATCCGGGTTCATTTCGACGATCTGCCTGGAGGCACGGCGAGCGCTCTTCCTCTGTTCCGATTCCTGTTGTTGCCGTTGCGACGGCTGTCCTTGTCGCAGTGGCTCGCGCTGCCCTATCAACACTCGGAACCGCCGTTGCGCCTGCCGGATCTCTCGGATCTCTTTCTCGACGCGCGTCCTGATCCTCTGGCTCTTAAAGTACACCCTCTCCTCGGGCAGGGGGATGTACCCGTGCTCGAGGAGAGCGTCCTGGACGCTGTCGTTCCCTAGGGTGAATGCCGTGCGTCCGTTCTCGTTGAGGAGGTACGGGTCGGCTCCCCGCTGGAGCAGCAGGCGGATGTTCTCCGGGTCGTTGCGCATCGCCGCCAGGTGGAGCGGCGTCTGGCCATGACTGTCCTGAACGTCCGGATCGGCTCCCCGCTGGAGGAGCAGGGGGATAGTCTCCGGGTGACGGAATATCGCCACCATCTCCATCGCCTTATGGAGCGGCGTCTGGCCGGTCCTGTCCTGAGCGTCCAGGAGAGCTCCCCGCTCGAGCAGCAGGCGGATGGACTCCGGGTTGTCCGCTAGATGGAGCGGCGTCTGGCCGGTACTGTCCTGAGCGTTCGGGTCGGCGCCGCGTTCGAGGAGGAGGCGGATGGTCTCCGCGCCACCGCCATAGGCGCTGACTCTGTGGAGCGGGCTCCTCCCCCACGGACCAGAAGGATGGTCGATCTCCGCTCCGCGATCCAGCGAGAGGAGGATGATGCCGTTGCTCCTATGACTCACCGCCTCGTGGAGCGTGTCGCTCGCAAGATGAGGATGCCTCTCGAGGATGAGACCGATCGGTTCCACCGCATTCATCCCCACCGCGAGCTCGAGCGGCGTCCTCCCGCTGTCATCTTGGATAGACGGGTCGGCACCGGCCTCCAGGAGGAGACGGACGGCATCGCTTGGACCATCAGTGATCGCTGCATGCAGCGGCCTCAGGCCTCCGGACAACCGTGCGTTGGGATCATGACCCTTCTCCAACAGCCGGCGGACGGCTCGGCTGTCCTGCCAGTCGATGGTCCTCCACGTCTGTTGTCGTTGTTTTTTCTGTTGCTGCATTTTATCTCTTTCGAAAAAAAAACGCGCCGCGAAACAAGAGACAGCCGATCACCTACCTGTACATGTTTTGTAGGCGCGCCACCGCCGTGCCCCTCAGCAGCGGGTGGTACGAGCAGAGACCCGGACACTCGACCCAGCGCTCTTTCCTGCCGTCCACGACGCGGACAAGACCCGGTTCCTCGGCTCCGGCGGGCTCAGGAAAGAGAACGATGAGGACGAGGTACGCCCGTCTCGCGAGTTTTTTCACCTGCGCTCGCGCGTCGTCCTCCTGATCCGTCTCGCTCGTGCACAGCGCCAGGCCGACGAGCGACCGCAACCACTCGTCAAACACCACGCCACGGAACTCGACAAACGGGATGGCCTTCAGCGTGCGGCTCGTCACTCTTTTCCGGAACTCGTGGACGAGCGCGTCCACCGGCCGGCCGTGGAGGAGCCGATCCCGGTACGCCGCGTGATCCGGGACGCGCCAGACCGTCTCCAGGAAGTGCTCTCGCAGCCGCTCGCCGCGGACCTGCCTCAGCACCTTCTGGCAGTTCGCCTGGATGATCCGCAGGTACCCGAGCGCCTCGTCCTCGTCCTCGACCGGCGCCGTCACGAAGCGGTCGATGACGTCGCCGCCGTCCGGCAGCTCCTGCTTCAGGAGAGCTTTCTGCCTCGCCAGCCGCGCGCATGGCGCGCAGTCGAGAGGGAACTCGTGGAGGAGATCCCGGAGCACCTCGCCGAGCACGACGTGCTCGGAGCGCCTCGCGCATGCCTGCAGCAGGTCTTTCAGCAGATCCCAGAGCGCGTGGGTGGCGTGTCCGGACGACGGCTCGGTCTCGAACGCAACGTCCCACTTGGCCGGAAGCCTCGCCCAGAGGCCGTCCTCGTCTCCGAGCCAGACCGTGTGCCGCTCCCCCGCCTCGGAGGGCTCCAGCCGGACGCGCCGCGGGACGGGTTCGTCGTGACATACCGCGGCCATCACGTAGCACAGGACGTCGATCACGGTATCCAGTCCCCCGGGAAAGTACAGGATCTCTTCCAGGAGCATGGCATTTTTGTAGTGTGTCGCTCTTTCTTAGACCACGACTCGAAACACCATGACCGCCACAAGGACGAGCAGGAGGAGCAGGATGACGGACAGCCCAACATCAACCGCCAGAAAAAAATGAAAGAAAAAACATGGTGGTTCATGTCGATTGAACCATCCGCCTCCAACCGCCAGAAACTCGAAATACAGCAGAAACGGCCACAAAAAACTGATCCACGGCCGTCACCGATTAGAACCGGATCAAGACCATAGACTAACCCTTTTTCTACCCCCTCGCAGCGATATGAACAACCCGACGGATTGCCCCATCTGCTGCGAGCGGCTGAACCGGAGCACCAGGAAACCGGTGACCTGCCCCTCCTGCCAGGCGACGCACTGCCAGGAGTGTACGGCCACTTTCCTCATCGAGAACACGATCGTACCCAAGTGTATGTCGTGCCGGGCGGGCTGGAACCCGGAGTTCCTGCGCGGCGTCATGCCTCACTCTTTCATGGAGAAGCGCTACCGCGAGCACCAGAAAGACGCGCTCCTGGCCGAGGCCGAGACCACCGTCGGCGTCCTCCAACTGGCGATTGTGCGGGACGACGAGATTGCGCGCCAGAAAACCGAGATCAAGAATCTCCAGACCCAGGTGGCGCTCCTCCAGCAACAGATCGGCCAGCGCACCCGGGATCTCTGGCGTTTCCAGAACCATGAGCCGGCGGCGACGGAGCGGGCGGCTTTCATCATGGCGTGCCCCGACGACGGCTGCCGGGGGCAACTCTCGACCGGCTACAAGTGCGGTCTCTGCTCGAAGCGGTTCTGCGCGCGGTGCCACCGCGAGCGTGTGGGCGAGGATCACACGTGTGTCCAGGAGGACGTGGACACGGTGGCGCTCCTCCGGGATAACACCAAGCCGTGCCCCAAGTGCGGTCAGGGCATCTACAAGGTGTCGGGATGCGACCAGATGTGGTGCGTCTCGTGCCACACCTGCTTCTCCTGGCGCACCGGCAACATCCTCAACGGCACGGTTCACAACCCGCACTTTTTCGAGTACCAGCGCCGGCACGGCATCGTCATGCGCAACCCCGGCGACGTTCCCTGCGGCGGCATGCCGCACACCCGCCATTTTACCAGCGCGGTCGAGAGGCTCCGCCCATCGGCGCAGGCGGATCGCCTGGAGGCCGTTTTCCGATTCAACGGTCACATCATCGACGTCACCATGCGGCGGATCCACAGGGTGTCGACCTCCAAGGATATCAAGAACCAGAACCACGGCAAGTCCTACCTGCGCCAACTCATCTCTCGCGAGCGCTGGCGGGATCTCCTCTACCGTTCCTCCAAGGAGGAGGAGAAATACCGGCGGTACTACTCCATCCTCCAGACCCTGACCACCGGTCTGGCGGATCAGTTGCGCGAGTGGATGGCTGATCCCACCAAGACGGTCGAGTGCCTGCGGGCATGCGACCACCTCCTGGGCTTTGCCAAGGAGGAGATGGATCGGATGCGCCACCAGTACAAGATGACCCTCCCCGTCCTGGAGTTTGGCATGGATCTGGGAAAGATCTGATGCGACATCAGGATAGACAGACCGCAGGATAGATAATTCCAGAGCAGAACAGACCGGTCATTCTTTTTTTTTTTTCTTGTGCCCGATAAATGGAACACAAGAAAAAAACCTATATCCAGCCGTATGAGCAGCAGTTTTTCTATTACAACAGCCCGGGCTGTCCCTACAGCAAGACGCCGGCCACATTTCCTCTGCTGGCCACCAGGAACGTAGTTTTTTTTTCTAGAGCGGAACGCGTCAGCAGCAACGGCAATTACTATCCTTACCCTAACGCCTACCCGGCTTTTCCGAGCATGCCCTGCCCGGCGCCAAGATGATGAAATTAAGCAAAAAATGCCTGGATAAAAATGACACAGCAACAAAAGCAGCGGCAGCAGCAGCAGCACAAATTGGAAGATTTCCTGGACACGCTGCAGTTTGATGATAAAGACGCGTGGCGCATCGGCGTGCTCGGGGGGTTTATTGAGCAGTACATTGGGCTGTATCACCTCACGGACAAGGAAATAGCGGCATACGGGCTGCCGCCCAATGAGAATCGGCTGGCCGATAACAATATTCTGGCTCTCATGCTCGATGGCCATCACAGAGCGGTCTTTCGGTACATTTTCGACAGGCTGCACAAGCGGCCGCAGCAGTCGTACCAGGTAAGACAAGGCGTGCCCGTGCGTAAAGAGGAGATGCGCCGGGCGCTTCTCGATATCCTGAAGATTCTCCAATTCCCGAGACGGACGTACGAGACCTATGATTTCCCGCGCCTGTTTACCGACACGCCGTTTCGAAAGACGTGGCGCTCCTATGTCGATAGTTTCCTGATAGGCGCGGGCAAGGATCGGCGAATCATGGAGTCTTTTATCCAAAGGACGGGGGACGATGATATCCGGCGGTTCCTTGCCGTTTCGTAACAGGACGCGTGGATTTTTTCTTTTTTTTTTATAAAATGATCCCTTATCCGTGGCTACCCAAACCCGGTGATGACGTCCTGGCCCCGGTAGACGGAGTGTACCGTGGAGGCACGATCGTTACGGATTATGGCAACGGGTGGTTTATGGTCACTTTTCCTGATCTCCGGTACGCAGATCGTTTTCCGATCAGCGATCTCTATCCGATCCCACCACCGCCGCGGCCACCACCACCACCGCCGCGGCCGCCAAGAACGGTATCGAGCAGACGATTCCGTGTCCTGACGTACAACATCCTTTCTCAGCCGCTCGCACAAATGATGAAAAGCGCCCGCGGTTCCCGAGGGCAGCGGTACGACCCGACTCACCTCGGGCAGGAAACCCGTCTCGAGAAGATCATGAATGTCCTGGAGAAAGAGATCAATATAGCGGGCGTGCTCCAGACCGTGCTCGTCATCTGTCTACAGGAGATCTGGGGCTCCTCCGTCGACGGATTGGCCGGGTTTTTTGAAAGGATGGATTTTGATTTCTACCCGGCCATGTACAATGATCCGACGAGTGCTTTCCACATGGGTGTGGCCATGGCCGTGCCAAAAGGGATCGGCGCGGAAATTACGGCACGAGAACCGATCCCTGGGAAAAACAATATAATCCAGCGAGCCTTCATCATACCGCTGGGCATTACGGTTATCAATTTCCACATGCCCGGTGATGCCCGGTTTGGCGAGAACGCACGCCGGTACGCGGACAATATCCTGGGAGACATTGGGGACAAGACCACTCTTATCTGGGCGGGCGATTTCAATCTCACGCCCGGGGACGATGGATTCCAGAAGATCCTGAGCGGACACGATCTTGCGGACGCGGCCTCCGGGCTGGACGAGACGACGGCCTCGCTGACGAGGGATGTCGTTTTCCGGGGGTGTCTCGACCACATCTTGTACGGCGCCGGCGTGCGGCTTGTCCACGCGTACGTGCCGGGAAAGAAAGAGCTCCGGCTCATCCCGGATGCCGAGCACGGGTCGGATCACGTCCCTGTCGTGGCCGATTTTGAGGTGCTGTCCCGGCAGGAGGCCGTCATGGCGCTGTACCAGAGCAAGCAGCGCTCAGAACAATACCTGGAGCAGCGGCGGCGGCAGATCCGATCCAGTGATCTCACCTTGTTCAAGCTGCTGGCGCGAGAAAAGAAACGGATTCGAATCCATGACGCGCTGAAACCCCTCGAGCGCTTGCACAGAGAACAGCATTACATGCGTGATATTAGAAGGAGCCATAAGGACATGCTGAGGAGACAGATTGACGACATCTTGCGACCGTATTATTCTTCCGTAGAAAAGCGGGAAAAAAAGAGGGACGAGATCCTCGCTACCATCCCGCAGCGCGGTTTCATCACCCGAGAAGAGATTGTGGAAAGGGCTCGTAAACAACAGCGCTAGCGCGTTTTCTGTGATTGTCACCATAGAAAACCGTCGCTCCTTCCGCAGGACTCGAACCTGCGACCTTTCGGTTAACAGCCGAATGCTCTAACCAGCTGAGCCAGGAAGGATCTGTAAAGAGCAGACCGACGTCTACGCGTCCGCGTCCACCATCTCGCGCACGAGCTCGTCGAACGAGGTCTGTGGTTTCCAGTCCAGCTCCCGCCGCGCGCGCGAGGCGTCCCCGAGGAGCGTCTCGACCTCGCTCGGCCGGAAATATCTGGGATGAACCCGGATCAGGATCCGGCCGGTGGCCGCGTCGATCCCGACCTCGTCCACGCCTTCGCCCTGCCACACGACGTGAAAGCCACGCTTCTGGAAAGCCGTCTCGACGAACTCGCGGACGCTATGCTCCTCGCCCGTTGCAAGAACGTAGTCGGTCGGCGTGTCAGCCTGGAGCATGAGCCACATGCCGACCACAAAATCGCGGGCGTGCCCCCAGTCGCGCATCGCGTCCAGGTTGCCGAGGAGGAGTTCGTCTGCCTCGCCGCGCAGGATCTTGCCGAGACCGAGCGTGATCTTGCGCGTCACGAAATTCTCGCCGCGGCGCGGCGACTCGTGGTTGAACAGCACGCCGGTGCACGCGTACATGCCGTAGGCCTCGCGGTAGTTCCGTGTGATCCAGTAGCCGTACAGCTTGGCCACGCCGTACGGGCTCCGCGGGTAGAACGGCGTGTCCTCGTTCTGCGGCCGCGACTGGACGAGCCCGTACAGCTCGCTCGTCGATGCCTGGTAGAAGCGCGTGATGCCGATCAGCCCGCAGATCCGGATGGCCTCCAGGATCCTCAACACGCCCAGCCCGTCCACGTTGCCCGTGAACTCGGGCATCTCGAAACTCACCTTGACGTGGCTCTGCGCCGCCAGGTTGTACACCTCGAGCCGCTCCATCCCGGCATTGCCATCCCGGATCTCGGTCAGGATCCCCACCAAATTGCTCGTGTCCGAAACGTCGCCGTACCGCAGGTGGAGCCGATCCAGGATCGGATCGATCCGCGTCGTGTTGATCAGGCTCATGCGCCGGATCATGCCGTAGACCTTGTACTCTTTGGCCAGCAGCAGCTCAGCCAGGTAGCTCCCGTCCTGGCCCGTGATCCCGGTGATGAACGCCACCCTCATTTGTTTTTCAACCGGAACAAGCCTTAAATATCTTTGAAGCGCGTGTCTCTATCCCTGGACGATCTTGTAGAACAGGTCGTAGTACTCTCCGGGAGTACACGGCGCCGAGTACCCCTGCTGCTTTTTCTGTTGTTTCTTTTCTGCTTGGCGGACGGGATCTGTCGGCTGCCGCAGCAATGGTTCTTGGCTTTTCCAAGGAGGATATTTGCCTGTGTCAATCAGGTATTTCTTGATCCGCTGTTTGCTGGGAATCGGTTCCATCTCCTGAAATTTCATCCGTTTATAGATGGCTTCCTGGTCTGGGTAATAAGTACTCACCTGTCCAACCGGTCCACGTTTTTTGTCGCCCATGGGCGAGATCCGATGCCTCGCATTTATGACATTCGCTTTCTGTAGAGGAGTCAAGGGGGCGTCGTCTGGCAGGGAGGCTGCCGAGCCACGAGCCGTTGTCATTTTTATCTGTCGGTGTTTTTTTTTTTATTTTTTTTTGGCCACGGCGAAACCAAAAAAGATCACTGCCGCAACGAATGCCGCGATCCCGATTCCGAGCAGCGCGTCCTGTCTCTTGTCGCGGAGCACCGGCGTTTCGGCAACGGTCTCGTAGCGAAGGCCTGGGAAGACGGCCTTGCCGTCGAGGGTGTATCCGTCTTCTCCAGAAACGACCGCGCCGTTGCTCAGGTTTGTCGCAATCGAGAGGAGCATGTCGAACGAGTCCGCGCCGACAACGCTCCTGATCCCGCTGTACCGGATTTTCTGCCGGTACAGGTCGCTGATCTTGCCATACGCGACCGGATCGATCCGGAAGCCGCGCAGCAGATCGACCGCGTACGACAGCAGCGGGACGTTATGAACGCGTGCTCTGGCCGCCAGCGCGTTCGACTCGAGGTGACACTCGTCCACACCCCGACGGATCCAGAAAAACCCGCCTCGTCCCCACTCCGTGCCCCACGAGTTCTGGACGATCCAGTACGGCTCACCGGCCGGCGAGACGCCCCAGCCGACCAGAAGAACCGCGTGGCCGGACACGAACGCGCCGCCGGAACCGCGCGCGTAGATGGTATTTTTGGCATCGAACGTCCAGAGATCGTCGTACGCGTCCATCGTCGTGGCCACGGGCCCGTGCTCCATCATGTCCTGCTGGAGCGCGGTCAGGCTCTCGTGGTTGTACGGGACAAAGCCTTTGAAGAACCGTGCCGGACGGCCGCGGAACAGGCCGCCGGAGAGGATCGTGTACGCACAGGTGTCCTTGGTCTCGCCGTAATAGCTCAGGCAGCCCTTGTGGATATCCGTGCCGAGCGTGTCGTTGGAGCAGTACAGCGTGTCCACGACGCCCGTGTGATTCCCGCACCGCTCGTCGGGCACTCCCTGAAAGAAGAGGTAGTACAGCGCCGAGACGACATAGTCGCCCGAGCACTGGAACGTCCTCATCGCCTGGATGTTGGCTGATGGCTGGAACTCGGGTTGTGGTGGTTTGGTTGGCGACCCGAGAAACGTCGAGAGGTTGTTGCAGAAAAAGAGGTAGTCGACGGAGAGGGCAACGCGCCGGCCGAGCGCGACGGCCGTCCTGTCCGTTAGCATGCCGACGCTCGCGTACGCCCAGCAGCTGCCGCATTTCTGGAGGAAAGGCTCGATCAGCAGATCCGGCCAGCGCTCCCGGCAGTCGAACGCCTGTGGTACGGATGTGGTGCTTTCGAGACGCGTGGCAAAGACCGGAAAAAGCGGCGGCCGACGACCGGGAGAGACGGTGTTGGCGGGGAACTGCCGTACGCTCATGTCTTTTTTATTCCGTGTCGGTTTTTTTATCGTCCACACAGGTCAGGATCGGGGTATACGGGCCGTATCGGCAGCGCGGGATGCCGTGCTGGTTCGGCCCGGTATAGTAGTGCGCCTCACCGCGCGGGAAAGCCTCCCGTCGGTATCCCTCCGCCGGCCTGCCCCGCACGAGACAGAGGACGATCAAGACGATAATGACAATGACAAGCACGTACCGCGTGATCTCCAAGACGATCCTCATCTTTTATTCCCCGTCATGATAATTTTTGCCGCGTGCAAATAAAAATCATATAAGGCGTGAACCGTGGACGGAAAATGAACGAGCTGATCGATCACATCTACGTGTTGAAGCTGAAGCGGAACGACACGGAGGAGCTCGAGGGACATCTCGCGGAACGCTTCCCGGACGTCCCGGTGCGCTGGTACGAGGTGGACGGCGTCGGCTTTTCGGTCAAGAACGAGGGAAAGATGAGCCTCTCTGTGTGGGGCATCATGCAGCACCGGCACATGGACGACGTGTCGAGGGACATCCTCCGGAACATGATCTCGATGATCCGGGAGGCGCACGGGCGGGGGCTGGAGCGCGTGCTTTTCCTGGAGGAGGACGTGTATTTTGAGCCGTTCACGCTCGGATCACAGACGATGGCGTGGCTGAAAGAGAACCAGTCGTGGGACGCCTTTTATTTCGGGTACTGCAGCTGGCCGTGGCCCGTGGCGTTCTACGCGCGGCGCGAGGTCGTCCGTGTGTGGTCGCCCCTCCTGTGCCATGCCTACATGCTCCACCGCCGGGGGATGGAGAAGCTGCTCGCGTTCACGGCCGACGGCACACGGAACATGGATCGGCACATCGACAAGATGATCTCGACCCTGCCCGGGATGCGCAAGTATGCCCGTTTCCCGATGGTGGCTTTCCAGAAAAAAGACCCGGCTCTCTTTGTCAAGGGATGCGACCGGCTCGGCATCCGAGTCTCTCTCCGCACCGTGAGCCGCTGGTTACAGTACGTCTCGATCGTGCTCCCGGTCGTCATCGTCCTGCTTGTCTGTGTCCTCCTCGTACGATGGATCTTTTCTTTCGTATGAGAAGCCGTCGTTCTCATAATTATGAAACGGGTATCATGTTTATAGTTCCTCAGAATCGTAGCCATCATCATAGATGTGGTTGTCTGTATCGTAGATCTCGTTGTCATCTCCATGGTAATTTGACCCGGACAGTTTCCAGTTCTTGGCGGCCTTGGTGAAGCGAGCGCGGGTCGAGAGACGGGGGAAAGCGGTTTTTAGCCGACGGATCTGCTTGGAGAGGAATTTGTTGTACGGGGAGAGCTTGCGCTTGGGGCTTTTCTTTTTGAGCCGGAGAGGACTCAGACGTTTCGGGCTGAGCCGGAAAGGGCTCAGGCGCTTCGGGCTCTTGTGTTTCTTCGGGCTCTTGTGTTTCTTCGGGCTCTTGTGCTTCTTGGGGCTCTTGTGCTTCTTGGGGCTGTGGATCTTGTGGAGAGGGATCGGGGTGCTGAAGGTCAGTCTGGTCTTGAGCTCATCCTTGGTAAGACGGCTGTACCCTTTGATCCCATGGAGTTTGGCGTGTTCTCGGAGTTCTTTCACGGACGGCATTTTGTTTAAAAGATTTTTTTTTTTATTTTTTTTTTTTCCGACGACGCGACGAGATTTTTTTTCTGTCCAACTATAGAATCGATGAAGCGGAGAGTCTGTGTTTCTGGTTATTTTGATCCTTTTCATAAAGGGCATCTGGAATACCTCGAGCGTGCCAAAGAGCTCTGTGGTGAGGACGGATCGCTCGTCGTCATTGTCAACAACGACGCGCAGGCCGTGCTCAAAAAGGGCAAGGCGTTCATGCCCGCGGAGGAGAGGGTGACCATCATGCGGGCGCTGCGCATCGTGGACGAGGTCTGGATGTCGATCGACGTGGATAGGACGGTCTGCGCGACCATCCGGTCGATCGATCCCCCCATTACCGATTTCGTGAACGGGGGCGACGCGTTCAACGACAGCATCCCCGAGAGGCCGGTCTGCGAGGCGCTCGGCATCCGCCTCCTGGACGGCCTCGGGGACAAGATCCAGTCCTCGTCGTGGCTGACCGGGTTAAAATCTAAGTAGCTGTTGCTGCTGCGAGCTCTGGAGGATGAGCTCGTCCGCGGTGTCGCAGTCGCGGATGACTCGCTTCTTGAGCCGGGCATTGACGTAGTCGTGGATTCTCACCGCCCACTCTTTGAGCGACCGCCGATCCTCGATGTCGGGCGGGAAACGCCGGAGGAAAGCACCGTAATGCTTGCGGCAGAGGCGGCACGGCAGGACGTCTTGGAGGCACGAAAAGAATCGCAGGTAATTCGCCCGATCCGCGGCCGTGGGTCGCTCCGGGAACGTCCCTGCCACGCAGTGGAGGAACACCCAGGCGGGTGAGCCCCAGACCTCTGGTCGGGCAAAGGCGTTTTTCTTTTTGGCCATCTTTATTGATGGAGAAAAAAATCTTTGCCGGCGTGCTCAAAGATCGTCCTGATGGTCTGTTCGAAATAGGCTCGAGACATGAATTTATGGTACGAGTCAGACATCAGGATCGATCCCGAGTGGATCTTGGGCTCCGAGAGCATCTCATTGTATTCTTTCAGATTCTGAGAGAGAAACCGGATTTTTTCGATGGATTTTTCGACTCCCAGTTCGTTCACATTGATATAGGCTTTGGGATTAAAAATGTTCTGACACTCGGGATCGCCGTAATAGATTGGAATGACATTGTTTCTGAATCCGTGCATGATCTTTTCGGTATGGTAGCCACGCATGGAACAGTTCTCCATACAGATCATGAATTTATACCGCTGGATGACGGTGCTGATCCTCGGATCGTACCAGCAGGAGGAATCAATCACCTCGTCTCTCGTGTTATTGGCGTATTTTCCGTAATTATCGACACTGAAATGCTCCATCAGCTGTTCAAGAAACCGATTGCGGAACTCCCCGTTCGGATTGGAAATGATGGACAGGCAGTCTTTTTTCTGTTGGAACGCCAACTCATCGAGGCTGCGACCGCCTTGTAGGAGAAAAACGTACAGATCAAAATCATGATAGCAGAGATAGATCGGCAGATAGAAATGCTCCAGGCTGGAGGAAAAACACACGGAATTCGGCAGATCGATCGGGAATGTCGCCTCGTAGCACAAAAAGATCTTGATCTTGTGGGGAAAAAAATAGCGGACGTTTCCGAATCCTGAACATACAATGACGTCCGCGTCTCGCGGATCCGTGATGTGGATCTTTTCACCGATAATTTTTTCCAGGCTGGTCACGTGAAAGAGCCCGACGCCCTCGTGGATGACCCTGAGCTCCCGAGACGTCCCGATTGCGGACCAGCCGTCGCCATGGATCTCGGCGGGAGAGAGCGGGGCATTCCGTGTTTCCAGCCAGAAATCCACGTAGCTGATTTTCATTTTGGAGGCTAGTTTTCTGTATTTAGATATTTTCCAATCTATTTGACAACCCGGTACACGATCGTGCCGTTCCGTCGCGTGATCCGGATGACGTCGTTTTTCTGGAAAAAGAAATACCGGACAACGGCATCCGTCCGCAGGAGGCTCGGGAGCGAGCCGCCGAACCGTTTCCGGATCTCTGCCGCCTCCTCCGCGCCCACTTTCTCGTGGGGGCAGTAGTAGCGGAACTTGGTCAGGTCGTACTGGAGCTCCTTGTGGACAAAGAGCTCGATCCGGAACTTGTACAGGTTCTCCAGCACTTTCTTGGTGCTGCTCGTCAGCAGACCGCTGTAGATCACCATCCCGTGGGTGTAGCCCCCTTTCTCCAGCGTGTGGATGAATTCCTTGATGCCATCAATGTTCAGCTTCTCCGGGAGGAAGCACCAGACCAGGATCTGCCGGTTCTCCGAGTCCGCGTACAGGAGGTAGTTCTCTTCGGGGAAGCGCAAAAACACGTAGCCCCGGTGGAGCATCATGGTGTCCAGGTTCTCGAGCGCTTTCGGCCACATCATGTCTGATGATGATGTGGCTCAATGATAAAGACGACGTCAGTTTTTTAACCGCCGGTGACAAAAGCAACGACCGCCGCGTTCCCGCGGGGCGGATTCCGGATCCGATCGTTGTTGAGCACGGTGCGCAGGATGGCCTTGATCCGATTCGATCGGGTCACGGCATTGACCACATTTGCGGTCTCTTGGTACAGCCCATGACGCAAACGCAAGAAAGCACGCACCTTGTCGTCGGTCGGTGGTGGCACCCGGCCATCACGGATCCGACCCACCAGGTCATCGAGCAGCCGCATGGGCAGCAGGCGACGGGAGAAGGGACAGGTCGGGAGCTGCGCCTTGACGTACGGCATCTGGTAGGACGGGATATTTGCCTCGATGATGTTGTAGATTTCTCTGGCGGTGTGGCAGTACACGTGCCCGCCGTCTTTCAGGTAAAAGACATCGTCGGCGCGGTGGTCGCACCACGGCTCGGCCTCCAGCGACTCGGGCATGGGACATTCACGCTCCATCTCTTTGCACACCACCGCAAAATCATTTTTCTTGGCCGGTGAGGCTTTCTTGGCCGGTGAGGCTTTCTTGGCCGGCACGGCTTTCTTGGCCGGCGCGGGTGGAGCGGCACCGGCCGCGAGCGCCTGGATCAGCCGGGCTTTGGTCATGCGCGAATAGCCGCGGATGCCTTCCAGCCGGGCGAGTTGTCGGAGTTCAGCCACCGTCAGATCCTGGCCGTGCCGCGCGGCCGCCCGGATCTTGTTCCAGCGGCCGGTCGCGTGGTTGCACGTGTACAGCGGGTTGCCGGCCTTGGGGCTATTAGGGTTGCAGTTCCTCATTTTCTTTCCTGACAAAAAAAAAATTTTCAGGCGCCGGGCGCGTTTTTTTTTCCCGCGAGATGCGCCCGCCGGTCGCGGGCGTCCAGGAAATCCAGGACCCGGCTCCCCGCGAGCGTGCCGGCCAGGATCGCCCCACGCATCTCCCGCGGCTCGAGACGATCGGCCGGCGTGCGCTCAATGATGGTCGCGTAGTCTTTCGGGATGAACTCGCTCGTCACGAGCATCTTGCGACCTACACGGAACGTCTCGGTGAACTTGCGCGTCCAGCCGGGGAGCCGGGTCAGGATCAGGTACAGGAGCCGGAACAGATCGTCCCGATTGCGGCACGAGGCCGTCTCGTCAAAGTCCAGGCCCTGGAGCCGGGCGCGCAGCGTGAGTTTGGATGAGCCGCTCGGGCGGTACGAGACCTCGACGTGGTACGCCCGGCCGATCGCGAACGACCAGAAAAAAGCCTCCCGGATCCGGTACAGGTGTCGCACGACCCTCGAGGCGTGGAGCGCCTTGCTCTGTGAGAACACCGTCGTCATTTTATTTCTTTATTTATTTTTTTGGCAGAAAACACAAGAGGATGAGCAGGATCAGCACGAGGAAAAAAACCACGACAAAGACCCAGTACTTTGTTCCTGATTTCTTGAAACAGGCCGTCTCTGTCTCCTCGCTCTCTTGCTGGACGGTCGGTGGAGCCGGCGTCGGTGCCGCCGGCTGAAAAGCCTCCAAGACGTCCTTGTCCTTTTTCTCTCTCGGGGCGTCCATCAGCACCGCAAACTCGCCCACGAACGGCGCGGTGGGATAGAGCGTGAACGACAATGACGCGAGCGTCGCCGCATAAACCGGCTTGACGGGATCCAGATCCGCCGGACACGCACCGAGGCCGGTCGCGATATCCATCGTTGCGTAGTGAAACCCGTCGTACAGGCCGTTCGTGTTCCGAATCTGGATGGGGATGTCGCGGTACCGCCGATCCTCAAGAAACGCCAGGATGTCCACGCGCGGGTGGAAAAAAAAAACAGGACGGAAAGACACGTTATCGTCGGTGATCTGTGTCCAGTACAGGATCTTGAGGTATTCGGTCATTTTTCTAACCCACATTTTTTTTTTTGCGTGCCCAAAACGTACACGGTCTAAAGCCTTGACGCGCGCGTGGCATCTTTTTTGACCCAGATAATCACCCGGCTGGTGCGCGTTTCCTGCGCCATGTCATTCTTTCCGCGTCCGATTGTGACCGCAGAGACCGTACGGTGGTACACCGGCTCATCGGTCTCGAGGAGCGCGGCGACCTGTCGCACCGTGGGCGGCGCGTCGGACGCGAGCGCGGTCACCACCCAGAAGAACTCCGTCATGGCGGCGTTGCCGGCGATAATGACGTGGTGATCAAACAGCCAGTCGATCTCGGCATCCGTGAGCACGATCTCCAGGGTCTTGAGCATGGCATCCACGTCCTCGTAGCGGTAGCACACGTGCCCGTCCTGCCGCGTGTAGGTCAGCAGGCGCTTCTCCGTGGTCGTCCTGGTCGGTCCTTGTTTCCGGAGCAGATCCTCGTAGAGGTGCTTGTACAGACAGGCGTGCTTCATGACCTGGCAAACATTCATTTCCTGCCGGTGAGCAGTCGGAGTGGTTCTTCTCCGGCACGGAACCGCTCGTGGTTCGCGCGGGCTATTTTCATTAGGCCGTCAAAGACGTCGCAGCCCATCATGGTGAGGTCGTTATACAGACAGAACACGGGGATCTTTTTCTCGCTGGTTCTGAAAGACACGTGCCGATTGCACTCCCCGCCACGGAAACGCTTCCGGTAGGCGAGGCCGGAGCCGATATCCAGGGTTTTCTTGTACCACTCCCTCAGATCCACACGGAAAGGGTTGCAGCGCGAGACGGTCCTGGTCGCGTACTCTTCCGGATAAGAATTCGTCGACACGGCCCAGGCCACAAACTCGTTCATGGACTGGTCGGTACTCATCATCTTTGCGGCCGGATCCAGGACGACCGTACCGGTGTCGTCGCCCAGCCCCAGATGCTCGCACAAGACGATTCCAATCGTGGTGTTCCACAAACCACCCCCGAGGAGACGGGAACACGCGGCATAGTCCGGCGTCCCGAACCGCATCAGCAGCCCCGTCCGTATGGCGGAAGGATCGGTCAGGCCGTCGATGCCCTGCCGGGCGATCTTTTGGAGGAGATCCTCGCGAGCCGACAGCGCGCGGCTGAAATTGGTCTGCGATAATTTCACAAAGAGATCCTGTCCCGTGTGCTCGTCGACCATCAGGCCGTCGCACGGGAACCAGGTGTCTTTCACCCCGGTGTTGTGTCCCGAGGTGCGGTAAAACATCTGGTGGACGATCCGTCCGTCAGAGCCGCTGAATCGCACAATGGTAAAGAATCGGATCCCGTCTGTCATCATTTTTTCAGAGTGGTGGATCTCCATGGAGGCGGACACCGGCAGGAAAGCACCCCAGCGAGACGGTTTCCTGGGCGACATTTTTATATTTTTCTCGATTTTAAAATCTCATATAAATAAAATGAACCAGCAGCAGCGCCAGATCTGCCGTTCCCCCGAGGTCATCGATCTCATCCAGTCCTTTATCCATACCATGAACAACAAGGGGCTGCGCAGGAGTATCATTGAAAAGACGATCCGGCTCTGTGAGAAAAACAAGACCCACAAGTGGCTCGGGAGCTGGATCGTCGAGCTGGGCGCGGTGGAGGCGCCGCGACCCAGCCAGACCCAGCAGCAGCGGCTCGATCGGCTGCTCCGTCCCGAGATCGAGGAGGAAAAAAAACTCCTCACCCTTCGCATGATCCAGCAGGTTCAGCAGATACAGCAGCCCGATGTACAGACACAAATAACGGGCATGAGCCGGCGTGCCCAGCGCGAGCACATGAAGCTGGTCAACCTATCTCTGAACCAGTTCGTGAAACAGAACATGGCCGAGTTCTCCGAGAAAAAATGCCTGTTCACCGTCATGATCGTCTACAGCGGGAATCTCGTCCACTACGTGGCCTTTGTCTACGACCCAAAAACAAGGACGCTCATCAGCTTCGACTCTGGCGTGGAACTCTACGAGCACGGCCGCAAGACCATCCTCCCGGCGGTACGGAAAGCCTTTCGGGATGCCGGGCTGATCCTTACCCGGGGCATCAACCGGCAGCACGACCTAGGCCACTGTTATGGGTACAATTTCTGCGGCAAAGAATGGGGCGTCCAGTACAACGGCCTCCACCAGCACAGCCTCCCCGCGGACTCGTTCTGCCAGACCTGGACGATTTTTTTCCTCAAGCGGTATATCGAAAAAAGGGATGAGCAAGATCTTTCTTTTGTCCGGTCGTGGTGCCGTGTCCATCCGGGACACCGGGAGTCCATCATCATCCGGGATTTCCTCCTGCCGTTGATCGCCGAGTCTGAGGAGGCTCGGAGGGTGTACCTCCGGGAGATCGGTGGACAAAAGTCCTACCACGAGGTCGTGGACATCCTCCGGACCTATCTCGAGAAATGCTCCATGGGCATCAACAAGCCCGATGTCGTGTGCCCGAGGCAGCGGCACGCGGCCGCTCCCGCCTGATCAAGTCACACGAGGACAATATCGTCGTCCGGCTCCTCTTTTTGTGCGAGTCGATAAAAAAACAGGACGCACAACGGGAAAAAAAAATAGGTCCAGAGGCACGTGCTGAAAAAAAGCCAGACCGCAAAGCGGTCGCTCCCCCGTGCGCAGGCCGCGTCTTTTGTCTGATGATAGCACCGGTGATCGGGGTACGCGAGTATGGCCTCGCTCGTCGCGTACGAGGCCATAAAGAGCGACACCGCTTCCCACAAGACAAGCAGTCTCATCTTATCTTGTAAGAAGAGATCCGACGTGTTTTTCAATTTTCGCTCAGAGGCAGAGCTTCCAGACGTCCTCGAATGCCCCGCTGTTGCAGTCCTCGTCGGCGCAGCACGCGTCGACCTCCTGCTCCGGCACGATCACGGAGCACGGGTACAGCACGGGTATGGGCGTCAGCCGCACCTGGATCACCAGCCGGTAGAACTCGCTCGCGTACGACACGAAGCGGTACGAGAACGTCGAGAACGTCGGGTCGAACGTGTCCGGCGCCACAAACTCGTACCACGAGGACGGCTCGGCCAGGAGCTTCTCGTAGACAATCACCGTGTCGTTGGCTCCGTTGTTGCCGACGACGTCGAATTTCTGGCGCGGATCCACCGGTACCAGGCTCTTGGGCGGCGTCGACGTGGCCACCACCAGCTGCGTGTTGGCATCAATGACGTACGCGATCACGATCGGATCCGTCGGCGAGATGATCCCGTTGTTGTTGATGATGCAGCTCACCAGCTTGTCCAGCAGGCCGCTGAGCACCTCGTTCGACGCGCCGCCCGTCGCGCTCGCGCCCTGCACCCCGGCCACGATCGCTTGGGAAAGGCTCGTCCCGCCGTCCTCCGAGCAGTCCACGGCCACGATGGATTTGGTGATGATCGTCCGGTTGATAATCTCGGCGAAATCCGCCCTCGCCCAGCACCCACCCGTGGGCACCACAATAAAATTAGGATCCGCGATGCTGCCCGTAGAAGGCGACGGCTGGTTGCAGACGGACATTTTTTATCGTGCTGATTATTTTTTTAAATCACAAAAACGAGGATCTCGATCTAAAAAAAAAAAAAGGTTCGAGATAAAATGAAGGTGTGGTCTGTGTTATTGCTCCTCTGTGCCGGTGCCTCGGCGCGGCTCGGTGCGCCGCCATTTCCTGATTTCCTGGAGGGCAACTGGATCCAGGTCCTGAGCAGCCGTTACGTCCAGCAGACGGCCGAGATCGACTGGGACTGCGTCCGGATCCAATTCTCCAGGACGCCGGACAGCAACGTCACCATTACCAAGACGGGGATCATGCACAACCGTCCGGAGCTCGTAGCCACCGTGATCCGTGACTACCAGCCCGAGCTGGTGGAGAACCGGTGGGTTTTCCACCCGCTCCACATCCACAGCCTCCGCCGGATCGACCTCTCTCTCGATTACCACAACGGTACGGAGATCGCGGTGGTGTCGTCGGACGACCGGCTGTCGGTGTGCGTGTGGACACGGACGTGGGACACTTATACACAGAACAGCCGGAACATCTCCAAGATCCTCCATCAGCTGGATTTTGCGACCTACTACCGGTTTCCGATCCCGTCGTTCACGGAGGCGTGTCTCCTCGGGTGAGGAGATGAAAGAGGAGATCGAACCAGTGCGAGACACAGAAGCCGGTGAACTGGCCCATCAGGAAAATCGGGATCGGCGTCGACGTGATTTTCTCGTCGGAGACGACCCGGTGGAGGATGATCCGGCTGGTCGAGCGGTCGTCGCACCGCCGGAGGCGGTTGGTGACGCTCATGATAACGACCGTCGGGGACGAGCACAGGATGCTGCCCGTGATGATGCCCATCTGTTGGCCGGAGCGGTGGGGCGGAGGCGGTTGGTGACGCTCATGATAACGACCGTCGGGGACGAGCACAGGATGCTGCCCGTGATGATGCCCATCTTTTGGCCGGAGCGGTAGGGCGGTCTCAAAGCCCAGGACGGACGTGAGGACGGAGTCGTGGCGCCGGACAGAGACGCGGAAATGAGTCTCGTTTTTCACCATGAAATTCCCCTCGAACGCTTTGCGCGTCGTATAGAGACCGCCCAGCCGCGGCATGTCCAGGCTGAAACGGATCTCCCCGGCATCGATGGTTGCCCGCAATGCTCCGTGCCGCGGGTGGAAGGCTTTCCACTCCCCGAGCAGCAGGTAATGATGAAAAAGGAGGAGCCACCGGTAGTTCATCTCTGTTTTTTCCTCCTTTTTCTTTGAAAAGACTTCATTTTTGGAGACTCTCAGGCCCGCGCCATGCGCTCCCACGGAGCCTTTCTCTTGCGGCGACAGACCCGCTCCAGCCCTTCCTCGCCGTGCTCCTCGAGGAACTCTCCGAGGGTCTTGGGCGTGTCGCGGCTGACTCGGACGGACGGCCGGCAGTACGGGTAGCCGGCGCTCTCGGCTCGCCGTCGACCGCAGGCGCGCTCCCTGCCCGTCTCGAGGTAGTGACACGCGTCCACCCATTGCTCGCGGAACCAGCGGTCGATGCCCGTCGCCGGACTCTTTTTCTTGGGTGATCGCCGGCGATCGCCCGCGTAGCGTCCGCCGCGCGCCTTGTAGGTGCGGACGAGCCAACCCGAGGCGTAGGCGCTCGGCCACACGGCGAAGCGGTGTTTCGCTTCTTCCTTGACCTCCTCGTAAAGATCCGTATCGATCGGTTTCTTGCTCATGGATTACTCACTTTTTTTTCTCTGGGAAAAAAAATAATAAAGCAGCGGTCAGGAAAACGCGATCCGGTGGCCGTCCTCGTTCTCAAAAACGACGTCCTCCCAGACGTTGTTTCGTACCACCGGGATCTCGCCCGAACACACGGGGCACTTGTAGTGCTGGTGCGCGACCGCGGTCTCGATGCACCGCGTGTGGAACTCGTGGCCACAACGGTTCCGGTATAACGGAAGAGTGAGAGCCTCGAGACAGATCCGGCACACGGCGTTCTCCGGGATGACGTAATCCGATGGGATCTCGGTCATGTCGGCAAGCCGGAACTCGTCTTTCCGTCGGAAGATCTCCTGGTTGTAGGTATCCATGCTGTTCTGGACGGCCTCCTGGATCCGGTCGTTCTCCAGCGAGTTGTCAAACAGCAGCGAGAAAAGGTTCGACAGGACAAAAGACGGCTGTTCCTGTCTCTCCCCGACGGGAAAGATGATGCTGAATCGATCGTCCATCGCTGGTTTTATTATAACTGACCAACATTTAGATTTCAATGCAAAAAAAAAAATGATCCGGCGGCCGGGCTGAACCCGACCGAGCAACACATGTCTCTCCGTGTACCGGTCGACGCGATCCGAGACCACGACATTGAGGAATTCGAGAAGCACCTGAACATTGACGAGGTGAACAAGCAGACCCAGAAGCGCCTCCAGCGCTGTCCCTGGATCCAGGTGCCGAAGCACTGCGCGTTCCGTCGCGATGATCACCACGCCTACCTGCCATTCGACTGGGGCATGCGGTACTACCACAAGGCGTACCGGACCCAACGACAGGACTGTGCACCCATCAAGATCGGGTTCATCGGGACGCTCCGGCCGGAGCAGCAGGAGATCAAGAGGGAGACGCTCCAGATCCTGGGCAAGGAAGGATCGGCCATCATGGCCGTGTACCCGGGCGGCGGCAAGTGCCTGGCTCCGGGCACGCGGGTCATGATGCTGGAAGGCGGCTGGCGCGTCGTCGAGGACCTGCGGATCGGCGACCGGCTGGTCGGCGACGACGGCCTGTCCCGGACAGTGCTGGCTCTCGGGAGCGGTGAGAGCGACATGGTTCGGGTGCGCTCCGTCCGGCACGGGTTCGGCTTTGTCTGCAACGCCGATCACATTTTGACGATCCGGGATCGTGCGACAGGCGCGCTGGCCGACGTCTCGGTCGTGGACTACCTGCGCGAGAAGAGGAGCGATCCCGGCGTGTACCGTGGATACGACCGTGAGAGCCGAGAGGCGATCCTGAGCCGATCGGTCGTCCTGCCGGAGACGGGTGGATGGCACGTGACGGATCGCTGCTCGTTGCGCGACGTGATGGCGGCCGGCTTCCGGATCGAGCGCCGCGAGAAAGACCACCTGTATTTTTCGGATCCGCTGGAGGAGATCTTTCACCCGTTCGAGATGGCGATCGAGCCGGTCGGCCGGAGCCGCTACCACGGATTCACGCTGGACGGGAACGGTCGTTTTCTCTTGTGGGACGGCATCGTGACGCACAACACCATCACTTCGCTGTCGATCGCGTCCACGATCGGGCTGCGCACAATGATCCTCATCAACAAGGTCGTCCTGCTGGAGCAGTGGCTGTCGAGCATCCGGGCCGTGTTTGGTGAGCACGCACGCGTCCAACACCTGACCTCCAAGAGCAAGATCCAGCCGGCACAGTTCCTGGTCATGAACGCCCTGAACGTGCCCAAAAGACCGGAGTCTTTCTACCGGGGTCTGGGCATCGGTTTTGTGATTGTGGACGAGTGCCACATGATCATGAGCAAGGTCTTGTCCCAGGCACTGGGCTACCTGACGCCGCGGTACCTCCTCGGGCTCAGCGCGACGCCGTCCCGTCCGGACGGCTTCGACGCGCTGCTCGGGCTGTATTTCGGGCTGGGTCGCGTGGTGCGGCGCCTCCACCGAAAACACCTCGTCTATCGGTACGAGACGGGGATCAGGATCGCGGCAAAACTGGACGAACGCGGCAAGATCCTGTGGGGCTCGGTGATTGAGCAGCAGACCGAGAACGAGGCGCGGAACGGCATGGTCGTGGACCTGTGCCGCGAGTTCTCGGATCGCAACATCCTGATCCTGAGCAAGCGCGTCTCCCAGATCCGGTGGCTGCGCGAGGCGCTCGCCGCTCGGGGGGAGCACGTGGCGACGCTCACGGACACCGAGAGCTCGTTCGACGAGGAGGCGAGGATCCTGGTCGCGACCTTCCAGAAAGTGGGCACGGGCTTCTCGCACAACAAGCTGGACATGCTGATCCTGGCAACGGACACCGAGGAGTATTTTATCCAGTACCTTGGCCGCGTCTTTCGCACGCCGGACGTCGAGCCGATCATCATCGACATGGTCGACAACAATGCCATCCTGCGCCGGCACTACCTGACGCGCCAGAAGATATACGAGGAGGCCGGGGGGACGATCCGTCCTTTCCAGCCGGGCAAAAGACCGGTGATCGAGAGGTCGGAACAGACGCCCGAACGATTCTTGTCGCGACAAAGAAATACCCATGACGATAAATGAAAAAGCGGGTGCTGCTCTGTGAACCCGGCTACACGAACCCGTTTTTGCATGATGATGACCTCGTGGACTGCACGCGGCTGGACGAAAGAGATCTGGATGGATCCGACGAGGTCTATTACCGGGAGTGCATAACCGACCGGCTCCAGATCGCGGAGGGTTGGAAAAAACAACCGGAGCCGGAGGTCTGGTGCCTCGTCTCGGGCAAGAGGACGGGCTCGACGCTGATCATCGACTACCTCCAGAAATGTCAGCCCCAGACCGTGCTGGCCCTCTCCGAGATCTTCAATGTGGGGAATGCCTACATGGACTCGTTCGACATGACGAACGAACGAGGTGTGCTCTGCCCGTACCGCCGCCTGTTCCGCGAGAACACGGGCGACGACGGCGCGTATTTTCAACAATTCGTCGATTTTGCCGGGTCTCGCTTGGGAACGACCCGGCTGGTCTTCAAATACACGGTCGATTTTTTGTATGACTACGATGGCTTTGTGGCACAACACGAGAGGATTTTTCGCTTTTTGCGAGAAAACAATGCCCGGCTGGTTTACCTGAACCGGAACGAACTCGAGTCGTACATCTCCTACAAGATGGCATTAACCTACGGCTTCAGCAACACGGTGTACCCCGGCATCCCGCCGGGGATCTTTGACCTGAACGAGCTCCACACGTTCTCGGTTAACAAGCACGCGTTCGAGGCTCTTTTTTTCCGGGAATCAAGGATCGAGAAATGGCTCGATTACGCCATGGTCTCGGAAGACCACGAGAAAAACCTCGCATGGATCCGCGACGTCTTTGGTCTGGAGGCCGAGGAGGCGTGTCGGTTCGATACCATCAACGAGAAACAGAACGCGTTTTCTTACGAGGCGTTTCTGGATAGGAAAAACTGGAAATAGTTCTGGGTCATGATCTCGATGCCAGAGTCCGTCAGGATGCTCCGAATGTATGCTTTCTTGGCACAGGAGGGCTCGACGCGAACGCGGTTGCCGTAATGAGCCAACGAAGCGAGGCGTCGCAGGAGGAAAGGATCGATGCGAGAAAGGTCGTTGTCGCCCACCACGACATCCCGCGGCTCCACGAGCAGAGCCCGGATCGTCTCGTTCGTGACGGCGTTTACGGAAGAACGAGTGAACGTGATCTCGCAGCGAGCCTCTTTCTCGGGCTCCAACAGGATGAACTTGTCGTCGGTGGCCTGCTGAAAGAACGAGAAGAGGCGCTCGATGTGAAGGAAGCCGTAGAATTTTTCGAGGTACTCTTTTTTCTGTGCCTCAAAGACGGCGAGCCACCGCGTTTTGTCCAGAAGCAGCTCCTCGTGGGCCGTGAGCAGCCGTTCGAGGTCGTTGTCGTAGACCACGCTCCCGAATTTTTGTCTGACAAAAGGGTTATTGGTAAGGATCAGGAATCCGTTCGAGAGGCACTCAAAGATCCGGTTGCTCAGGTAGCTGGCGTGGTGAAAAGAGCCCTGGATCGGGAGGATGGCACGGACGGGAAACCGTTCCAAGACAGACGCGAGGCTGTTCTCGCGTTCGTGGCCGATCTTGTACACGAAGCACTCGAAACGGACGGAATCGTCGAGCGCCCCCATGAACCGCCGGCGCTGGTCTTCCGAGATCCCAAAGATGCGGCCCTTGATGACGAGCCGCCAGCCGTTCTTCTTGACGACGCGGACGAGCCCGAGGATCTCCTCGTAATTGATGCTCCACACGGAGCCAAAAAACAGGAGCCATCCATCTTTTCTGGACCAGACGTCCTGAGGCTGTGCGATCTCGTGGTACAGGCGGTCGCAGAACCACGGGAGACAGAGCACGCGGCGGGCGACGTCGAGACCAAAATAATCGAGATCAGTGATCCCCTCCCGGCACAGGAGCACAATATAATCCTTGTTCTCGAGGCGCTGGGATTTCTTGTATTTTTCCAAGAAATCCTTGTCGTCGCCGTCGCTATCGAGATGGATGATGTACAGGTGTGTGTCCCGAAAAACCATCTTTTCGGGGAAATGAGCGGGGCTGCACAAGACGATGGATCCGGGGTAGCGGAGGTAGTCGTTGGTCTTGGTCAGCGTCACCTCGAGGTGTGGGTAGTAGTACTCGAGGTATTTCTTGTACATCTCGTGGATGTAGGTATGGGTGTGATGAAAATTACTGCCCACGATAAAGACGCGATGGGGCCGCCGCATCTCTCGGCACCCGTACTCGCCCGTCCACCCGTCCCACGTCCTCTGCGGCTTCTGGAGGATCGTGCTCTCGGATTCGTCCGTAATGACGAGATCTTTCCGGACGGCGAGAAAGACGTGGCGGTCGTACAGGGAGATGAGGACGAGGTCGATCGGGGCGAAATACTCGGATCCGGCTCGGAGGATGGCTCGAAAAACCGTCTCGTGGAGGAGCAAGGCGTGCGAACCCCACGTCCGATGGCTCGGTCGATAGAAAAAATCATCGATCCCGACGGGCTCCGCGAAGCGCGCGTCGTGATGGACGCGCGGGTGCCGATGGAACGGCTCGTCCGGTCGTCCCTGTTTTTTTCCGAGATACACGAGATCCCACCGCGCGGGCAGTCTGTCCACCACGTCCCGGAGCCGCGACGCAAAATCGTGGCAGAGGAGGAAATCGTCTTCCAGGACGAGGATGTTTTTGCGCCTGTTGACCAGGGCGTCCCGGAGGATCTCCAGGTGGCTGAGGAGGCACCCGAGCGCTCCCCGTGAAAAATTGTGCCGACGGAAATCTTCGTCCATGCCGGCGGCGATCCGGGCGTAGAGGTCGTCGTAACCGGGGAGGCGGCCGTCCACGGCATCAAATATGGTAAAATCCGTAATGCCGTGCTTCTGGAGCTGAAACCGACATCTCTTTTGTGAAAAAACCCTATCCGATAGGGAGAGGACGTAGACGTGATCGATCCGCATCTCTACCTCTGATCAAGATAAACAATCCATGAAAAAACAAAAATGAACTCGTCAAGACACAAAGACCATACCATTCACCTCTCATCATGACCACCGAGATCCTCCCGAGATCGCTGCAGCGGACGGATATCTGTGCCTGTGTGGGGAGGGGAGGATTCGGGCGCGTGTACAAGGAGTACCAGCCGCTGGACGACCAGTACTACGCCGTCAAAAAGATCCCGATCGACGAGGAGACGGCCGGTCGGATCCTCTCCGAGACGAGGATCATGGCACGCCTCTCTCACCCCTCGATCGTGCGCTACTACGCCTCCTGGATCGAAAAGACGGACGAGCCGCCGGACGACGACGACGACGAGAACGACGAGGAAGAGACACGGCTCGTCCGGCAGAAATCGCTCGTGTGCCTGTGTATCCGGATGGAGCTCTGCGTGGGGACGCTTCGGGACTACATGGACGGCCGATCCGAGGACACGCGCCAGTCGATCGAGTACTGGATCCAGGTGCTGAGCGGGATCGCCTACCTCCACCAGAAAGGCATCGTCCACCGCGACCTGAAGCCCGAGAACGTGCTCATCGACGCGGAGAACCGTGCCAAGATCACGGATTTCGGGCTCGCGAGGGTGCTGCCAACGACCGAACCGACGGCCGGCACACCGGTGGGTTCGGCCCTGTACGCCTCCCCGGAGCAGCGGGCGGGGGTCGCGTACGGCACCGAGACGGACATCTACAGCCTGGGCATGATCTTGTTCGAGCTGGTCTACCCGTCCGTCACGGTCATGGAGCGGCTGGAGCGCGTGGATCGGCTGAAAAAGGACGAGGAGCCGGTTCGCCTCATCGATCGAGCCATCCGATCCATGATCGGCATCCCGGAGAAACGACCATCGGCCAGGAGCCTCCTCGATTTTTTTTATTCAAAAGGAACGGGGATGCTGTAGTTGCAGCGGCTCTCGTAGTGGATCGTCGTCTCGTTGAGGATCGCGCCGGCAAGGCGGTCGCGAACGAGATCGTTGAGGGAGAGGTCTTTGACCATGCCAAAGAGGGAGAGGCGGGTCGCGTCCGAAAAGAGGATGTAGGATCCCGAATCCGTACCGACCTCAAAGAGGCAGAGCCCGGGATGATGGATGGGCAGTCCGAGGAAACACGTCCGGTTCTCGAAAGAGGGATCGACAATCATGGAGCCCTTCAGCAGGATCTTTGCGTCCTGGTCGTCAGAGCTGGAATCGAAGAGGAGGAGCCGGTAGAGGAGCTCGCGGTCGCCGATCGGACGGAAAGCCGCCACCATGCACCGGTAATCGGAGGGTCGCGCGGTGTGGTACGACTGGTAGTAGACCGAGTCCATGTACGAGTAGCGGTAGTATTTCTTGCGCGGGAGGCCGGCGACCACGGCCGCGAGCCAGACCAGCGCGGTCAGGATGCGCATTTTTTTTTTACAGAGAGATAAAAATGGATGACATCATCATCGAACTGTTCCGTGAGTGGCTCAACCAGAGAATGGACGGATTCATCGAATTCCTGAAAAGACGCGATCCAAAAGACAGAGACTCTGAAAACATCCGACGGTCTATGTAAAGTGCGATAATTTCCTGAGACGCAGAGAACCGCGTTTCTATTTTCCACCGCTGGAGATGATGGATAGGCTGAGGCGGCTGGTTCTCCAGCCACGGGTGTACCACGAACAGCTCCTGTCCAAGATGCTCAACACGCCCGCCATAATCAACAAATTCATCCGGCAGCAGCAGGAGAAAAAACGAGACCAGTTCGGTAAATCTTCTGATCAGCAGCGTCGGCTCGGCACAACTCGATAGGCATCGCACGACCGTAATGGCTCGTCATGATATTTTTCAAAAGACGACAGATCTGGTGAATCTGACTAATCATCATTGGTATTTCGTGCCGAGCTCGTACCGGCCGTGCGCACGCGGAATCAGGCCCATCGATTTGAGGCTCGAGACGAGCGTAAAGCCGATGCTCTCGCCCCGGCGGTAGCGCCACAGGACGTCGCGGACGCGCGCGACGGTCTTCATCGGGCTCAGCGCCGCCCGCGTGGCAGTGATCGGAAACGGCCTATCCATTTTATCTCTCTAGTTTTTTGAAAATAAAGAGAAATGTCGTTACGAGGCAGCGATCAGGCCTTGAAGATGTGCTGCTGGATCTGTTTCTGCATCGAGTAGTAGGTCAATTTCTCGTCGTCTTTCAGATGGAACAGACCCTTGAGCGTGTTGTCGGGGATGATCTCCCGCCGATCCGCAGGATTCTGGAGCTCTTTCTCCTTGATGTACTGGCACAGCTTCTTGGTGACGTGGACGCGGGTGATCTCGTCCTGGGGATTGGTCTCCAGGAAGCCCGCGAGCTCGTTCGACACCTTGATCGGCTTCATGAAACCGCTGGTGTTCTCGGGTCGCGTCTTGTTCTCGTCTTTGGGACGGATCTTGAGCACGCGGCCCGTGTCCGAGCGGATCTGTTTGAATTTCTTGAGGAGCTGGTTCTTGACGTTCTTGAGCCCGCGCTCGATCGGGATGTTGCCCAGGAAATGCTCCAGCGCGTCGTGAAACGACTCGACATCCTGGTAGAGACTTTCTTTGGTGACCACGCGGCGCGTCCGCTTGACGGGCTCGGCCGCGGCCTCGGTCGCAATGATCTCCGCGTTCTCGTCGTCCTCCTGTGCCACGACCTCCTCCTCCACCACGGGAGGGAGAGGAGCGGCCACGACCGGCTCCGGAACAGCCGGAGCCGCCGGCGCGGGCACGGGCTCCGTCGCGACCGCGACCGTCTTCTTGACCACTTTCTTCTTTTTCGGCACGCCCTCGGGCTCCACGGTCTTGACGACGGCGGCCGCCGCGGCGGTCGGCGCGGCCGGAGGAATTTTCGTATTGCGGATCTCCTCGGGACGAACCTCCTGGACGGCCACGGGCTGGGAGCTCGAGATGGGGGCGGCGACGGCGCTACGGGCAGGCTTGGGCATCTTTTTACCTTGTGTTTTGGATGTCCTTAAGCCTGTTCAGGCGCTGATCAGTTTTTATTGGGTTAAGGAGGCCGGCCCGGTGGAGAAACGATGTGGCCGGAGTGTGTCGCGTGCTTTCTGTCCTACTTTCCGGCACCGATCCAGCGGGCGGTGTACGGGCTCGCGGGGATCGGGACGCGGCCGATGCGCTTCGACGTGGTGTCCTCCCTGTGGGTGGGCTACGAGCTGACGGATCCGGCGCCGGTGCTCGCCCGGCTCCCGCCCGGGCTGGAGGTCGCGGCCGTGCGTGTCTTTGCGGACGATCCCGCGGAGCGTCCGATGATTTTTTTCAATGCTTTCCGTGTGGACGCCACGTATTTCCGGGGCGGTCGTCTCGAGGTGGCGACGGTGGTTCGCGACACGGCCACCGGTACGCACCACTTTGTCATCCTGGAATACCTCACGGACACGGTCTCGAGCGATCCCGAGCATCTCTTCCGCCGTCCCGACGTGTCGGCGATGCGCTTCTCGGACGACGCGCTCCGGTGCTCGACGGCGGGTTTCTCGGTCGTGTCGCGAGATACGGGAGAGGACGCGCTCCTCGACGAGCGCTTCGCGGTGGAGGCGAACCGGGAGATCTACTACGGCACGGCTCGACCGCACAGGCCGAACGTGCTGGAGTTTGACGAAAAGGCGGTCAGGAGAGTGAGAAAGATACGCACGGCCTCGGTACACAACGACCTGTGGGCGGACGCCCGAACGGCCGAGCCGCTCGTGTCGTTTTATTACCCGGGCAGCGTCGGGTTTACCATCGTTCCATAGTCTATTTGTTTTTTTTTCTTGCCGGCAGATAGGAAATCATGTCGTCATCCATCTTTCTCGGCGTCTTTCTCCCGGAACAGACCCTCCGCGACGGCTGCCTGAAAGCCATCGAGCTCGCGCTGGCGGATTATCCCTCGAACCGGCTCATCGTGCGGTACTATCCGACGACGCTGGTGGGAGAGGTTCCGGCGCAGGCCGACCGCTTCCTTGCGGACTCGGCGGGGAACGTCGGGTACCGCGCCGCGCTCACCGCGAGCAGCTCGCTCATGCTGGCGTTCGATACCTATCTGAACCGGCCGCCGCGTTCGCTCGGCGTGATCGTCCTGGACGTCAATGCCAGCGCGGACGCGCTCTCCGATCTCCTCACACCCGACGCACTGACCTATGGATATTTTAATCGCTACCTGGTCTCGAGCTTCTACCAGATCTTTGCCTCGTACACCATGCGGCGCGTGCTCGTGTACTACGATCCCGATCCCGCACGCTACGCGCTGTACCAGGAAGACCTCCTGCGCCAGCTCGAGGAGCAGGCCGCGCTGCTCTCCGTCCCGTTCGAAAAACGGGTTCTCGGCTCGCCGCCCAAGACGGTGTGCCCGAGGACGGCAACCTACATCATCTGCACGGCCGCCAGGCTGGAGACGCTCTTTGTCTCGTCGGGATTCGTGGGACAGTTCCGGCAAGAGTGCTGGATCATGATGGGCGACATCACCCAGAACCTCCGGAACATCTTCTCACCGGTGCCGGCGTGGGTGGCGATCCCCTGGCCGCTGGACTTTACGGCCACGTCCTCGAGTGTCTATCTCCGCACCGGACAGACCCCGGGATCATCGACGTACGAGATCTATCCGACCTACCAGATCGTCTACTCGCTGGCCGTCTGCAGCGCGGACGAGACGGTCTACCTCGAGCCGTTTACGCTGTCCGTCTACCTGGGGATCAACTCGTTCGAAAACGTCCCGCCGCCGTGGGTGTACGCCAACTCGTTCTCGCAAGAACGACGCGGCCTGCTCTACGGGCTCTCCGTCAGTGTCTTTTCGGCGAACGTCCTCTATGAGGGCTACGAGGCGCTGTACCTGGAGCATTACGTTTCCGGCACGCCCCAGCTGACCGAGAGCACGTCCGTTTTTGTGACGACGGGCTACACGCCGTTCTATCCGGCCGGCTACTGGTACAACGAGAACACGGCGTGGTACATCTACGACGGCTGCGACCGGCTCCTCCGTGTCCGGAACAGCGCGGACGTGACCGGTTTCGGCGACGGGACGCTGACCCAGAACGGCCTCCAGGAAACGACGTTTGTCTACACCACCGATGCCGAGGGACGCTTCACGGCGCTGGCGGCGCTCGTGGACGCGAAGCGGATCCGCTGCGTGTCGCCCACAATGTCCGTCCGGAAAAGAAAACAAATCTTTTACGGCAAAAAATAAGATATTACTAAAAGAGTCATGCGGATCTTCATGTACGATAACGACAGGGATAATTTCCGGGGGATGGAGCCGGAGGTCGAGTGCGTCTACGTGGACAGCACGACGCCGAACCCCCTCGTCACCGATCCCGGTGATCCCTACGGCTACTACGAGGGCTTTGCCAGGAAATACCCCCGGAACGCCTACATCCGCTTCATCCGCTCGCGCGGCGAGCCGCCGGAGCTGTGCCTCCAGGAGCCACAGCCCGGGAACGGCATCACGGAGGCCATGATGGACTCGCTCCTCCGGATCGCGGCACGCGACCCCGCGACCCAGAAGATTGTTTTTTTTGACTGGGACGGGACGCTCATTGTGACCGAGGGGATGAACCCGTTTTCCGTCGATGCCGTCGGCCGCGGGGTGATCGAGGGACAGCTGGCGTTCCTCATGGGCGGACCGGAACGCCTCAAGCGCATCCGACAATTCTTCCGTCTCCTCCACCGGCTCTCTGTTGACATTTATATCCTCACCAACAACCAGATGTTCCTGGGAAATCTCAAGGAGGTCTTTTATCGCTACATCGACGTGCTGACCCCGTACATCCCGCGAGACAATATTTACGGCTCCGTGCGTGTCGTCCACACCTCCAGGAGATCCAACAAGGCTCTGTACCTGTCGCACCGGGAAAAGATCTGGAAAAGAGAAAAGACGATCCCCGCCTCCTCGTTCCGGGTCTCCGGCTCGATCCTCCGGGATCATCTCGGCGCCCTCCGCTCGGACGAGATCATGGTTCAGGCTTTCCGGGAGCGTCCCGCGATGTCCGTCCAGACCGTCCTGGACAGGGACGGCACCATCAACGACCTCAAAAAAAAGAGCGGCGTGCGGGGTGTGTACTATTTCGAGGGACGGAGGATGGACGGGAACGAACGGATCCGGGACGTGACCAAACACGCCTCACCCGTTTTTGTCGTGAAAAAAAAATAAGAGAATGGATAAAAACATGTCTTCGAAATGCGTCATCAGCCACGAGCCGCGATTCCTGGCCAGGAAGGCTCCCCCCTACGACGAGAAGCACTGTCCCGTCAACATCCTCAAGCACGGCAACGACGGCAACCTGTACATCCTCCGAAAAGAAGCCAAGGATAAAAAAAAATGGGTCGTGCTCAAGCAGGAGGATCTCACCCCGGATCTCGTATACCCTTCTATCTCGTCGCCCTCCGGCGTCGTGTGTCGTCTCCACGGCGCCGTGTGTCGTCTCCACGGCGTCGCGTGTCATCTCCGACGCGTCGTGTGTCGTCTCCACGGCGCCGTGTGTCGTCTCCACGGCGTCGCGTGTCATCTCCGACGCGTCGTGTGTCGTCTCCACGGCGTCGCGTGTCATCTCCGACGCGTCGTGTGTCGTCTCCACGGCGTCGCGTGTCATCTCCGACGCGTCGCGTGTCGTCTCCGACGCGTCGTGTGTCGTCTCCGACGCGTCGCGTGTCGTCTCCGACGCGTCGCCGTTGAGCGTCTTTTTCTCTATAAAAGCGCGGGCGGTCTCGTACCCGATGGAAAAGACCTCTAGGAGGACGTTCTTGCTGATCTGAAAATTCAGGGACTGGAAATGCTTCAGGTCGATCTCGAGGAGGTCGACCCTGTCCGTGAATCTTTCATTAAAGAGCAGCTCCAGGTGTCGCGACGGGATGGCCAGCATGTTGTACACGTAATTCAGGAAATTATGGGTCGACACGTGGACGCAGGCCGGGTCGTTGTTCTCCCGGAAAGAGATCCCGAGCACGCAATCCATCCCCTCCTCTACCCGGAACAGGGGAAAACCGACAAACAGCCCGCCGTCCAGGTAGTAATCACCCTCGTACTGGAACGCCTCGAACAGGAAAGGCACGTTCGACGACATGCGGAGAGCCGTCAGGCACGGCAGATCTCCACGAGTCGAGGGCTCGAGGAACTCGTGCCGCATGCGCGTGTAGTTGTAGGTTCCGCAGATCAGCGTCTTGCCGAACTCTTTCTGGAGGGCGCCAAGGGTCAGGAGCCTCCCGATCTTCTCGATCGTCATCTTCTCGATCATGTCGTTGAGGATGGAGAAAGAGACGGCGCCGAGGCCAGAGACCGCGCTGAAGACGTCGAACTGCGCCATCCGCTTCAGCCAGTCCGTCTGGCAGAGCCGCACCATGATCTCGATTGGCGTGTACCCTATGCACACGAGGTAGGCGATGATGGAACCCACCGAGGTCCCGATATACCTGTCCACCGTCGAGAGCAGGCCGCGATCCACCAGGGACTGGAGCGCCCCGAGCAGCGCGATGCCCTTCAGGGCTCCGGCCGAGAGCACCACCGTGTCGTACATGACGATTTTATCGATCGACAAATTTTCGGATCCGACCGGCTCCCGACCATTTCTGTCTTTAGATGTTTTTTCATCTTTTCATCTGCTGCTGCTGCTGCTTTGTGCGAACCTGCGTGGGGAAGACGAGGGTGTCGTTGTGGATGGTCTCGTAGTCGTGACCCTCGATGGTGAGGATACCTCTTTCCCTGAGACGGTCGAGGTACATATCGGTGAGGCCGCGCAGCCGTGTTTCGTCTCTCTCGCTGAACTCTTTCTTGAAAAGATCGGCATAACAGAGTTGGAGAAATTGTTTTTTTTCGCCCCGCATGCTTAAATACTCGTCAATATCGGAAAAGAGGATGTTATGACCCTCTTCCACGCTGAATCCAAACATCTCGCACAGGACTCGGAATGCAGGTCGGTAGATCCCGAGAACGATCCCTTTGTGATCGAAAGCCATCATCTCTACGTCTTTCTCCGCGAGGCGTCTCTTGATATTTTCGCTCTGGATGATGTACGGCACCAGCTCGAAATCGGTGGCCTCGTCGGGGTAGCTGGCCACGGGCTTCAGCAGCGAGAGGCTCACAAAAGGCGAGTCGAAAACGAGATCCCGGAATCGGGCACGCTGCCCACCCCGGAAAAGTCTTTCCTGAGGATCGGTAAGGGCCTGAAAAGCCTGTTTCAAGCGTATCCATGGACCCCATCGCGGGTTGGTGTACACCCATCGCCGCGCGCCGCTGTGTTTCTGGATGCCGGGTCGGACAAAAGGATAATCTTTCGGTATCGTCACATGGAACTCCTGATCGTCTTTCCTCACAACGAGACGATCCGATCCGGCTCGCTCCACCGTGTAGCCCTGTTTGTTCAGATTGCGGATCTCGTTTTGGAGCCGTTTGTTGCTCAGACGATCCGATCCGGGTTGCTCCACCGTCTCGCTCATTTTTATTCCTGCCCGATATAATTTTAACGAACCGGCTTAAAGACGTGATTTCTTTAACCCAAATGACTCCCTTGCTGGAAGAATATTTCCGTCTGTACGAGCGGCACCGGGCGGAGCTGACGGGCGAGACGGTGGTGATGCTGATGCAGGTCGGCAGCTTCTTTGAGGCCTACGAGGTCGACGAGCCGTCGCGGGGCTGCGCCCGGATCGTGTCGGACGTGCTGCGGATGCACCTGACGAAAAAGAACGGCTCGAAAGAGGCCTCGGAGGCCAACCCGTGGATGGTGGGCTTCCCGTCGTACGTGCTGGGGAAGCACCTGGCGAGGCTGAACGACGAGGGCTACACGGTGGTGGTCTACGAGCAGAAAGCGGTGGACGGCGGCCGGCAGCCCGAGCGCGTGCTGAAGGGCGTGTACAACGACCTGATGCGCTACGAGGGCGAGGACGACCTCCTGCCGGCCGTTGTGGATCGGCGGCTCTTTGCCGTGCTGCTGGATCGGTACCGGGAGAGCCCGCGGACGAGCCGGACGCGGTGCCTCTTGTCGGCGGTGTGCGTGGACATGAGCTCGGGCGGCGTGCTGGTGTGCGAGAACGACACGGACGACCACCTCCGCGAGCTCCAGGCGTTCCTGCTCCACTACTCACCACCCGAGGTGATCCTGTGCCTGGAGGGCGTGTGGCCGGCGGAGGAGGCGGCGGTGGTGGAGGGTCTGGTTCAGAAGAGCACGCGGATGATGCGCGGGACGGCGGCCTCCGAGCCGACCATGACGGGCGTGTTCGGCGAGGTGTACGGCGCCGGCTGCGTGCCGGGACTGGAGCGGCACGCGTCCGTCTCGCGCGTCCTGGCGGTCGCGCTGATACACATCCGGCGGCACGATCCGGTGCTGGCCACGAAGCTGCGGCCGCCGGTCTTTGCGGAGGACTTTGGCGACGCCACGGAGTACAACACGGACGCGTTCATGGAGCTCAACATTGCCGGGATCGGCGAGCGCCGGCGGGCCGGCGTGGCCGCGTCGCGGCAGAAATCGCTCCGGGACATCCTGGCCGCGCCCATGAGCAGCCTCGGCCGCCGGCGGCTGGACGCCATGATCCGGCGGCCGGTCCACGACGCCGGTCTCCTCCGCGACCGCCAGAAGTGGCTGCGGTATTTCTGGGAGACGGAGGCGGCGGTCGGCACGCGCGTCCCGGACCTCGAGTGGCTGCTGCTGCGGTGGCGGCGCGGCCGGCTCACGTACCGGCTCTGCGGCCAGTTCCTGCGCTCGCTGGTCTCGGTCTATGAGGAGACCGTCGCGGCCTACCCGGAGTGGTGGGACGAGGACGCCGCGGCGCTCGTCC
>RGVZ01000120.1 GCA_010029825.1 bacterium | reverse complement strand
TCGGGACCACCAATGTGTCGCTGAGGATCACCGGCGTCCGCACCTCGCCGCCGCGCACAGCAAGCACCGGCGTCCACGGGCCCTCCGGCGGCCCCAATCCCAGCATGCGGTAAACAAGGACGCGCCGTTCAAGTCCGTGTGGCTCGGTGCAAGCCACTGTACTACATGCTGGCGGGCAACACACAATCGTGCATGTGCTCGGGAGTGGAGCGCCCAACGTGCATACAAGCAGCGCATTATATATCATCGTCATTCCATCGGGGCCGACGGCATGCACCGACTTGATCGGAAAGGCACCCGGCTTGTGAATTGCCCATATGTGAACACGGTTGTCGGTCGAGGCAACCCCAATGAGCGATGAGCTGTCCTCCGTAGATGCTATCGATACCGCACTCCACCATTGAATCGCCCCGCACGGCCACTCAATGAACTTGATCACAGCCCCAGTGTGTGCGTTGTAGACAGTGGACCTCGTCATGACCCAGCTGCAGTCTGCTGCAAATACTGAAGTCTCAATGTCCGAATACAGGGATTGTTGGCTCTGGATCGAAGATGCATCGAGGCAGACGGATCCACCCACTAGGTGATACACGTATGGATTGTATGGTTTGTGACTTGGTATATCTGGGTCATGGCAGACGAGAGCTGCACGCAGCGACCACGCCATAGCCTGAATGTCGCCAAACATCGTCATCGAGGCAACCAGGGTTCCGCTCACCGCGCAGTATGCGGATATCGTGTGGTCCAACATTATGCACATCAAGCCTTCGGACACTGCGTAGCGCACAAATGGTGACTTGAGGGTCCCGCGAGCCAGCAGCATCCCGGCTGCGAACAGTGGAAATGATGTAATTATCACAATCCGGTTAATTTTCTCCACACCTCCGGCCCTAGACGCGGTTGACGCGGTTGACGCGGTCGGTTTGCCGCCAGCACCAGGACCATCGCTGACGCGCCCGGCACGCTCGGCAAAAACGGGTGCGTCTGGCGCACCTGCAGCACGGTCGGCCGATCCCACAGGGTCACTGCCACACTGGCTGCCGCAGAGCACGGCCACTCACCAACGAGCGCCTGTGTGTGCATGTCAACAGCGAGCAATTCACAGTTTACCGGTATCAGCAGGTGGTGGTTCAGGATGGTTGGCCTGATCTCTGATGGCCATTTTTCCCGGGGTGCACCCTGCTTGATAGCCGCAACCACTGTGGTGAGCGACTCGTCAAACATGGTGGCGATTCCATCATTCCATATAGCAACACGGCCGTTTGCGGGATCGCAAAAGACGATCGTACCGTCCAGGGCACCGAAGCAGTCAGAGCCGAGCAGATCATACGTGTACGTCATGCCGCCGCGTCCGAAGCGACAGGTAATGTGAATGTACTGCCCGCAGGTCCACAGATCCTTCATCACCGAGTGGCTGCACCGCACGATGCGGATCGCGTTGCCGCCTTGTCCGGTTGTTGCCCACGCGTGAATAATAATCATGCCGTCCGTTGTGTGCCAGCCGGCGCCCAGAAGTACCGAGCTGTCTGTCGTGGACATTAGTCTGCGTTTTCGCCACAGGTTAATGTCGGGCCTCCAGAGCACCGTCTTTATCTTCTCGCCCGTGCCGGTGTTGTAAATGTCATCGTTCACCGCAACCCAAGAGCCGTCGGCCGCGAATGCAGCCCGGTGGGCGGTGATGTCTGCAGTAAGTGGGGTCACTGTTCCATCAACGTGTGCGACATGTATGTCTGTCTGCGACTGCACCACCAGCATCCGAAGTGTCACATAGTGCGCGATGATGGAGCATGCTGGAGGAATCTCCACTCGATGAAGCAGCTTGCCGGTAAACGCACAGTACTCTGACAGCCGAGACTGCTTCCGGACACGTGCCACGGCGCCATCAATCACAAAGCACCGGTCGATATGAGTGTCTTCTATGCTACATATGTGGTTTAGCAGCAGCGCCATCGCTGTGAAAATGATGCAACTTAAAAACACAGTTTCCCCAACATTTCCATCGTATGACCAATGCAGTGCACGCTTATGCGACCCGCAGGCGGACTCCGGTTCGCCGCCAGAAGAAGCAGCAAGATAGTCTGGCGACTCGGGGGTAATGCCCGGGTTTCCCAACGTATATATGCGGGCTCTCCAATTCCAGGCATGGCCCATGTTGCCCTGATCATAACCACGAGCGACCGGCCACTGCAGGCATCAAAGTAGTGATGAGTGCACAGCCAGGACGCCACACACACACCTGACCACAGGTCAATCACGTCTACCCGCTCGCCGAGCGGCAGTACTGCCACCTCTGCCGTCAAGGCCGGATAGCACGGACGTGAGTCTGCGCGACAGACCGATATGGGCTCGCGGCGCCCGGCAATATCATGAATCGTCAGCACCGTCAGGGCCTGTGTAACCACATGTGTCATGGATCCGACGCGAACTTCGGCCATATCCACTGGCACGCCGCGTGGCAGAAACAGGGTGCCAAGATAGGTCTGTACATAGTCATCTACCGGCTCGCCCACCTCCAGTACCGTCACGTCCGCCACGTCCGCCGCCATTATAACGGGCCATGCGCACACCGCACTTGCGTCCCGTGCCCATGCAATCACGAGCGAGCTGTCGAGTGACGATGTCAGTTTCCCGGCTTCCGGCGGTACCGCTAGCTTTTTTAACATGTGGCCGCTTCGGCTGTCATAAACGGCCCAGTCCGAAAGCTCGGTCCGGACTACGACCCATCGCCCGTCGTTGGCAATCACCGCATTCTCACTTGGCGTTGCAATCTGCACAGAGCCGCCGTCCACCTGGTGCACAGTCAGTGTGTTGCAGCCGTCGTGAGTCGCCACCGTGTGCCAGTCCGCACTGTGAGCTGTGACCCGACCGCTAATCTGCAAACAGTGGCGGCGCTCGCCGGACACCACGTCAAACGCCTCGATGAATGGCGTTTCGGCCAGCACAATCATGTCATTGTGCAAAGAGGCCTTGTGCGGCTGCGTCTTTGCCGACCGTGCGGACCCTGCGCGGCAGAACATACTAATGACGTTATTACTAAACATACAACATACACCATACTTCGCCCAGCAAATCGCTGCACTCGCGTAGCGCTTCGGCAGTGCTGTGATTCATCCTCTTGCTGCGATGTCGCGCGTGCAGCAAAAGAACATAGATCGCTGCGCGACTCGGTGCCAGCATGCGCGTTTCCCACTGCACGAGCGAGTGGAACGGCTCGCGTTGTCTACGTGCCACTGTAAGCACTATGCTGTTGGAAATAGCAACCCACCGATCGCGCGATCGCCACCTAGCCACGCAGGCGCCAGATAGCAGATCCACTACCTCGACTCGTTCGCCAAGAGGTATCACCGCTGCGTCCGCACACAGTGCGGGGTGTCCCGGGCGATGGTCTGTTCCCGCAATGCGTGTCTCGCGCCCCGCAAAGCTGTAGATGGTATATGTGCTACCGGCCTGCGCGATTAGATGGGTCATGGTCCCTGCGCACACACGACCACCATCCCGTGTCACGGCCTCTAGCACGTGCGGCGGCACATAAAAGACACCGTCCCGGGTCGCCACCATGTTCTCGACGGGGATGCCTGGATCGGCTGCCCGTCCAGCGGTGGACGCTGTGGTTGCGGTTGTGGTCGACGTTGTGGTTGACGTCGTAGTCGAGACGACTGAGCCGGACGAGATAGACCAGGCGCGCGTCGCCACACCCATGGCGTTCCACGCCACCACCACGGAGCTGTCGGACGACGAAGTGAGCCACCCGCAGCGCGGCACGGCTAGCGTTTTTTAGCACCCGCCCAGTCTGGCTCTCGTACAGTGTGTACTGCCCGTCCTCGTCAAGCACAATCCACCGCCCATCGTCGGCCATCGCGCAGCATCTGCCCCCCAATACTATGTCGCTACCATCCACGCAGCGCACCCGCGTCGACCATCTACCGTCGTGTACAGTGGCCGTCTGCATGTTGGCGCTCAGCATGACGTAGTTCTTGTCGAGCGGTATCCGATAACAACATTCGCCGGTCAGCGCGTTGATCACCTCGACTTTCTGCTCCAGAGCGATGGTGACAGTGTTGCCGTGCACGGCAATCTCGCACGGAAGCTCTTCGGATTTCGGATGCCGGCACCACACAGGGTGACGGCACCACGCGGTCTGGCGTGCGCAAAGCATAGTTGTTATGACGGTGTTGTATTAAACTGGACCCTCTGGGGCACAAACGGCAGGCCATACAGTCATATCCATCCACAGCTCCGGCGCCAGTGCGGGGCCACTGGGGTGGCGACGCGCTGCCGCAACGAGCAGCACCACGACGGGCGGTGGCATGGGCAGCACACGCACTTCCCACCCGCCCCTATTTCCGCCATCCCCCACGGTGTGATCATTTTGAGCGGCTCCTCCGCTGATGGCGGCTGCGCCGTTTGGACTTACGCCGGCCCACAGTCCAGAGTACGGCCAGTGGGCAATGCACACTGCGCGCCGCAGGTCCCACACCACCACTCGACGGCCGAGTCCTATTACCGCCAGCGAGCTGGTCAGCAGAGCGTCCTTGCGCCACCTGCAGGCGGACCACACTGTGATGGGAGCCCAGTCCCCTGCCAGGCTGTAGATTGTAAAGACCGACCCGTCCGTGTGCTCTGCACGTGAGCCACCGTGCTCCCAGGTGACCACGTGCGAGGCGGTGCCAGCGCAAACGCAGCGGGCAGGTATGTTGGGCGGGGAGGCGGTGGATAGTGCGTACGGCAGAGCCGTGTGCTGCAGGTGAGGAGCGCCGCTGTTGTAGGAGTAGGGTGCATATGCAAAGCCCCACCGCAGGTTGGCGCAATCTGGAAGAGTCGCGCCGTCCTGTACGGGCCATGCGCGGTACACGCGACCAAACTGCATGTCGTCGGCTCCAACAGGCTCCCACCCAAGAACTGCCGACCCGTCTCCCGAGAACGATACCCATCCGTGGTACGGGTCGCCTGCCGTCCACTTGACGCCGAATCTCTCTGGCGTCGAGTTGGCTTGCTCAAGTTGCCTAATTGGCATGCCGCTGCGCGCATCGTACAGAGTGTACGCTGGCACGAAGCGCGATCGCAGCGCGACCCAGCAAGAGTCTTCAGAGACGGCCGCATCTGGATGGGTGAAGCAGTCTTCACTCGTCGGTTGCGGTAGGCGCAGCCGTGTAATGGAGCCGTCAGGCCGGTGCACACTGAAGACTTTGTCATCTGCATTGTGCTGAGTGAGCACTGCACAGAACGAAAGGTTCCAGGCGGTAATCTTGTAGCAGTTTGGGTCAACCAGCATCCTGCCGCAGATCGACCCATCCACACTGTTGTACCACGCAAACGAAAACAGCAGGGATTCCTCTGAGCGCCTTTCGCCCGCGACGCAGACTATTCCATCCACCAGGCGGAGCGCGTTGAATTCTTCCCTGCGACTACTGACAAGCATGGTAATGACGTTATTATTACTATAACGGAAACCCTAGGTGCTTGGCGCTTGCTCGGCGCTTCTTTGCAACATTCGTATCCCCCCCGACCATCTCCAAGATTGTGCGCAGCCTTTCGTCGCTCGACAGGCCGGACCAAAAGTCGCGGACAACGCCAAGGCCGTTGGCCTTGTACGGTATGTTTCCCTGCAGCAGGCCTGAGATCTTCTCCAGCATCGTGCGCCGGTTGAATCCGCCAGCATGGTGCCCTGCCGGAGCGGCGGCCAGCGCAACAGCGTCCTGCTTGCGAATGACGCGTCCCGCGGCGCACTCGTCTGCGTTCTTCGGCTTGGCCGACAGTGTCTGGCGCTCCTGGCGCTTCAGGCGGTCGTCCTGGCGGGTGCTTGACATGTCTTGCTGCCTGTGGGTATGTGGGTGTGTGTGGGTGTGTGTGACCATGTTGGTCTGGTCGGTTCCATCGTGTCCAGTCCGGTTAGGTCCGGTTAGGTCCAATTGAGTCCGGTCAAGTCCGGTTAGGTCCGGTCGGGTCCGGTTGCGGTTTCCCGGACACTACACGCACGATATGTGGCATTTTATTCCATTATATTACTGCATTTATCACAGTGTGGTTACAAACGGCCCATCCGCACCAACACTTCGGGAGGCAGACCGCATGGCCGACCCGTCCGCGCGCGCTGACGCCGCGCAGCCAACGCAAGCACAATCTGCATCCTGGGCGGAAGGGGCAGGAAGCGGGTCTCCCACACCTTGGTACCATCCAGCCAGTTGTTGGACACGGCCAGTACCATCGTCTCGTTCGGGCTAACTGAGTACAATATATCCAATGACGGCCACCGCATGACACACGTGTCGGTATGCAGATCCCACAGCATCACCTCGGTCGCAAGCGCGAGGAGGGCCGTCCGCTCAAGCAGCGTCGCCGACCCCCACCTAATCCCTCCGCTCGGAATCACGGTCGTCCCGGCCCGGCTGTAAATTGCATAGTGTGACTCTAAGAGTGACCATGTGATTACGTGCGTCGGGCTAGACGCCTTGATGTTGGACTCATCAATACTGCGGCATAGTGGCGGCCACAGCACGGTTCCAAAGCTCATGATCTCACGTGCGTCAGCCACGTCTACGCGGACTGGCGTGCAGACAGACGCTAGCGCACAGACTGGCCAGACGTACACGGCCTTTATTTTCACTTCCGGAGTTGCGGTAGCAAACGCTACCACGGTGCCAAACGCAATAACAGCCGAGCTGTCAGGCGCTGCGCGCAGCGGTGCACGATTCCACCTACACCACTTGGGATCAAGTGGAATCGTCTTTGTGCAGCGGCCCGAGGCGGCGCAAAACACTGTAATACACTTTGCAATGCTCCGGCGAACCGCGATCCAGCTATAGTCCGGCGCAATCACAACGTCACCAAATTCTGCAACATCCTGCAGTGAGGGACCAAGGTACGCAGGCTCCTGTGGCCAGCATATTTTATTTGTACCGTCGTTAAGAACAACCAACGTTCCTTGCATGTCGTGAATGAAGCACTCTCCATCATATCTGCGCGAAAAGGCCATGCCAAACGCGGGTCCCAGTACACAGTGAGCATTGGCCTGAACACGATGAACCGGGTCACCGGTAAATGGATCAAAGCTGTAAAGCCTCGTTATGATAGACGGCGTCTGCACGCAGACCAGTCCGTTTCGAAGACATGCGGAATCGTAGGGCTCCGCAAGACGCCCCCTGCACACCAACATATGACGTAGGTTTGTAGTTATGACTACCTGCAATCTAATTCTCCAGGATTGCCCCACCAGAGGTTGTCCGCGCACCGAATCACCTTGCGCGCACGAGTCCACACCTTGGGCGGTACACAATGGTGTCTGCGGCGCGCAGCGAGTGCGGCGACCTGCACCGCCCGCACAGATGGCGGCAGCGCACGAACCTCCCACCGCGTCATCCCTGGCTTCCTGATGACGGTCAACACAAGGCTTGCTGATCCAGCCGCCGCAGGCCCTGTATAGTCCCAGCTTGCAATGCAGCACCCTGAAGTTAGATCCCATACCTTGATCTTACTACCGTCGGGAAACACAAACAGATTATCCACCAGCACTGGCCCCCTCCGGTGGGCGTCCTGGGTCTGTACCTCCATCACCGCAAGGCCGTCAGCCATGGATCTGACCGTGTACGTGTGGCCTGGCCGATGCGTGACACGCCGGGTCACCAGGTATGAAGTGGTGCACGCGCAGGCGAGCTCTCCCTCAACATCCGTCGCCTTCTCTGTTAGAATGTGTTGTACCCGGACGTGGTATGGCCCTGACGTGATGACATACGTGTCGCTCGGATCGGGCGTCATTGCCTGCCAGGGCTGCGGACCGTGATAGAAGCTGTGCACCGGGCTGCTGCCTTTTGCGTGGACTGCCCATATGTACAACGTTCTGTGGGCCAGCGCCATGACGGCAGACCCGTCAGCGGACGAACACACTAGCATGCAGTCCGGACAGTCCTTGCCCTCCTGTGGCCACGTGACAGTCTTTAACAGCGCCGTGGCCGAGTACAAAGCAATGTCCGTGCATCCAGGGTTGTCAAAGACGGCCGCCCACTCGCGGCTGGACGTAAACACCACCTGCGTCGTCGCGCGTGTACCCACCCTGTCGGTCACTAGAGTAACGGGCCATCGAGATTCCCCGACTGCCCGTGTCCGCAGCCCGTGCAACTGAACGCTACCGGCCGATCCTAGAGTTGCCCATGTCTGTAAATCTGGGCTGACAGCTATCAGCGCCCCCTCACCTACATACCAGTTGACAAGGAACCCGCTGAGCGCGTCGTACCGGGCAGTATAGGTTGCACTACGCATGCATACAATCCCGTCCACCAGGGCATAGTGACACTGTGGCGCAGCTGCAGCCCACATTCAGCCACGCGGCCGAAATAGTGTCAGACGGCAACACCGTGTGAAAATGAACCCCTTTTCTACATCTTACGTCACTTTCTGTTGCTTTCCATCAAAAATGTTTTCGCCCGACGGCTCTGTTCTCGCCCTCGAGCCGCACGTGTCTAGCGTTGTCGTGGCGCTATGGAGCGTCGCGTCTCAAAGGATTATCAAAGTGGTGAATGCGGCAGGAGTGCCGGTGGCGTTTTCAGGCGACGGCACATATCTTGCTGCGGCCGACAATAGCATATACACTGTGGTCAACACACTGACAGGGCAACAGTCGTGCCGCCTGACAAGGATGCGGGCAATAGCTCTGTCACACGACCGGATTGCGGCGCAGAACGGACGAGGAGTCATCCGGATCCGTGACCTGGCAACAGGGCGGGTGTTGCTGTCTCTCAAGGAGACCCGCGGGCAGCTGTGGCGTGAGCCGTGCCTTGTGTTTTCTCCCCAGTCCATGCGGCCGAATCGCCTGGGCGTTCTGGCCTACGGCACGTCCGAAAACCGTGTTTTCCTGTGGCGCGTTGATGATAGCAGACCACTGGCAAAGCTTCAGGCTCACACATCTGATATTCGGCGGATTATCTTTGCGAAGGAGCACCTGATATCGGCAGCCGACGAGGAAATCTTTATCTACTACATGGTTGGCTGCGGGCAGCGAGGGCCCAATTACATCCTCGCGCATACCATTCACAGCGCGCTGCTTGACAGGCACCATACGCGCATGCCGTGGACTGTTCTGTCGCTTACGCGCAACCTACTTGTCTGCAATAATTATGGGCATATTTACACCATGCGACTCGGCGCGCCCGATCCTTCCTATTGCGGATACCACCTACCTCGCCACGGGCCAGTAACGCCGGATGGCCTTATGATCCATAGTAGTATTTATGTAAACGCGGCGAACGGCTCGAGCAGGGTCGCCTGGTCTGCGTGGGATGTTCGGAAGCGCCAAACTGTTGCTAAAGGCGTTGCCCCACACAACGCTACAGTTCTCTACTCTGCTGTCGGCCAAGTGCTGGCAACCGTGTCGTGTGGAACGCCATCCTTTCGAGCCATCGTCCCGATTGAAGCAAAAGTGGTTATTGTGCTTCTGGCTACGCGTGCAAGGCTGCCGCCTAAAGTCTTGGCGCGGCTAGTGGTTGCTTGCGTTTAGCTTGCCTTGATGGCACGTAAAGGTAGCCGCAATTATAAATGGGGTAGTGGCAACACCACGGGAGCGCGAATCAGCGTGAACAATAAGATTATTTTATATCACCCTACCGATGACCGGCCAAAAAAATATTTTTCGTTTACCTATCGGGGCACTTTTTTTTTCACCGGCAGCTTCTTCCACCGTCGTGTCAACTTTTTTTTCAAAAATTTGCGTCGACATTTTTTGTCGACCCGACGGTGGAAGAAGCTGCCGGACTCAAAAAAAATGTCCCGATAGGTGTTGGAAATCTGTATATTTTATAATGTTCAGTGCCAAAATGATAGGTCGTGTGGTTTAAACTCTTCCGGAATGACTCCTGCGTCGTCTAGATGCCTTCCCGCCTCGAGCAGCCGATTTACGGTGTTTTCATCGCAGCAAGTAAACTCGTTCTCGCCTTCGTCGTCTCGCAGCGCAGTCGCGGTCGATCCTGTCACCCGGTTGACATACACGGCCGTGTAGTGGGTGACGCTACCACGCATCAACGTGACACGCAACGTCCACACCGCCGCGCGATCGCCGCACTCGCACACTCCGGTCCACGCGCCGTCGACACACTCGAGCCGAATCCCAGCCACCGAGCGGACTGTCATGGTAATGATGCTATTTTATTTTAAGAGCAGGTAACTGTAGAAACAATGGAAGTGCGCGGAAACGGCGCAGCAAACGACTGGCGAACCCTTTCCCAGCGCCGGAACCTGTTCATTGGAGCATGTGTGCCGGCTCGACTCTGCCTGGCTATTCTTGCAGGGGTATGCATTATTTATATTCCAAGACCATTTGCAATCGCTATTGCAGCAGGCGCACCGTTTGCAGCCGCCGTGAATCTTTATCTCACCTTGCGGCCTGGACGGCGGTGGTGGGCGCCAAGTACGTCATTTGTGTTGAGTGTGGCCGCATTTGCAGTGGCCGTAACGTACCTTGTAGCGCCACGCTACGTAAATCTATACGCTATCGTCGGGCTCGTTGTCGCGAGTCTGGTGGCCGGAATTCTTCACGCGCTGGCCGCTCGCCCATGGGCTGCCGCCAATTAGTGGGTATGTACCTACGAGGGCTATGGTATGATCGAGAGAGGAAGGGAGAGTCCGCAAAACTAGTACGCACGTGTAGAGGAGCGTATGTACTATCGAAATAAGTCAGTGAGGCCTCGGACGCCACTCGCCTTGTACGTGCGGCTGACGAGAGCTGGTAGCGTGTTTGGATCGCTGCTTGACATGAGCCAGCTAAACACACCGTTGCGGAAAGAGTCTCCACCCCCGCGAAGTGGCCAAAAGCGCGCTACAAAGCAACCCTTACTACAAAGCGAAACGACAGACTCAAGCGTCAGGTAGGCAAGTAAGCCATCGAGTGCCGCGTTAAATTCAGGGCTTTCCAGACGCGCTGCCACGCCGTCGTTGCCTGCGAACGTGACGAATCTGTCCGCACCCAGACGCACAAACCAGCCGTCTAGCGTTGTTTGAAATGTAGGATTCTCTAGGCGAGCAGCCACTCCATCTTTGCCGGCAAATGTCACAAATCGTTCGACACCGAGGCGCTCAAGCCAATAAATAAGAGTAGCGTTGAATATAGGGCTTTCTAGGCGAGCTGCCACGCTGTCGCTGCTTGCAAAGGTTACAAATCGCTCAATGTCCAAACGATCGAGCCATTCCTCTAGCGCGGCGGTAAACGTTGGTCTTTCCAGGCGCACTGCCACGCTACCAGTGCCCGCAAATGTCACAAACTTACTGGCCCCTAGGCGTGTGAGCCAGTGCGTGAGTGTAGCGCTGAACGTGGGACACTCAAGGCGTGATGCCACACCATCGTTGCTTACAAACGTTACAAACCCTGCAACTCCAAGACAAGCAAGCCAGCCGTCGAGCACAGCGCAGAACGCAGGATTTCTGAGACGCGCGGCTACGCCCCCGCACCCCGCAAACGTCACAAACTTTTCAGCACCAAGAAGATCGAGCCATCTCTCAAGCACGATGTTAAACGCAGGGTCTTCTAAACATGCAGCCGCACTACCGTTGCTCGCAAATGTAACGAACCGGTCGCCGAGACGACTGAGCCAGTTGTGAAGCACATCGTTGAATGAAGGGCGTTCAAGATGTGCCGCTACGCCGCTGCTCAGAAGCGTTACAAACCGACCTACGCCCAGCTGATCCAGCCAATTGTCCAACGCAGCGTTAAATGCAGGACTCTCCAGACGTGCCGCTACACAGCCGTTGCCCGCAAAGGTGACGAATCGCTCAATACCTAGGCGGGCAAGCCAGTGTTCGAGCGCGGTATTAAACTCTGGAACATCCAAGCGCGCTGCCACGCTACTGGTGCCAGCAAACGTTACGAAGCGGTCAACGCCGAGCCGCGCGAGCCAGCGTTCAAGCGCCGCGTTAAACGTAGGGCTGTCCAGGCGGGTTGCTACACTGCAGGTGCTTGCGAATGTCACAAATCTCTCAGCGCCGAGCCGGGAAAGCCAGCTGCGCATTGAGACGACGTCGCGTTCCAGATCATAGCGATCCACGATGGATCGGCAGCTGGCAGCCGGCAGCGCAGTGCAGACCGCTAATAGATGAGACATAAACTCTGCATTTTCAAACGGCATGCGGTAGTGTTTGAGAAGCAGGGGTGCTGGGTCAAGGCTCTGAAACCAGGCAATGCCGGGCTGCCGAGATTCCGGAACATCGACAAGTTCTGAGAGCCGTCTGGCAGTCCATTCCTTGATTATAGCAACCGATTCCTGCACACGCGGTACGCGCGCAAAATCATATACTGCGGTTCGGAGCTTGTCCCGTGCGTTCACCTGCACGCAGGTAAGTCCGTCCATTGCGGGGAGATCACGCACCCGGTCCCGCAGACGCACTACAGTGTATCCGGCCGCGATGTGACGACTTGTCACACGCGCATCACGCTCTTCACGGTCCTCGCCATGAAACGCCATGCCGTCGTATTGGTAGATTACCGTACCATGCACAAAGTCTGGCGGTGGTAGGCCTGGAAGACGCATGTTGTGACCGGCGCGAAAGAGCTCGTATGACGACCCGTTCAGCCCAAAGGAGAGGATGGCACATATCTCAATCTCCTCCTTGCTGCACGCGTGCAAAGGGATAGGTGCGTAACGAGCCTTTACGGAAAGACGTTCACCGGCACTCACGTGCCCAGAAGCAGACACCGTTGACACACGTCGCAGCATTCCTGGGTTATCCATGTGGGGACGTATTACTACAACCTACATATGGCACGCCTCGCGCTTTTGCAGACACTGTGGCCACCTGTGCCCAAACGTACGCCAGGCGACGCGTCATCGGTAGTACGCATAAATACATGTGTGTCATCAAAAACAAAACATATAGTAATCCTACGTGAAATTAGGGTTAGGGTTGCAAAAAAAGCGGTAGAGTCATATAAGACGAGGGCAGCCGACCTGGGGTGCACGCACCCCACATGTAGCCCCCATGGGG
>RGVZ01000119.1 GCA_010029825.1 bacterium | reverse complement strand
GAACATCGACATTACCAATTTCGAGGCAAGTCTTGAGACCTTTAAGACAGGCTTCGCCAAGAACTACGACCTCGCGTCGAGGCATTTCCAAGATGCAATCAAAGAGATCGACAAGTCAATCAAGCACATGGAACAAACCAAGGAGGCCCTGCAAGCTACGGTCCGAAGTTTTCGTATCGCTAACGACAAGGCGCAGGACGTGACGATCACAAAGCTCACCAAGGGCAACTTGACTATGGCTGCTAAATTCGCTGAGTTGGGCGAGCAGGGCCCAGACCAAGACAGTTTGTGAACATCGGAGTCGGGGTTTCTAAGACGTGAGATTTATTGACCTTTTTTCTGGTTGTGGCGGTCTTTCTTTGGGCTTGTCGTGGTCTGGTGCTCAGGGATTGTTTGCTGTAGAGCGTGATCCAATGGCGTTCGGCACTTTCAAGGCAAATTTTATTGATGCGCCGCGTGGTCGTGCGTCGCGCTTCGCTTGGCCTGATAAGTGGTTGGAAGTCCGAGCATGGGGGATAGACGAGATATTGGACAGGCATGCCAAGGAGCTAGGCGACTTGCGCGATGATCATGTGGACTTGATTGCTGGGGGCCCTCCCTGTCAAGGATTCAGCTTTGCAGGTCGACGGAATCCTAATGACCCGCGGAATCAGCTCTTCAAGCGTTATCTAGATTTTGTGAAGCTGGTCCGACCCACAGCAGTTCTTTTGGAGAACGTCCCAGGCATGGCGGTTGCCCATGGAGTTGCAAAGTCTGGCAATCGGAGGTTGCGCGGGGATATTAGTGGTTCGATCTTCGAGACCATCACGCGCGAACTGGATCATTTGGGATATGACGTTAAGGGTGAAATCATCGACGCTTCTCGGTTCGGGGTGCCACAAAAAAGAGTGCGCTTGATCGTCGTGGGTCTCCTTCGCGAGCGAGTACAGCCGGCAGAAGATGGCAAGCGAGCGGCTCTGGTGTTCGAGCGTCTGGAATCAAAACGAGCTGAGTTTTTGAGTTCCCTCGGGCTCGATTGCCCCGTGTCCGCGAGGGATGCGATTGGAGACCTTACCCTTCGCCGTCCCGATGGCAGCCTCTGGCCGCGAAAAGATTGCGAGGACCCGGATTCCGGGAAGGGCTTCGAAGAGTTGGCCTATGACGGCAGGCGGCCTAAGAGTCCGTACCAGAGGCTTATGCGATCGGAGGTGCCAATTGACCGCATGGATAGCATGCGGCTCGCCAGGCACTCTCATGTCGTGCAGCGCCGCTTCTGGGACATCATCAATGTCTGTCGACAGGGCGTGCAGATGAGTGATCGTGACCGGGAGAGCTTCAATCTTCGCAAGCGCCGGATTCACCCGATGTCCGCCATAGAGCCAGCGCCGACGATCACGACATTGCCTGACGACATCCTTCACTACTGTGACCCTCGCATCCTCACCGTCCGCGAGTGCGCGCGATTGCAGTCCTTCCCAGACTGGTTTGTGTTCAAAGGCAAATACACAACTGGCGGCGACCGTCGTACACGGGAGTGCCCGCGATACACTCAGGTGGGGAATGCCGTGCCACCGCTGCTTGCTCTAGCCATCGCGTATGCACTAGGTGATGTTTTGGCCTCCTCCCGTTCTAGATCGCGCTTCGCAGGGAGCGGTGTCGAAAACAAGGAAGGTGAGCTGGTTTGAATGTGACAGGGGAGCGAAGGGAGGGAAATGCAAAATCAGGAAGCTGGCTCTGTGCCGACCTTCCCGACTGGCCTTAGGAATTGGGCAGGCAACCAGTCTGGGGGGGTGCGTCGGCTTTTTGATGATTTGAGCGGGCGCCCGACCGGCCAGATCCTCAAGACACACCTTCTCAAACGACTTGAGGCATGGGTTCAATCGCTTGTCCAGTCGCCAGAGCAGACACCACGACTAGTTCTTCTAGTTGGTGGGCCAGGTAACGGCAAGACAGAGGCGATTGAGTCGACGATAGATTGGCTAGATCACGCGCTGGACTGCAACAACACGCTGCGCCAGAGCCTTCGAGAACAGCTAATGCCCGAAGCTGGCCGTGCGGTACCGCGCGTTGCAAAAGCCGAAGCGCAAAGCTCCGCAGGCACGCCTAGGCGGTTTCAAATACGCATCGTCCAAGACGCGTCAGTTGAGGACGCCCCAAATCAATCACGAGCCGAACTTCTCGCTGAGGAGCTGGAGTTAGCGCTCTCTGATCCAGAGGCGCAGTTGGTGTATCTTGCATGCGTCAATCGCGGGGTGCTTGACGATGCAATGATTCATGTGTCTGAACATGGACCGGCGCGCTCCCGCGGCTTGCTGCAAGCCATCATCCAGTCAGTGGGACAGGGCGGCGGCAGCGCGTCCTGCTGGCCTCTTGAGGGGTACCCATCAGTCGCGGTCTGGCCCATGGACGTGGAGTCACTGCTAACCCGTACTCGGGACGGCGATCCGGCCCCAGCTGCCGCCATTTTGGCCGAAGCTCTTGCGGAGGAAAAGTGGGCGGCGTATGGGGCCTGTCCGGCGAGGGAGTTGTGCCCTTTTTGCACGGGACGCGAGTTGCTCAAAGGGACCCGAGGCTCGCCTGAGCTGATGTTGCTGCTCAGATGGCATGAACTCGCGACAGCGAAGAGGTGGACGTTTCGGGACTTCTTCACCTTAGTCTCGTATCTGCTCGCGGGAGCAAGTTCTACCTCCGAGGCTGGGCGTTCGGAGTCGCCCTGCGTCTGGGCGGCTTCCCTTGTTGAACTTGATGCGTCTCGGGTTGGCCAAAAACCCGACGCTAGGCGTTCGTCAGCGGTCTTTCTGCTCGTGGGGTCGTTGTATCAGCACCAACTCTTCGCGCGGTGGGATGCGCGCGTGGTTAGGCGCCTACGTGAAGACTTGCGCGAACTTGGCCTGCTGGACAATCACACTGCCCTGGGACTACTTACTTTCCTCCGGAACGGATCTGGCATGAGGCCTCCCGCGATGATTGAGGGTCTGCTAGACAGTTTATGTCTCGCACTCGATCCCGCAGTTGCTGACCCTGCTCTAGAAGTTTCGATCAGCTCTACCACGCGTTTGAAGCTTCGAGATATCGATGCTCGATTCAGCCAGTCCGTTGGCTCGGGCCGCAGCCTGCTTCTAAAGTACAAGTGCCTTTCTCCGTCTGAGGTCGAGCTTCTTGGCCGCCTCGCCGAACTGGACCGAGAACTTTCCACCCCGGCCCTTCGCCGAAAGCTGCCTGACGCCGCGACTCGGGTTCAGCACTTGCTCCGCGATTTTGCCTGCCGACTTGTCCGGCGCAGCTTGGGCACGAAATGTGCGGTAACCCGTGATCAGCAGCTCTTGTCCCAATACCAACGCATCGTGGAGGGAGGCAATCAAGAAAGCGAACTTGTCCTGTCTGCTGCCCGAGAGGTAAGCCGACTGCTCAATACGAACGACAAGTTCGAGGTGTCCCTGACAACCACCTTCGGCCAGCCCATGCCGCCGGCGACTCTGCGTGCCATGTTGATCACGACCAAGCAGTTTGTGAAGCCGCGTCCTGAGTCGGATGAGGGCCGCCCTATTCCACCCATGCGTACGCTGCGCGTGGGGCGCAACTCGGCCGAGCAAACAATCGCACTCACCTTTGACCTCTACCGGTCGATTCGGTTACTTGAGGCGGGATTGTCGCGTGGGTCCTTGCCAACCGAGGTGAACGCGCTGATCGACGCCACGAAGGCGCGGCTATCGGGGCCGATCGTCAGGGACCCCGAAGCCTTGGAGGACTCGTCTATCGAGCTCGGTGCTACGGGTACGCGGATTGAGCTCATCGGTGGGCGCTTCCTTCCCGTGTTCGGGGGAGCGAAATGACTAGCTTGGCCAGGTTTACGGAATCTCCGTGGAGGGCGGACCATCCGTCCTTTCAGCAATCTGACCTTGCTGTGAGGCCAGCTCCTGAATACGCGAGCTCAGAAGTTTTGCTCTCGGCGCTCTACCGGCGAATCGGCCTGAGCGACGTTGGCGAAAAGTCCGTCCCCGTGAACGGGCGTGACCTGCTGAAGCGCGTCAAGGCAGGCAAGGTTCCTCCGTCTGCTGCGCTCTCAAGTGAGGAGTGGTCGAGGGTCCTGCAGGGCTCGCTTGAGAGCCCGAAGCTGCCAAACCAATCCAACAAGCGTTTCTTACAGCTCATCCCGCTCGTCCCCGAGGTCGCCAGATACTCCGGAAGCGCGCGCCTTGCCGGCAATCCTTGGTCACCAGGTGACCTCATTGAGCGCATGGTCCTGCTTGGTTCCAGCAGCAAGAGTGAAGCAGACGCCTTGTGGACGCGAGTGTTTGAGGCTCTCGCCGTGACGAGTGATGACGACGTCTGGGCCAGATGGCTCGAGTCAGAACTAGGTTCCTGGAGGCCCCCATCGCACATCCAGTTTTCGTACCAGGAGCTGAAGCACCCATGGCCCGCTGACTTCGTTGGCTCGGATGGCGGGTCGCTCCAGTTCCCCGCAAAACAGTTCGTCAAGGACCTTGACGCCGTTATCAGCGTCAAGGCGAAAATGACTCGTCGTCAGTGGGTAAGCCTGCTCGAGGCTGTTCTGCGCATCGCGTCTGTTGCCCACGTTATGTGGCTAAGCGATGTCACACAACGAGCTTGGTCCTTTGTGCTGAGTGCACTGAGAGGGGATCAGGACCCAGCTGCCCCCGCCAGAGCGCCAGCTGTCAAACCAGTCTACCCGGAGGATATTGGGTACTTCCCCTACGGCCGGGCAGCTATGGACCAGGCCAAGGTGTTGGTATCAAGGTATCTCCACGCCCGATTGGGGTTGAACGCCACACTCTGGGGCCTTGCTGAAATTGGACAGCCTTTCGAGCAGCCTTTGTCCAGTCAGGCCGCATTTGATCGACTTCTGGAGTCGGTTTCCCGCCATCAGGCCGAGCTCGGACGGATTTCAGTGCTTGAGACGTGGCAGCTTCTTCGAGAGGCCGAGTCCCGCACGCTATCGTGCTCCCAAGGAATCGGATCAAACATGCTGGAGTTCGTTCGTCACTGCATCGGCCAACGCCAGACGACCCGCGATGTCCTGCGCGGGTACGATCAGGGCTACTCAATCCGCAAGCGAACGAATGACGCGAGGGCCCGATGGGTCGTGGGGCTCGGCCCAGTCTCAGTGATCGCCATGACTCACTGCTGCCTTCATGAAACGGGCGGAGCCCGCTCAGTGCACCGTCTTTGTGACCATCTTGCGAGGTACGGCATCCTGATCGGACGGGATGAGGTTGCCTCGAGCGACCTTGGGCAGAAGCTTCGATTGCTCGGGCTCGTCCTTGACAGCCCGGATGCAGAAAGCGGCGTGCTCGTTTTGCCCCCATTCCCCCCTTCAAATGCCTCAATTGCCCCACCACAAGCATGACTCAACTCGCCCGCTTTCTCGCAGATTACGTCAGGGATGCGTCTCGTCAGCGCCTCGGACAGATGCAGTCTAGGTCGCGCGAGGCACGCCTTGTCTTTTTGGGCCCACCCTTGGAGATCCTCGCTCAAGTCTTTGAGTTCTTGCAGCCGTCCCGTCATAGTGCGGGTCAACCTCAGCTAGAACTGCCAGTATTGCTGCAGGTGCCTAAATCAATGCTAACCACTAGCAATCCACCCATCGGCCAGTCAGGTTTGTGCGACCACGCGCATCTCCTGACCATCCGCGACACCGCTTCCGCGCCAAGCTTCCTTGCGCTCGTCCCGCCAGACCAGCACATGGACCTATCCGTGGCGACCACAGTTGACATCTTCGGCGTTGGCCCTAAGGTGAGCGCCGGGATTGCAACCTTCGATGAGTGGTGGGCTGACGCTTTCGTTCAGAGCATCGTTACGGCAGCAATCGCCGAGAGTGGATCGAGATCCTCCATTGAGCATGCTCGCCGCATTGTTGAAGCCGCTGCCCGGGCAGCAGATGAGGTCGGGTCCGGGCGCGCCTCTCGGGATGGTGCCTGGCGCGTGCTGTGCCGGATTTTTTCGTGTTCGACTCAGTTATCCAAAGAGCCACCAGACGTCCGCCTATCGGCTGCATGCGGCTTGCCGCCAACAAATACCGGTGAGTTGAACTCTGAGATTCAACTCAAGGCACTCGCATGTATAGCGAATGCGCTGGAAGATGGGTTCAAGACTGGCATCGAAAGGGCGATTGCGAACGCTTCAAGTGAAGAGATCCGTGAGGCGCTTGAGGAGTTCCGGCTCTTCATTCAATTGGCTTGCGACATTCCAACCGTCTTTGAGCGGGCGCCCTCAGCGTTTTATGCGACGTCCAAGGGCGCGGTTATGGCTCAGCCCCCAGACTGGTGGTCGAGGCTGACGGCGGAACTCTGGATCGACCTGCTCGAGGACTCCGGGTCTGGAGTTGCGGACGTCGCGATCGAAGTTCTGAACCCCTTGAGCCCAATTGCGGTGGGTGGTTTAGTGGTCGTTGGTGATGGGGCAGAACTCCGCCTTTCGGCGGGTTCGGCCACAGGGGAGGCTCAGCTCATCAAACTCGAACGCCGGGTCGGGAGCGGGGCCAAGGGGCTTACCTCATGGGAATTCGAAATCAACGCGGAGCCGGTCGTTCGCCTGCTGGAGATGCCGCTTCACAGGGTTCCGGTACGCTTCATCACGCTCAGTCACGGACAAGCGGTAGCGTCGGTCAAGGTCATCTCCATGGCCACATGGGATGCCGGAATTCACGTTCAGTGCCGCACAGCCTCGAAGTTGACCCCAGCTAAGCGCCAGACGACTCCGTCACGCAAAAAGCCCAGTGTGGAGTGTTCTTTGGTGCTCGAGGGCCCAGGACGCCATCTGGTAGACGTCTACGTTTCACCAGGCGTTCATCTGGAAGGGCATGCAACCCAGCACGGCCAAGCTGATGATTCCGGACTTGCTGAGGTCGTCACCCTTCCGGTTCGCAGGGTCTCCCTAGGGCATTTCAACGTGGAGGTTGACGCGGGAGGTGATAGTGATCTGGAACTACTGCTACGTCGCGACGAATCCTCTTCGGGCAAGCCAGAGGTCTGCCGTGTTCACTTGTCGTGTGCCGAAGTGCGAGTCACGGGATGCACGAGCGAGTTTGATCGGCTGGTCCGCGAGAACCGCGGAGTGCGAAGGGCCTCGGTCCAGGTAGACCGTGTCATGCGCTGCAATGTTTTGGAATCTTGGCTGCTTGACGAAAGCACCTCTCACCGTTCGTGCATGCCGATCGTTTTGGGCGAGGACTATTCCTCGGCGTGGGGACAGGTGCAGTGGGACTCTCCAAACGGCCCGCTCATATCTTCGTTGAGATTCATTAGCGACCCCAGGCCGTCCGCGGACGAGTGGTCGCCCCCGGCGAAATTCATTAGGAGCCGGATCGAGATCATCAACCGAATACGTGGCGATGAGAACTCTGGCCTCACCGCAGAGGCAACCCTAGGGCGGTGGCTGGAGAGCGACGAAGGATTCCGCGAACTCGTCGAGACTTACCTCGATTCGTACATGGAATGGTGGAACGCAGACCCTAGCACTGCCTGCTGGTCAGACGTTGTGGCCGTAGCATCGGCAGAGCTGGGCACCGAGACATTGTCCCCCAGGCTGGATGCGGTGCTGCTGTCGCCGCTACACCCGGTCCGCCTCGTCTGGCAATGTGCAGCCCAAGCGACGCTATCTCGTGCTCTAGAGGCGGGTATGCCGTGCCCAGCCGCAGCTCTACTTGACCCAGACGTCGTTCCTGACCTCCTCCAGTTATATACGCGCGGCCCTGATGGCATAGAGGCCCAAACATTCGTCGCAGTGGAGTGCAGCTCGGATTACTGGAGCGTCTTGTGGAACGCAGACATGCTTGCTCAGCTCGGTGCCCGCTCCCAGCGCCAGCCTTTTGGGCCGGAACTGGGCATCACCGTGGGGGGGCTCGCCCGAGGCTTCAGCCCATCGCAGATTGCCAAGGCGCTTAATGATATTGCCGACTTACTGCCCGCGAAACCTGTCTTGTCAATCAGCCTGTCCTCAAGCGGTGTCGGCGTCGACTCCTGCAACGAAGGTGTCGCTGAGTGGAGTAGGCGACGATTCGGCGAAGACGCGTCTGGGGACGATAGGGTTGGAATGCAGCTTGGGAGCCGGTTGCTTGAAGTGCACGACTCCCGTCCAGCTGCGGCTCGTCCCGACGAGCCCACTCTAAGCAATCTGGTTGAGGACACTGCAGGGGCGGTACGCTGGTTCTTAGAGGGGCGTGGTGCCAGCTCGGTTGACTTGGCTGTGATCACTCAGCTTGAGGCCTCGCAGCCTACACTCGCATTGTCGCCTGAGCGTTCCGCGCTCTCGGCCGGAGGCTTGTTGCGGCATCGTGTACGCAGGCAGCTTCCCCAGTCGGGTCAGGCTTATCTCGTGGAATCGCGACAGTCAGTCGCACCTGAGGACTCGGGTGAGTATCTCTTCGACAGGCTTGCGCAGGCCATCGCCAGGATCGAGAACACGCCGCCTGATAGAAAGTGCTTCCGGTTCGCACCCGATGTCCGGGCGATCAAGCAGGCGCTCGAGACGGAGCAAGCCGACTTCGTGGCAGTTTCGTCATCCGCCGTCGACCCTGGTTGCTTCGTGGGTGATTGGCTCAAGGGTGCATACCTTTGGGATTATTCGCTTCCTTCCTACTCCCAGCGTGCTGGCGATACCTGCGGTAGCTACTTGATCTCCAGCATAAAGGAGGTCGACCGGGAAGCACTGGCTAGGGCTGTCTCGCAGTTGGGCGGTGTCGATCGGCTGGATGAACACCAGATCGACGAATTGCTGCATGAGGTCGCGCGTCGAGGGATACCAACAGTACGTGAAATCTCCGGAGATGACAGCAAGGCCGCAGGGGCCTTGGGTATGTTTATTGCCGCAAGAGTTCTGCAGGACTCCTTCAGAGTGGATGGGGGGGGCGGCGGCCTGCTTCCGGTCATGCAAAGTGTAGATGGCCACCCTATGGTGACCGTTGTCGTTCCCGTTGATCCTTTTACTGCTCACATCGAAGAGCTGTCACGCGCGGTGAAGGCGAATAAGGAGGGCGTAATAAGGCGGCCGGATTTGCTCCTCGCCGCCTTTCAGGTCACGCCTCATCGGGTCGCGATCAAACTCGTTCCATTAGAGGTGAAATTTCGGTCTGGTCAGCCAATGAGTCGCGAGGAGAGTGTTGCCGCGCTGTCGCAGGCCAAGGCCCTCGCTGCACTTCTTCAAGCGCTGCAGGACAGCGGAAGGGCCCTTCTGGTCTGGCGGTTGGCACTAGGCCATTTGGTGCTGTCGATGATCGGATTCGGTATCAGAATCTACGGCCAGAATAAGTTCCTAACCCAAGACGGGAGGGATTGGTCTGAGTTACATGAGGCACTGGCTGCCGCCATTCTTGGCGGAACAGCCGACCTTCAGGTGGATCCTCAGGGTCGTCTCCTGATAGTTGACTCGTCTCCTTCTAGTGGCCCTTCCGACCGTGACGAAGATGGTTTCCCGGAGACGATTGTTGTGTCACTCGAAGACGCTGCGAGGGTCATGGTGGGGGATCCGGTCTCGCTATACGAGGGGATGCGGCAAAACCTCGGTGACTGGAAAGTGCTGCCAGAAATTGCGGCCGCTGAGTTAGGCGTAATAACGCCGTTAGCCGGGGTTGCGAGCCAGTCGCCGGTTGACTCACCTGTGACTGCCATCCTTACATCGGCATCGGCAAAGTGCGAAACGAGTGACAAATCGCAAGGTGGGGCTGTCGACAGTAGCGCCCCGCAAACAATGATTTCGGACACTCCTGATGAATCGTCCGTGGGTACATCGGAGCTCTCGCCGCAGCATGAGCAGCAGCCTTCCGGAGTTGTGCTCCAGCTTGGTAAATCCGTGAGCGGCTTCGAGGCTAAGTCTCTCGCCCTGAACATCTCCGATACGCGACTTAATCAACTGAACATCGGCGTTGTGGGTGACCTCGGGACCGGCAAAACGCAGTTGCTCAAGTCCTTGATTCTCCAAATCTCCAGTGCTGCTGATGGAAATCGCGGCATCAAGCCGCGTTTTATGATTTTTGACTATAAAAAAGACTACAGCTCGCCAGACTTCGTACAAGCGGTGGGAGCCAAGGTTGTCAAACCACACCGGATGCCCCTGAATATCTTCGATACCTCAGGAATAGTTGACTCAATGGTGCCTTGGCTTGACCGCTTTAAGTTCTTCGCAGACGTTCTCGACAAGATTTTCTCCGGTATAGGGCCCGTACAGCGGGATAAGTTAAAGCAGGCAGTCAAAAAGGCGTATGAGTCCGCCGAGATTGAGGGTCGGATGCCCACGTTGTATGACGTGCATTCCGAGTACCGATTGATGCTCGGGGGCAGGGCTGATGCTCCGCTCTCTATAATCGATGATTTGGTTGATTCCGAGGTCTTCTCCGCGGATCCGCCGACAGGTTCTTCCTTCGCTAGTTTCTTCGACGGTGTTGTCGTAGTGTCTCTGGCCGAGATGGGGCAAGACGATCGTAGCAAGAACATGGTGGTCGCATTGATGCTCAACATGTTTTATGAACACATGCTGGGACTGCCAAAGCGTCCCTTCATCGGCAACGTGCCCCAGCTTCGAGTAATCGATTCCTACCTGCTGGTGGACGAGGCTGACAACATAATGCAGTACGAGTTTGATGTGCTTCGGAAGCTGTTGCTTCAAGGGCGTGAATTTGGTGTCGGCGTCGTGCTGGCCTCGCAGTACCTTCGGCACTTCAAAGTTAACGCGACAGACTATCGTGAACCGTTACTAACTTGGTTCATCCACAAGGTTCCAAATATCACTGCGTCGGAGCTGGCAGGTCTGGGCTTAAGCACAGAGGCTTCGGAGTTGGCCGAACGAATAAAATCTTTGGCGAACCATCACTGCCTCTTTAAAACCTTTGGCGGTCGTGCGGAGGTGATGCGTGGATTGCCATTTTTTGAGATTGCAAATTTAAAGGCCTCAATCCGGCAGTAGATCAAGTATTTGTGATCCACAAATCGGTAGCGTGTGGTGCGCGGTTTCCAGTTTCTAATGGTTCTTAGACCCCAGCTGATCCTCCAGCGGTTAATGCATCGAGTAGTAGTGGCAGCACTACACCGACTTCCGGCCGTATTGAAATCCCGGGTAACTGATGCCGAACGATTTCATCTGTAAAATCAGGTCGGCGTAAAATTCTCTGGCCATTTTCCAATAAAAAATGGTCCTGGGAAATTTGGCAGGTCATTCAAGCCTTATTAAGAAGGTCCTTCAACCGCCCCCAGCTTTCTTCGGGGAGGGCTTGCATAACCTTGACAAGGTTGGCGTCACCGCTTCTGAGGACTGCTTCGCGAACGTCCTTGGCAATGCGCTCACCTTCCACCACTTCGGTTTCTTCCACGTCCATTCCGCGGATGATGGCGCCGATCCGTAGAGCCTCGTTGAGCGTGAGAGTGAAGCTTTGCGTGAGTGACTTGCCGCAAGCCAGGCAGGAAGTCGCGGTCACCGGGTTGAGCGTTCCGGACGAGCTCGCGGCCCAGCTGCCGTTCGACTCGGAGGCGGCGCCCGACGGTGCAGGCGAACCGCCGTGCCACGTCTGCCCTGCGCCCGGCCCGGCCGGCCACGGCTGTGACGCCCCCGCTTGACTGCCCCCACTCGACGGGTTGACCGGCGAGGCGCTCGCTGCGCTCGTCCCCCCGGCTCGCCGGGCCATGGCGTTCAGCTCGAGCGGCGAGATGCGCGCCAGGTCGAGACGCAGCTCTTGTACGGTAGGATAACGCCCTTCCTTGCGAAGCGCCATGGCCCTCACGATCACCGCCTCGAGCGACGGCGGAATCGCCGGATACACCCCCCGCGGATTGAGCGGAGGCGCATCGCCAGAGAGCATCTCCACCGACAAAGGTGGAAGCTCGCCCGTGAGCAGGGCGTACAGGGTCGCGCCCAGGGCGTACACATCTGATCGCACGTCGGTTCCGCGTCCGGCGAACTGCTCGACCGGCGAGAACGCGGCCGTGCCGGTGCCGCGGAGAAAGGTGCGCGTATCCTGTCCCGCCTCGAGGGTGCGGGCGATGCCAAAGTCGATGAGGCGTATCTGGCCGTAGGCATCGAGCATGATGTTGCTCGGCTTGAGATCGCGAAACAGCACGGGAGGCTCGTGCTCGTGCAGGTACTCGAGAATCTCGCCCACCTTGTCGATGAACTCGACGACCTCACGCATCGAGAGCTCGCGCTGCTCGGCCACGTCGGCGAGGGTATGGCCGTCGACATAGGCCATGACCAGGTACGCGTTTTCGCCGTGCTCGAACAGCTCACTCACCGGGACGAGGTTCGGGTGGGTGAGCGTGGCCAGCAGACGCGCCTCGCGACGAAACTGCTCGATGGCATCTGCCTTCTCTTCTGGGGTCCGGGCCGGCACCGCCATCTCCTTGATCGCCACCTTCTTGCCCCCCAGGTTGCGATCGAGGGCCAGGTACACCGTCGACATGCCCCCCTCGCCCGCCAGTGCGCGGATCTCGTAGCGCTGATTCAAGACGGTGCCGGGCGTGAGCACGAAGGTCAGTCCTCCAGGGGGTGGGGGTGAGATGGGAAACGGAGGTAGAGGGTAGGAGCTACGTCAGTGTTCGTTCTTGGTTGGATCGCCATTGTTGATCTTTGCGTCCAGCTGGATGGATGCGGTGGGATACGACATCGGAAACGACGCGGTAGGCGCGGGCTTCGGCGTGGGCGTCGACACTGGATAGGCTTGATAAGGACGCGGTGGTGCTGCCACACGAACTGGCGGCGTCTCAGTGTAGGTGGGATAGGGGACGCTCGCCGCTGCACGAGGAGGTCTCGGCGTCGGCGTCGCCGAGGGCAGGGCCTTGCGCGTCAACGCCCCCAGCGACACGTTGATGGCACGGGTGGTGTGCTCGGCGACCCGATGCACGCTGATGGTGGTCGGCTCATACCCGTCGAGCCCCAGCATGACCGTGTGACGCCCGGGCGTCACCGCCACCGTCATGGGGGTGACGGCCTCGCCCTGCGTTCCCTGAACCATCACCGAATCAATGAAGACCTTTGCTC
>RGVZ01000118.1 GCA_010029825.1 bacterium | reverse complement strand
ACCGCGCGCAGGTCGTCATAGAGCGCGTCCATCGTCTTGTCTTCCCAGATCAAGTCTGGACGATCCAGCAAGTGAAGGACCCCGACGACTTCACTGCGCATGATCACGGCTTCGGCGATGAACTTGTGCAACCGCGCGGGCGACCGTCCGATGTGACCGCGCTGCTCCAACTGCGCCAGCATCGAGGAAAGTTTCGAGAGCGACTTTTCCAGGACGTTCTCGTAGTACGACATGGCGGCACTCTGCGCCACGGTGAGGGCCACGACTTCAGCCCTTTGTGGGGTCACCTTGTCCAGGATCAGACGGCTGAACTCGGCCCTTGGGCGTTCACCGGTGTCTTCCTCGACAATGAAGTCCTCGACGACGGCGGGATCTGAGAGTCCCCCCTCGCGCCGGGCGCGAAATTGATCGATTTCCTTCGTGCGCGTTTCGACCGGGACGTTCCAGAAAACGAGCACGCCGAAATTGAACGCGTACAAGCGCCCACCGCCCGGGACTTCGCGGCTGGCGCTGTCCTTTGGATCCATGAGACCCACGGTCGCGCCAAGTTCGGAATGAATCTTCGACATCCGGAAATTCTCGGCAAACGCGTACGCGACGATGTTGTGAGTCTTGCCTGTCGCGAAAATCGACATCGTTATCGCGCCCCCTTTCCAGGAGCGCGCTCGCGGTAGCGGTCGGCCGGAGTCAGCGGGTGGATCAGGTGGTCAAAGCCCAGCCAGATCGCCATGCTGTACGGGATAAACCACATGCCAAACGCGATCAGGAAGACCGAGACAATCGAGGCGACCCACAGAGCGTCAAGGTCGGGCAACTTGAAAAGCAGCAGCGCGCCCATCGCACACCCGAAGACGGCAGACACCGCGTAATTGACCATCCAGGACGCGCCCGTGAAATAGCCCGGCTCGCGCTCGTAGACGTAATCACAGGTCTTGCAGCCCTGCCCGAAGTAGAACCAGGATCCGTTTGCTTGCAGGGGAGTAAACCCGCAGTACGGGCACCGAAGCAGCAGCAGTGGAACGAACCTGATTTTTCCCTGGGGAGTGGCCATTGCGGATTTTATGACATCAAGCGCTGCATCTCTGCAACAGGTGTTCGTACACCCGGCTGAGGGTCTTGAACTTTTCCTCGTGCCCGGTCCCGGCATCGGGATGATATTTCTTCGCCAGTTCCAGATACTTCCTGCGCAACTCGTCCTGGGCCGGGAAGTCACTGAACCCGAAGTAACGCAATGCCTCGATATCCTTCGCCGTCTTGACCGTAGCGCCTGCCCGCCCGGACGCCGACGAAAACGCCTGACGGCGGCGGCTCTGCTCGTCCCGGAAATCATCCGCGCGGTCGCGCCACGCACCCGTCCGCGATTGCGCGCCGGCCCCCTGACTCGCGCTGGTTGTTGCCTGATGCGCGAAATACTGGTCGGACGCCGCGAGCAAATCGCGGTAACACGCGTCGAGCCTCTGGCGACAACCCAGCAACTCATTTCTCACGTTCGTGAGGAATGCCCGCAAAGACTTGCAATCAAGGTGCCCGGGGAGGCCGTCCGGCAAACGGTCCAGGGCAAGGCCGGAAAATTCACCATCAAGCTCGTTGATCGCGCGGTAACGTCCGTTCAGTTCCAGCAATGTGAGCCACAGGCAGCGGATGCCGATCCGGAATACCCCGACCGAAACCGCCCCGTTTTTCCACGCGTTCACGAGCCCTTCGCGAACCAGGTCCGGCGGGGCCGAGCCGTAGGGCGCGAACACCGGTTCGTGCAGGACGGATGTCGCGAACGGGCCGGAAGTCCTCGCGGCCGGCACCCGGAACCATGCCGCGGGACGATCCGGCAGCAACATTGGCAATCGTGTCCTCAGCGTATTCTCGAGGGGTTTGATGCGGTTGCTCAGGTCGGTGACCGCGTCGAGCCTTCCCTGGCTGCCAGATGCCGCGGGACTTGAGGCGTTGCCTGGTTCGAGGCGCGATCTTACCGCGACGACAAAGTCGCGACGCCGCTCGAGCTCTGAAACGACGGCCGCCAGGCAATCACCCACGGGTCCGTCCGTGAAGATCGCGGGCAGGAACCAGTCATTTGCCGTCGGCAGCATGTTTCTCCGCGAGGGCGCGTGAAAGCTCGTTCAAATCATCCGCCACTTCGACAAAAGCGTCACCGGAACGCAACTTGATCTGCATGCCGTACTTGCCGTCGATCAACCCGCGAATGAGGCGCCGGAAGGCCACCGTTGGCCCCACCATCTTGTGGGTGAAAATGATGGAAGCCGTGATGTTGAAAATCAAGAACGCGAAGATCGCGAGGAGCAGTGAGCTGCGCATGTCGGCAAGACTGGAGAACAGGAGCTTCAGGACTTCTTCCTCGGCATCCGTCAACTGGATCACCACTGCGGCGAAGCGGTTCAAGTGTACGTAAAAGATCCAGCCGATCACCCCGGCGAACGCGAGCGACAGGACGACGCTGACGAGGCCCAGCTGGATCTGCAGGAAAGGCTGCAGCAGGAAATTGCGAATGCTGCGGCGGTTGACGCCTTCCGCCGGAGTGATGATCATGTCCTGGCTTTGGTTCGCGTTGTCCGACATGTTTGCAAGACCTCCCTGGTCCCGGCTTTCAACAGGTGCGATAACCTTAAAATAGTACCACAACCGGCCCTAATCCCGCAGGAAGTGGCAGTTGTAACCCCCCGGATTCTTGACCAGATACTTCTGGTGGTACTCCTCGGCGCGCCAGAACTGCGCCGCCGGGACAATCTCTGTCACCACCGGTTTTGGCCACTTGCCCGACTTGTCGACCGCGGCCTTTACGCGTTCGGCGGCCTGGCGCTGGGCATCCGACTGGTAGAAAATCGCCGAACGGTACTGCGTCCCGATGTCGTTCATCTGACGGTTGCGCTGCGTCGGATCATGCAGGCGGAAAAACCACCCCAGAAGATCCTCAAACGTCAGGATCGCCGGGTCGAACGTCACTTCGACCGCCTCCGCGTGCCCGGTCGTGCCTTTCTTAACTTGTTCGTAGGCCGGGTCAGTCAAATCCCCGCCGGTGTATCCAACCTGCGTCGAGACGACGCCATCAATCCCGCGCAGGATTTCCTCGACGCCCCAGAAACACCCGCCCGCCAGAACCGCCACTTCCGTTTTCGTTGTCATTTATTTCTTGCTCCTGAAAAGTTCCAGAAATTCCCCGTAACCTTCCTCTTCCATGCGCGCCAGCGGCACAAAACGCAAGGCCGCCGAATTGATGCAGTACCGGAGCCCCGTCGGCGCCGGGCCGTCATCAAAAACGTGCCCCAGGTGTGAATCCGCCCCGGCGGACCGCACTTCCGTGCGGACCTGCCAGATCTTGCGGTCCTCGTGTTCCGTCACGGAATCCGCACGCATGGGGCGCGTGAAACTGGGCCAACCGCACCCGGAATCGAACTTGTCGAGGGACGTGAAAAGTGGCTCTCCGGACACAATATCCACGTAAATCCCCGGTTCCTTGTGATCCCAGAAAGCGTTGCGGAACGGGGGTTCCGTGGCGTCTTCCTGGGTGACGGCGAACTGCTCCGGGGTCAGGTTGCGGCGCAGCTCGTCAGCGCTTGGTCTGGCATACTTCTTCATGTTACTTTCTCCACGACTTTCAAACGGAGATTCCTGATGTCCCACGCCCTTTTCGACGCCCCGGCCCCGACCAACGAACCCATCCGCGCCTACGCGCCCGGTTCCATCGAAAAACGCGAACTGAAAAGCGAACTGGACCGCCAGCGTCAAACTCCAGTCGAGATCCCGCTGGTCATCGACGGCAACCACATCATGACAAAAAACCGGCGGCCTGTAACCAGCCCGCACAACAAGAACCTCGTCCTCGCCCACTGCGCCCAGGCCACCAGTGAGGACGCCCAGGCCGCAGTCAAGGCCGCGCTCCATGCCCGCAAATCCTGGGCCGCGTTGCCGTGGGAAGACCGCGCCGCCGTTTTCTTGAAGGCGGCCGATCTGCTGGCGACGAAATACCGCGCGAAAATGAACGCGGCCACGATGCTGGGGCAAAGTAAAACCTGTTTCCAGTCGGAAATCGACGCCGCCTGCGAGTTGATCGACTTCTTCCGGTGGAACGTCCACTTCATGACGGAAATCTACGCGCAGCAACCATACTCCCCCGCCGGCCAGTGGAACCGCCTGTCGGCGCGCCCCCTCGAGGGCTTCGTCTACGCCGTGGCCCCGTTCAACTTCACGTCGATCTCGGTGAACCTGCCGTGCGCGCCGGCCCTGATGGGCTGCGCGGTGGTCTGGAAACCGGCGGCGACCGGGGCCCTGTCGTCCTTCATCGGCATGCAGATCCTCGAGGAAGCCGGACTTCCCCCGGGCGTCATCAATTTCCTGCCGGGCGAGCCAGGACCGATCAGCGACGCGCTGATGGAACATCCGGACCTGGCCGGCATCCACTTCACGGGATCGACGGCGACGTTCAATCATCTTTGGAAAACGGTCGGCAACAACATCGACAAGTACAAGTCATATCCGCGACTGGTCGGCGAGACAGGCGGCAAGGACTTTGTCTTCGCGCACCCGAGCGCCGATGTGGACCAGCTGGTGACGGCACTCGTGCGCGGCGCGTTCGAGTACCAGGGACAGAAGTGCTCGGCGGCCTCGCGTGCCTACATCCCGAAGAGCATCTGGCCGCATGTGCGCGACAAGATGGTCGCCATCACGGAAGAGCTCAAGATGGGCGACGTCGAGGACTTCACGAATTTCATGGGCGCTGTGATCGACGAGCGCGCGTTCAAGAAGATCAAAGGACATATCGACCACGCGAAATCGGCGTCCGACGCGAAAGTCATCGCCGGCGGCCAGTGTGACGACAGCAAAGGATGGTTCATCCGCCCGACGGTCATCGAGACCACCAACCCGAAATTCAAGACGATGGTCGAGGAAATCTTTGGCCCGGTGCTCACGGTTTACGTTTACGAAGACAGCAAGTTCGAGGAAACGCTGAAACTGTGCGACGAAGGCACGCCATACGCGTTGACCGGGGCGGTCTTCGCGCGCGAAAGGCGCGTGATTCACCACATGGCGGCGGCGCTCGAGAACGCGGCCGGCAACTTTTACATCAACGACAAGCCCACGGGCGCTGTGGTCGGGCAACAACCATTCGGCGGCGCGCGGGCGTCGGGCACCAACGACAAGGCCGGCAGCATGCTGAACTTGCTGCGCTGGGTGTCGATGCGGACGATAAAGGAAAACTTCCTGCCGATCACGGAACACCGTTATCCGCACATGCTGGAGCCGTAAGGCCTGACATCCCGCCCCGTCAATCTGACGCCTTCCCCGTCATTCTGAGCGCTGAGCGCAGCGAAGGGCGAAGAATCCTCTCTTCCCCGTCCGCCTCCGTGCCCTTGATCGCAGATCAATTGCATATTATCATGATATTACGCAACTCTTCTGCGGAGCACAAAAATCTTTGTATAAACGGATACTTGACTTAACAGCATTGATGCAAAAGAAGAGTTTTTTCCTCTTCGGACCCCGGGCTACCGGCAAAAGCACGCTCATCAAAACCCAGCTACCCGGAGCCCAGGTCTTCGACCTGCTTGATCGCGCGACTTTTCGTCGGCTGCTCGCAGACCCATCGATCATCGGCCAAAGTCCAAAACCAGGCCCCATTGTTATCGACGAAATCCAGAAGATTCCGTCGCTTCTGGACGAAGTTCACCGCCAGATTGAATCCAAAAAGAAGATTTTTTTGCTCACAGGAAGCAGCGCGCGAAAGCTCCGCCATGGTGGGGCCAACCTCCTTGCCGGCCGGGCGTGGACCGCCGAGCTAATGCCGCTGACTCGTGGGGAAATCGATGATTTTGATTTGGTCACATACCTGACCAAGGGTGGACTGCCGGTCGTTTATCAAAGCCCGGATTGGCATGAGGAACTCGAGGCTTATATCGGTAACTACCTGCAAGAAGAGGTAATGGCCGAATCCCTGACGCGGAATATTGAGGCCTTTTCCGAGTTTTTGACGATAGCCGCAAAATCAAACGGCGAAGAGGTCAACCTTCAAAACTTCGCCAGTGACTGCGGAGTCAGCCAAAACACTGTCAAAAATTATTTCCAGATCCTGACAGATACTTTGATCGGCTTTCCGGTCACAGCCTACACGAAGACCACGCGGCGAAAAGCCATCACGCGCCAAAAATATTATTTGTTCGACGTCGGCGTCCGCAACAGGTTGTGTGACATCGACAGCGTGTCCACAAAGTCAGATTCATTCGGACGAACATTTGAACACTTCATCATCATGGAAGTACGAGCGTTCAATTCCTATTTCCGCAGAAATTTCCGTCTGCAGTACTGGCGTTCAACTTCGCAATTTGAAGTCGACCTTGTGATCGAGAAAAAGCTCGCTATCGAAATAAAGGGCGTCCATCAGGTCGGGGACAAACACCTGAAGGGAATACGCGCACTCAAGGAAGAAGGAAAGTTCCCGGCGTACGTCGTTGTCTCTTGCGAGCCAGGAATCCGGAAAACAGAGGACGGAATTTTGCTTCTACCGTGGGAGAAATTTCTGGAGCAGATGTGGACGGGGCAGCTGCTCTGATCGCAAGCCCATCCCGACACCCCCGTCATTCTGAGCGCTGAGCGCAGCGAAGGGCGAAGAATCCTCTCTTCCCCGTCATTCTGAGCGCTGAGCGCAGCGAAGGGCGAAGAATCCTCTCTTCAGGAAGAATGTCACTGGACGGCGGGCGCAAAATCACACATGGTCGCGCCTCATCCGGCACCAGAATCAAACGACCGGAGGAGGAGACAACATGCCTGACAAGAAGAACGAGATTGTGCGTCCAGATCTGCGTCAATTGTTCGACCAGGCGGACGCGTTCTACGAGAAGAAGCCGTGGACGATCATCGACAACGACCGTGATCTTTACGCGGTGGTTGATCCCCGGACCGGGGAAACATCCTATTGCTGCGTCGTAGGGCAAAATCATGAAATGACAGGATTATTCGCGTATCCAGGCCAACGTGGATACCGCAGTTACCTGAAGATCCAGAACTCCACAATCCCCCCGGAACTTGACCCTGACCTGGCCTTTGAGCAACTGTGTCTTGTTGCGGAGTTCACCAGCCGTGACCACCTTGACGCGAAAGACAAACGCATGATCAAGGACGCAGGAAGGAAATATTCTGGCGAAGCGTTTCCTCGATTCGTCCGGTTCGAACCGGGATTCTACCCGGACAGGCCCTCAATCGAGGAAACCGCTACCATCAAAGACTGCATGGAAGTTGGAATCCTCGTCGCACAAGGTGTCGAGGGGGACTCCGGATTCTTGCGCCACCCTGATCGCGTCAGGACGTGGCGCCGATCTTCGAATGGCGATTGGACAGACTCGTGGGAGCCTTATCCCTCGATGGAGGAGACCAATGCCCCGGCAGAGGCAGATCCCGCGCCGGCCCAGGCAATCAAGAACCAAAAACTTTCCCGGCACGGTGAGTGGGACGCGGGAACGATTTTTTTTCCGGGCACTCTTAAATCCGAAGATGGTCGCAGGTTTTTTCCGCGCTTGTGCGTGATCGCGGATCGCGAGTCGGGGAGGATTTTGACGCAAAAACTGATTGATAATTCGGAAGACGGCCACCTGGCCCTGCTCGGTTTGTTCCTTGGCGTCATTGAATCATCGCGGGTAATCCCACGAAAACTTTATTTGCGCGACGCGGCCACGGTGAAATTCTTCCGGCCCGTCACGGCCAGCCTCGAAGTCCCGGCCGTGGAAACGCCACTTTTACAATCCATCATGGAATTTCGCGAGGGACTCGAAAGTACCTTCTCGGGGCCGGGGTAAACTGAAACCGGCAGTTGCTCACAAAAGGGCTTTAAACTATTGAAAATCCATTAAAAACAGCTGCTTGTGGCCAATTCATTACCCTGGCGAGGGGGTAATTTCAGGGGCTGCTTCAGAGAGGGGATTGCATTTTCCGAATGTATATACAAAATGTATATACAGAGGGTCGCGATGACAAAAAAAGCCATTTCCCTGCGAATCGACACCGAGCTGCTCGACTGGCTTAAAAAGACTTCTCCCGACGGGTACCAAGTGACGATCCACAACATCCTGCAAAACTACAAACAAGACCAGGTGGAAAAGGAGATGCGCCGGATCGGCAGGGCTCAGCAGATCTTTGAGCAATACCGGGCGAAGTGCTTCTGGCATATGCGTCGTGACCTCGTGGTGACCAGTGAAAACATGCACCTCGTCTGCGCCGGCCTGCGTAAATATGGCGGCCTCGAAGGCCTGCGCCTTGCCGCGGAAATCGAGACAAAATAGGAACAGTTTCGATGCCCATCTCTTCGTTTCAAAAGCAAGTGCTGGCCCATGATGCGGACGTCGCTGTGACGCAGGCTTACAACGCTGGACCTGATTCAGCGACACGTCATTTTCACACCCGACCAGCTCGCGGCCGAATCACTGGCGAAGCCGGTTGACCCCGTGCGCCTGAAGCAAAACCTCCGTCAACTGATCGAGACATCGCAGACGGTCCTGGCGAAGGTGCCGCCGAGGAATATCGGTTGCCTGTATGTCGACCGGAGCGGAATTGTCTTGAGTGAACTGACCAGGGTGAACGACTCAAGATTTTCACCTCACAAGGGAACGGTCCGCGGAAGTTGGCCGCGAATCGTCGCCTCTTCGTGACCTTGCCATCTTGCAACTGAACGCGTATCCAACCATGGAAAGAACATGAAAAGAACATGAAAAGAATAAGGGCAAACTGTGAAACCACTGGTACTTGCATACTGCCGCGAGGGTTTTGAGAACGAGGCCGGAGAAGAACTCGCCGCGCGAGCGGTGGAAATCCTTGGCCTGCGGCGCAAGCCCGTGCCCGTGATGCGCGCGAACGCGGCGTTCGCGTACCTGCCTCTGGCAAACGTCGAGGAACTCCTCGGCCTGCGCAAGAAACTGGATTTTGACTCCCTGGTCTTCGCGCGTCAGATCGCGTTCGGATTCGGTCCCCTCGAACTCGGGGACGTGCGCGACCGCGCGGCACCGATCGCGGCGGCGGCGCTGGATACGATTTTCGCGGCGGCCGGGATCCAGTACAACAAACTTGCCGTGACGTTTCCCGACAACAACGACGGCAAGGAACTCACGCGATTCGCGAAACTGGTCCATCCGGCCATGTCGAAATCCCTCGGCAAGTCTGGTTTTGTCGCGAAGGCGGGCGCCAGGGGCCTGCCAACCTTCAACGTCTTTTTTTACGACAAGGCTAAGTCGGCCATGCTGACCTGGATCGACCCGGGCAACTCATCGCCGTGGCTGGACGGGGTCGCGCGCCTGAAGTTCCCGCCATCAGCCCCCAGCCGGTCGACCCTGAAACTGGAAGAAGCCTTTCACGTGTTCATGGACAAGGACCAGCGCGATCAGTTGCTGCGTCCGGGACTGACGGTCGTTGACCTGGGCGCGTCGCCGGGCGGATGGACCTGGCAATTCGTCCACCGCGAGATGTTCGTGACGGCGGTCGACAACGGGAATATGGACGATGCCCTCATGGCCAGCGGCATGGTCGACCACAAGGCCACCGACGCGTTCCGTTACGTGCCGAAAAGCCCCGTCGACTGGATGGTGTGCGACGTGGTCGAGCAGCCATCGCGCGTGGCGAAATTGGCCGCGCAGTGGATCAAGGACGGCAATTGCCGCAACCTGGTCGTGAACCTGAAACTCCCGATGAAGCAGCGCCGCGAGGAAGTCCTGAAATGCCTCGACATCCTGCGCGAGGCCGCGGCCTCAGCCCGCGGCGCCTCATCAAAACGCCCGTGGCAATTCGCCGCGCGCCAGCTCTACCACGACCGCCGCGAAGTGACGGTTTTTGCGTCGTCGTTGATCCATTCAATCTGATCGTGCAAAGTGCCCCGGCACGGACGATTTGCCGCAGCAATCTGTGACCCCGACCAGGCCCGGCGGTACTCGCCGCATCGATTTGTTGATGACCCGAGCCTCCTGTGGGACGGGGGCGTGGGGTCTATTGGCTTGAGTACTTGGGCAAGTGTGCTTGAATTTCCTGCAAACACCCCGGATACGCACAGTATTCGCTCAAGTTTTGGCAATAAGCGACGATCCGCCCAGCAGAACGATCGGATGGGGTGGGAGGGGCGTCGTGATGCGATCTCTTATAGCATTGGATTTATTCTCTTCGGTGCTTGCTTCAATGCCCGCACTTGGCAAGAGAAAGCAAAGCCTCATGCAAACAACGGATTCGTCCAATCTTCCTCGTCTCCTATACGCGCCGCTTGAAGGGGATGGATTTGGGGCGCTTTCGGCAGATTACGTGCAAATTGATGGAAGACGCAGCGAGATTCAGTGCGACTTTGAACAGGTGATGATTAGCCATTCTGTGCCGGAGGAGCGAGTTGATTTTGGAAAAATTTCCGAGAAGGAACGACAGAAGCTAGCGAAGGATCTAAAAAAAGACGTGTGTGACAAGTTGGCGTCCTTCACTGCACAGGGGGTGGGCGAAATGTAGCGCACCCCTTAAGGACCGGACATCCTAGTTGCGCCTTAACGACCAGGAATAAGACTATGGATATGACCAGGAACAATGCCCCGCGGGTCGAGGTGATCACCCGGGTGGAACGGCGGAGGATATTGCAAATCAATTTCTGATCACGCTAAGGTCTTTCATGATCCATTCGCACACTCTTGTTGCGAGCAGTCCGATGAACGTTGCCAGAATACGACGTCCAGGTCCATTAAATGAGGCCACCTAGCCACTTGGCGGCATCAACCGTTTTGACGATACCCAATTGCCTTGGTTCTGTCACCGGTGCCAGCGGCAGATGAAATGCTTTTTTTGCGCCTGTTTTGGCAGCGAAATATTTAAGATGAGTCATGGTGCTTTCCGAGGTTTTTACCTCGACCAGAATCTCTGGCTTTCTTTCATGAACGATGGCGAAGTCTACCTCGCGCTTTTCTTTGTCGCGTAGATAAAAAAGATCCGTGTTTTCTCCCGACACATCCTGCCGGTAGTGAACCCACTTCAACAAGTGACAAGCGACGAGATTCTCCCATCGACTGGATTCATCACCGCGCACACGACCAGTGTCATAAAAGTAGATTTTAGGTTCCTTCAAGATCGATTTGGAGAGTTTTGCCGTCCAGGGTCGAATGACAAATACCACGTAAAGAGACTCAAGAATCCCAATCCACCGTTTGACAGTATGCGGAGAAACCTCGAGATCACGTGCCAATGACGAGAACGAAACCGGCGCGCCGACACGTTCGCTGAGGAGCTGCACGAGAACCTCAACAGATTTCAAATCGCTAACTCTCTCAAGGTCCAGCAAGTCTTCTTTCAGGATGCGCTCGAGGTGCGATCGGCGCCACCTTTGAGCGTAACCCTTGGTGCCTTTAAGAAAAGGTTCTGGAAATCCCCCGACATCCATGAGGCGGTCTAACGCTTCACGGGGCGGAATTCCTGTTTCCTTGACCGCTTCAGAGATTGAAATGGGGTGCAATCTGCACAAAAAATGTCTTCCGGCGAGTGAATCGCCTCCCTTTCGCCAGACATCCATGCGAGCTGATCCAGTCACCATAAGTCGCGGCCGGACGCCTTCAACATCAAACACGCCTTTTAGCCAGCGCTTCCAGTTCTTTCGCTTGTGGATCTCATCAAAAATAACGAGGTCCGCATCTCGTGACCAGGATTGGTCCAGAATTACGCGTCGATGGGTTTCATTGTCGTAGTTTAAATAAACCGTCTCCTTTTCGTCAAAAAGGTTACGGCTCAGCCATGTCTTGCCAACCTGCCGCGGACCAGTAAGCAAGACGACCTTGCCGGCAAGGTCTTGCCTCACTTGATCTGTCATGTACCGTTTCATGGCGAGTCCTGCCGGGTAAAAGAAAGAGCGCAATTCTGCGTGGCTCAAACATTTTGAAAAATTGTAACATGCCTGAATTAGGGATAAAAGAGAAAATAATCGTGTAGCCGATTGCAAAATGGTCCGGTCTATTTTGCAGTATGCTACGTGGAATACAAGGCGTAAACTGCCCCCACCCATTGTGGATCACGCGGCCAGAAGTTTGAGCCGCGGGACCTTCCCCGGTGGTTTTTTATTCGCCGGATTTTTCCCTGTTTACGGAAATCGCTGGCAAGGCTCATTTTCGAAATGTGCCGCGCATGACCGATGACGATGTGTCGCGACATGCGGAATCGATCTCGGGGAAGGTCATTGCTCTTTTAAAACGCCAAGGCCTTCTCGACAAAGAAGGGTCTCTCGTCGCTCACCCCGATGTCGATCCGATATTCCGCGATCATGAATCCCTTGTTGCAATCTCGGCGGCATCCATCTCTGGCCGGATCGCCTTTGGTCCGTCGGCAGGCCAGCATGTCATCCGCATCGGATCCGGCTTTGGTTACCTGGAGGAAATCCCGCGGGCCAAAGGGCGCCTCTGTTTTTCGGTCAATGGATTTTCCCATTTTCAAATGAGCGCCTGGAAATCCAGCCAGATGGTCGCGTGAAGTTAAAGTTAAAAACGCCCTGGCACGACGGGACCACCCACCTCCTTCTTTCCCCCGGCGAGTTTCTGGAAAAACTCGCGGCGATTATCCCGCCTCCACGGTCCCACCTGGTGAAGTGGGGTGGAGTCTTTGCGCCGAATTCACCGCTACGTCGCAAAGTCGTGCTAAAGCCAGATTCGAAGAAGGGCATTCACTTTAAACGCGGTATCTCTGCCGACTCCAATGCTTCCGGGCCAAGCCCGAAATCACTGTGGGCTCGCCTGTTGTCCCAGGTGTTTAAAGTGGATGTCACGAAATGTGACCGCTGTGGAGGAGCCATGGAAGTTGCCGCAGCCATCTGTGACCCCGACCAGGCCCGGCGGTACTTGCGTCACGTTGGTGAAGACTACGATCCTCCGCCACGTGCTCCACCCCGGTCTTTCCAGCCGCACTGGGAGGAGTTTATCGAAGTGGCAGAGATTCCTGAATGCGGTGGCTTGGAATAACTACGGTATCGAAGTGATGGTGACCTGAGGCTCCTGTTGGACGGGGGCGTGGGGTCTATT
>RGVZ01000117.1 GCA_010029825.1 bacterium | reverse complement strand
CGGCCGAAATATTCACTGAGTTTGACGGACTTTTCCGCGCTCATTGTTTCAAGGATCAGCGTGACCTGTTTCTGACGCAGTCGCTTGAACAACGCGACAACAAGGTCTTCATCCATTTTCTCGAAAACCGGCGCGGCCTTTTTTGGTTCCATCTTGTCGTAAAGCTCAACCAGCTTGTCGAGTCGCTGTCCTTTCAAGTCCTTCTCTTGTTGGATGCTCTGCGCGAAAAACTTGCGTTCTTCCTCGAGACGCTTGAGTTTCCCGTCAATGGATTTCTCGACGTCCTGCAACTGCTTCTCACGACGACCGAGCAGAGTGACCCGCTCGTCGATTTGCTTCTTCTTGCGGTCTGCCATGGACAGGTACCGGGCGACGTCTTCCTTCCGCAACTTGTCGCGGTCAAGCGTCGGGAGCTCGAGCAAGTCGTCCAGGAAACTTTTTCGCCCGCTGTCGGATGTTGACGCGGCCTTGTCTGCCGTCGCGCCATCAGCGGCGAGCAATCCGGACTCGCCAAAGCGCACTTGACCGTAGTGCAACGCCAAAAACAGCGCCAGGAGAGACACCTTGAACGCAGCGGCCCACTTGAGCCAAGAGGGAAAACTGCTTGATGAGTGTTCGGTAACATGGATCACGATCATCCCCTCGATTGAAGAAATCTTCGCAGGGCGATTTCATCCAGCCCTTTCTGTTCCTTCCGCCCCAGGTCCTTGCGGAAACGTTGCCTGTAGACCTCTTGCAAGCGCTCAACCGCGCTCAATTCGCGCTGCGCCATGTTCAGCTGGATCATCTGGGCCGCTTCGATCCCGTCGACTTCCTTGAGCCTCTGGAACAAGGAAAAAAGTGTTTCCCGGGCGTGGTCAACAGCCGACTCCAGGGCGGCAAGCATGGAACGGTTGCCCGATTCCCTTAGAACGTTCAACCGGGCTACGCCGTCGAGATAACGCTGTTGCCAGGACACGAGGTCCGATTCCATCTTTGCCTTTTCGCGCCTGATCTCGCCGAGAAACGAGGCCTCCTCGTCAACGCGCTTTTGCTTGATCTCAATGACCGGGTCAAGACGCTCGATTTTCTTCAGTTGATTCCGCATTCATGGATCCGATCCACGCCTCAGGCGCGACCTGCCAGCAGTTCGTTCATTCCAGCCAGGGCCTCGTCAAACGTCGACAACTCGTTGATGTCTTGTTTCAGGAACTTGTTGATGTGGGGCATCAGCTGGATCGCGAGATCGAGTTGCGGATTGGTTCCTTGCTGGTACGTACCAATCTGGATGTAATCGTAGTTCTCCTCATAGACGCCGAGCAGTCCGCGCAACTTGTTCGCGAGGGCCCAATGGTCCTTGCTGATGATGTCAAACATCACGCGACTCGCGCTCGTTGTAACCTCGATCGCGGGGAAATGCCCGCGCGCAGCAAGAGAGCGTGACAGGTTTATGTGTCCGTCAAGAATCGAGCGCGCCGCATCGGGAATCGGGTCATTGAAGTCGTCGCCGTCAACCAGGACCGTGTAAATCCCGCTGATACTGCCGGAGCCCTCGGGCATGGGTCCGCAACGCTCAAGAAGGCGGGGCAGCAAGGAAAACGTAGATGGCGGATAGCCTTTCGTTGTCGGTGGCTCGCCGATCGCCAGTCCAATCTCGCGCTGGGCCATGGCCACACGAGTCAGGGAATCCATCATCAAAAGGACCCTTTTACCGCGCGCGGCGAAATACTCCGCGATCGCGGTGGTCAGTTTTGCTCCGCGCAACCGCATCAAGGGAGACTGGTCACCGGTGACAACAACCACGACAGACCGGGCGAGTCCATCCGGCCCGAGGTCCCGTTCCAGGAATTCTCGCACTTCCCGGCCACGCTCGCCAATCAAACCGATAACGTTGATTTCTGCTGATGACCCGCGCGCCACCATCCCCATCAAGACCGACTTTCCCACGCCCGATCCGGCCAAGACGCCAATACGCTGGCCCTCGCCAAACGTCAGGAGTGCATCCATTGCGCGGATTCCAAGGCCAAGCGGGCGCTCAATGCGCTTTCGCTCCATCGGATTTGGCGCGTCACGGTCGAGGGGAACTGACGCGCAGGCAGAGGAATCAACTTGACCGAGGCGTCCCGTCAGGGGCTGCAACATTGGATCGACTACCTTTCCAATGAGGTGGTCACCGACCACCACGGAGTCAAAGCGGTGGATGGCGCTCACGACACACCCGGGCGCGATCCCGCCCATGTTGTTGTATGGAAGGATCAACGAACGGTCGCCGCGGAATCCAACGACCTCTCCAAGGACCTCGCCCTGATGTCCGCCGATCGCGACGGTCACGATCGTCCCGAGCTGTGATCCAGGAAGGAACGCTTCGATTACGGTTCCGACGACATCACAGACCTTGCCACGCGGATCCCAATTGATGTGCGAGAATGACCGCGCGAGCTCATTTCTTTCGAACCGACGCAGGTTCATCGACATTTTCGCGTTGCCTTCCAAGATCAGCTCGCTTTCTCAACCTTTGAGAACAGGGATACATCAGCCTGCCCCAGGAGGTTCTTGATCATTTTCTTCGCCTGAACTTCGACCACGCTCAACTGGGATTCCAACTTGAATTCCCACGGACCTACTTGAGCGTCCTTGACCAGATGATCGTCAAGGTCCTTGATTCCAGCCTTGGCCATCGCCTCGGCTGTTTCCGGGTTCAGGCGGATCTTGAATTGATCGCCTTTTACGGTCTCTGACACGGCCTTGCGCATGATCGACGCGAATGAGTCGGGTCGAATCTCGAATTCGCGTTCCAGAAGGGCCTCGCCCATGGCCTGGCACAAGTCGAAGAAATTCTGCTGGACGTTCTCGAGGATCTGGCCCTTGAGCGACTCAAACTCAGATATCAACTCGGCGGCGCGCCCGAAGAACTGGCTGGCAGTCTGTCGCGCGCCAATTTCACCCTTTTCCTCGCCGACGCGGAATCCTTCCTGGTACCCGGCATCGTAACCACTCTTGCGCCCTTCCTGGACGGCTGCTTCCTTCGCGTCAGCGATGGCTTTCGCCGTCTCTTGCTCAATCTCCTTGCGGACCTTCCACGCATCGGCGGCCGCTGTCTCTACCGTGGCAGCCTCAGACACCGGTGACGTGGCAAGAGGGATGAACGTCTCAGAGGGCGGTACGGATTCCTGACGGTTGATCCGGAAAGACCCTGCCTCGCGCTCGAGCGGCGATCCAGCGGACGGCTGTGCTTGCGGGACTTCCGGCGACATGGTGGACGGAGTCAGGCCTTGCGAAAGTCCCGCGCCTGGGGCGGTGGTGTCCCCGTCGGCTTCCGGACTGGTGTCAGCGCTTTGCCCGCCCGCCGACGCGTTGCGCCGGGGCGAGGCACCTTCCCCGAAGATGGCTGCCAGTTCCCGTTGCCCCTCGTCGCTAAGTTCCAGGACGTCGTCACCACGCCCGATTTTCCTGCGCCGGCCTGTGGATGGGGACACCGAACTGTTCCACTCGGGTGTGAAGTCCACGGGCTTGATGACATGCCTCTCGCCCTCGGGATGCTTGAGTGTCTGGTCAAATTTGGGGTGCTCCCGGACCGTCGCCTTGAGATCCGAGTCTGTATGCAGACGCGCGTGAATGATCGTGGAGTCCTCGTTGTCAAACGAGGCGATCGGCGTCGGACAGATTTCCTCGAAGGAGTACTTGCCAATCGCCACGTGATCGATCAGCCGGTTATCCTTCTTGATGAAACGACCCGATCTGTTTTGGCCATCCTTGTTCAGTGTTGCCATGTTGATCAACCTGCCTGGTTCGGGCTCAGGATCATGCGAATCGCCTCAACCGTGCGCTTTGGATCGTTCTTGGCGATGTACAGGATCTGCTCTTGCTGGGTCATCTTCTCGAACGGAACCTCTTCCTTGACCTGGAGGGACTGGACCATGCTCTGTTCAAGGTCAGGCTTGTACTCCTCGATGATCGCCGCCTGATGCTTGCGCTCGTTGTCATAAGTCAACCAACGGAAGTACGGCCTGACAACGAAGGCGAAGAAGAGAATCAGCGCCACGGCCACCGCCATGGAGGTCGCGACTGTCGAGACGTATTCCCGGCGTTCCTGGGTCTCCATGGAGATGACCTGACGCTGGGTGTTGTCCAGCTGGAACATCATGTTGTGGACCTGGACCTCGTCACGCCCGTCCTTGAAACCCATGGCGCGCTTCACGAGTTCCTCGATCTTCTTCATTTCCTCATCGGTACGCGCCTCGAAGGCAGGCTTCGGCCCGTCACCGACAGCTTCTTGCTTGCCATCGACAAGGACCGCCGCGGTGAGCCTCTTGACAGTACCCACTGGCAGCAATTTCTTGCTGACCATCTTGGATACCTCGAAGTTGACCAATTCGGAGTCGCGTTTGTTTGACGACGAGCTGCCACCAGTGGACGGCGTTTCCTGCTCGCCAGGTACATTTGATTTACTGCCAGGGATCCCGGTGGGATTCAGGCCGGTCCCCTGCATGGATTCGCCCGAAGTGTTACGCGAGACAACCGCTGTCTTGTCGGGATCAACATCGGAAATGGTTTGTTCTTCTTGCGTAAAATCCACGGTCGCGTCGACTTTCGCGTCGACGCGTTCGTGGCCGACAACTTTACCGACGATCGAGCGGATCTTCTCCTCGATCTCTTTCTCGACGGTCTGCTTGTAGGTCAACATTTCCTTGGTCATTTTCGAGGCGAAGTCCTCTGACTCGACCTTGGTCAGCAGTTTTCCTTCCTGGTCGATGATGGAAATGTTGTTCGGTTTAAGCCCCTCCACGGCCCGGGAAACAAGGTGCTGGATTCCGCGGATCTGCTTGTCGTCGATCGTGGCGCCACGCTTGGTCTTGATGTAAACGGAAGCGGTCGGGTCTTTTTGCTCCTGAACGAACACAGACTGCTTGGGGAGGACAATATGAACCCTGGCGGAGTTGATGCCTTCGATGGACATGATCGTCCGGGCAAGCTCGCCCTGGATTGCGCGTAACCTGTTGATCTGCTGCTCAAATTCCGTCCGCGCGAATTCCTGCTTGTCAAACTTCTCCCAGCCCACAACACCGTGCGCCGGAAGTCCTTCCTGCGACAACTGCAGGCGCAGGGAAAGCACGCGATCCTTGGGGACCTTTACGCCCTTGGAATCAACGACAAAGTCATTGATCCCATTGCGCTTGAAATGGTCGACGATCGCCTGGGAATCCTCGGCGCTGAGATCAACAAAGACATATTCGTAGGGGTCTTCCCTGTTGATGGAGATCAAGCCAATCATCGCGACCAAAACGGCCACGACGACCGCGCCGATGGTGAGCTTCCGTGAAAGTGTCTGGGCGCCCCAGAACGCGGTGGCTTGAGCCCAGAGTTTCATGATGAATTCGCGAAGATTATTCACAGGTCACTCCGTCAGACTGGCATCCGCATGACTTCCTGATACGCCTCGAGGGCCCGGTTCCGGACCTGAACCATCAAATTAAACGTCAATTCCGCGGTCGACGCGGCCAGCATGGCCTCGTGCAAGTTCTCGGACTTGCCGGTGGCGACACTCGTCGCCATCTTGTCGGCGGTCTTCGCGTGCTCATTCACCTCGGCCACCCGGGCCTGCAACTGCTCGAAAAACGACAGCTTCCCTGCCGCTCCCGACCCGCTGGAATCACTTGAGCCAAGAGAGCCAAGAGAGCCCTCGAGGCCCTGGGCGCCGGATGCCGCCGGGGTCGAACTCTCGCGTCGGATCTCGTTGAACCTCGCGAAGAGGTCTTCAGCCGCTTTCGCTGAAATTGACATCTGGGAAGACATGTCATTCCTCCTTTATGGATCAGCGTCCGATTTCCAGAGCCTTCATCGCCATCTGCTTGGTCTCGTTCAGCGCGGTGGCGTTTGCCTCGTACGCGCGCGTTGCCGCGATCATGTTCACCATCTCAGTCATGACCTGGATGTTCGGCAGCTCCACATATCCGTCGGCGTCCGCGTCCGGGTGAGACGGGTCGAGAACGCGCCTCGGCGCGCCCTGGTCCTCGTGGATCCCGGTGACCTGCACCTTCGCGAGTTTCGTGTCGTAGGTACCGTCCAGGTAGTCCGCGAACTGGTTGCCGGTCGGTTGCGCCGTGAACACGACATCGCGACGACGGTAGGGGCCACCCTCTGCCGTGCGCGTGGTCTGCGCGTTCGCGAGGTTGGTGCTCAGGACATTCATGCGCAAACGTTGCGCCGACAAAGCGGAAGAACTGATGGACATCGACTTGAAAGTACTCATGATCAACGACCTCCGCTGATGGCATAACGGAGCATGCCGAGTTTGCGGTTGATGCTCTCAACAGCCGCACGGTAGAGAATCTGGTTCTCTGAGAACTGCGCCATCTCGGTGTCAATGTCGACCGTGTTGCCGTCATGGGCCACGGATTCGGTCGGGCGGACGTAGACATCGGGGCGCACCGATCCATCTGCCTGCGTGAACGCGTTCTGCATGTGCCTGGGACTGCTGGTTCGTACCGGCAATGCCTCACCCTGCGATGAGACATCCTGCAATTGCTTCTCGAAGTCATATCCCAGCGCGCGGAAACCAGGAGTCTCGGCGTTGGCAACATTGGCCGAAATCACCTGGCTGCGTCGCAGCCTGTGGCTCAGAGCCGACATCTGGACGCGATCGTTGAAATTGAACAAACTGTTTACGGCCTGGCTCAACTTGCCCTCCCTGTCAGCGGAGCGATCACGTCGATCCCTTCCGCTGAGAACTCATTGATCTTGTTCCGGAGTGTCCTGAGGCTGATTCCAAGTGTCTTGGCCGCATGGGTCCGGTTGCCCTGGTGGTGTTCGAGAGTCCGGAGAATAAACTGCGTCTCGACTTCCTGAAGGGTGCAACCAACTGGCAGGGCATCAATCCAGCCCTTTGCGGCCGCGTCCGCGCCCGATCCGACGCCTTCAAATCCGAGATCGACGGCGTGGACGATCTCCCCGCCACAAGCAGCGACCGCACGCCTGATGACGTTCTGGAGTTCACGGACATTGCCGGGCCATGAGCAAGCGCGAAGCGCCTTGCGGGCATCCTCGGAAATTTGCACAGGCTTTCGCCCCGCCGCGATACATTCCTTTTCCGCGAAATGACGCGCAAGGGCGTCGATATCAACCGGCCGGTTGCGCAGGGCCGGGACTTCAATGTGAAGAACGTGAAGGCGGGTGTACAAGTCCTGGCGGAACGCGCCACTCGCGACCATGGCCACCGGGTCCACCGTGGTCGTGGCGATGATGCGGCCATTGATTGCCACGTCTGAGTTGCCACCAAGACGGCGCACACGACGCTCGTCGATGACACGCAACAATTTTGACTGGCTGGCGCCCTCAATGTTGGTTACCTCGTCAAGCAGCATCGTGCCGTTGTTCGCGCTCTCCAGCAGACCGACCCGGTCCGTGGTCGCGCCCGTGAACGCGCCCTTCTGGTATCCGAACAATTCGCTCTCAAATGACCCTGCGGGAATCGCAGAGCAGTTCACTGCAACAAATGGACCAGAGGCGAAAACTGACCGGGCATGTATGTACCGGGCAATAGTTTCCTTGCCGCTGCCTGCCTCGCCCGTGATCAGAACAGGGAGGTTCACGGCCGCGATCTGATCGGCGATCTCCTTGATCCTGCGCATGGCTGGATCGGCGACCAGCCAGCCACCGTCACAAACAAACGGCTCGATGGCAGGATTCTGGGCTGGTAACTGCGTCGCAGCCTGGCGTGCCCTCGCGTAATCTACGTACAGCCCTGAACCCGGACTGGTGGATGTACCCGTTCCAACTGCGCCGGAACCGGGATTCGTGGAGTTGAGGCCAGAGTACTCTTTCCGAAGGGCTGCGTTGTTCATCGAATCACTCCGTTCGATAATTTGGTCGTGCGCGCCAGACGTTCACGTCAAATGCGAAATTGAAATTACTTTTTCTGGATCTGGTTGAGTCGTTCTGTCGCCAGGTTCGCGTAGAACAAGTTGTTGCCGTCGGCCTTTGCTTTCTCGAGAGCGGCGACTGCCTCGTCCTTGCGCCCGGCGCGGTAAAGAAGAAGGCCCGCCTTGTAAAGGGTTTCGGCCCGGCCTTCCCAGTTCTCACTTTCAGAGGCAACCAGGCTGTAGATTCTTCCAGCGTCGAGGTACTCGTTGTCCTTGCGATACTCATCCGCCAATTGCAGCAACTGGTCCATCCACGCCTTGCGCGCGTCCTTGTCCTCGCCAAATTGCGCGGGCTTCATCCCACGCAAAAGTCCCAGGGCCTCGCGACGTTCCTTCTCCATGCCGAGTACCGCGAAACGTGCCGCGAGGTTGGACACCAATTTCGCGGAGGCCGCGGAGGGCGCGAACTCGTTCTTCGTATCGGTCGGAGAACTGCCGGACGAAGCGCTCTGTCGTGCCGCGTAATGATCCTTCCACGCCGACAGGATGATTTTCGGGGGAGTCCTGAGTTTCGCTGGCGCCTCAACCGACGCCTCCAGAGGTTGGCGGAAAGTCGCGTAAAGTTGCTCTTTCTCGGCGGACTTCAGGCCCGCGAATGTCGCCGCCATCGCCCTGTCCGCCTCGACAACACGGCGCTGCAGGGGCGATATCCTCGTAGGCACGGCCTTCATGCGCGCGAGAAGATCGGCCGCGTCGGATGCCGTCTGGGACAACCAGAATTCCGCCTTGAAACGGTCTATCCCGGATCCTTCGGCTGCCGCGATCTCGTAAAATGACGCCGCCGGCTGTGGCTGGCCAATCTGGCGATAAGATTCACCGAGAGCCCAGGCCGTTTTCATGTTCTTGCGAACAGACTGCAGCGGCTTGGGCAGCAACTCGAACGTCTGGACCGCGTCGACATGGTGGCCGTCGAGAGACAACTTCTGCAGCATCGCGTCGAGACGGGAGCGCAAGCGGTCTGACAACTCCTTGCGCATCGGATCAAATTCACCCGTCTTGTAGTCGCGGAAATAGTTCGCGGCAAAATTGGCAGTGTCCGTGGACCATTCGCGTTTCGGATCCAGTCGCGCCCCGAGCAACAGGGAAGCCGCCAGGAACCGGGTGCGCGGATGCTTGATGCCGGCGAATGCTGACTCAAGCTCCCGCGCCTCCATCTCCTCAATGACAGGCACACCCGGCAACGTACTTGGTTCACCCTGAGTCGCCCGCCAGAAGGCGACGCGCAGAACCTTGCCGGCACGGTAGTCCGGAGTGGCGCCCGTAATACTGAGAGAAGGCAACGCGGGAGAAACCTTTGCCAGAAGATCGCTCTGTCCGGTAGCCTTCGCCTCCAGGGCCTTGACGTCGATCATCCTCATGACAGCGAGCGAGTATTCCGGCGTTCCCGGGAAGCGCTTGACGATGGCCTCGTAATATCCGCCAGCCAGGGACAGGTTCGATTGACCAAGGTGGATTTCCGCCATGCGCCAAAGGTTCGCGGGATCTTTCTCGATCGCCAGCGGATCATGGAACAGCAACTGCTGATAAATGGACATGGCCCTGAGTTCCTGACCATCGGCGTACAAGGCTGCCGCCAGGTCCGACATGCCTTTTGTGGAGGCCATGGCGCGTTCGCAAACCGGAACCGGAATATCGGCGCTGAACTGTGGTTTCACGGGCAGCGGATCCAGCCGGTATACAGGATCCGCCATGAGATCCCAGCCTGGCGCGCGGCCGGGTTTCGCCTGTTTCAGATGGGCGCACAATTCAGCCGCGCTCTCAAACTTTTTTGGCGCTGGCTGGAAGAGTTTTCGTTGAGGCGTCGCTGCTCCTGCCACCGGCACGCTCGCGGGTGTTGTCACCTCGGTGGGCGGAGTCTTTGCCGAAAGGGCCATTGGGCGCGAAGGATTCGAATCCGCGTGGGTCTCGGAGACAGGCAGTCCAGTCACCGCGCGCGCCGGCGTGTAACCACGCTTGAAGATCGCGATGACAATCCGGAATGGCTCATCGAAATCGTTGATGGTCGCGACCACATCCCGGGACTTCAATTTGATGAGGAGTTCCACGCCGTCCGCCGCGCGATCCTTCACCAGGATACGGCGAACAAGGTCCTCATCGTAACGTTCAAGGGGCGCGAGCTCCGTGGATGACGTCTTCAGGATCTCGATGCGGACAGAGTTCTCTACCGCGTCGTATTTCGACGTGTATGGGCGCGACTGGGGAAACGGCAAGACGATCTCGGAGTAATCCGCCGCGACGACCGGCGACGCGCCCGCGAAAGTCAACAGGACCACCGGCCACAGAGCCATGAGATACGATCGCATGGAGCCTCGCACTTGAAAGACGGTTTGGTTTTTTGGATCCCGGATGTATGAGCAAGGGTCATGCCAACGCGACATGGCATCGCAAGTACCCCGGAACGCGGAAGAAAATTCACCCGAAAGTTTCTTCCCGACAAAATCCTGCCGCGTCCATTTTTACCCCGGGAAAGTTCTGCCTCTGCCAAAGAACCGGCACGATGATCCCTGTTTTCGTCAACGGGATGACGCCTTCGCCAAAGTTCTGGCTGACGTCCGGAGAAAATGCCAGCCCCTGGGCAAAAAGCCCTAAAGTACGGTCGAAATCAGACGATAACCAGATAGGACCGGGTGTTTTGTCTTTCCGGCAAGTCAATGTTATCGAAGGTATAAATGTCTCAAATACGTGTCAGGTCCAAACGTACGGAACTCCGGAGATTCCGGGTGTCCAGCCGCGCATTGGGGCGCCTCGTCTCCATGAACGGTGACCGCCTTATCACCGTGCGCCCGACGGACGTATCCCGACGCGGACTCGGTTTCATAGCGCGCGAGCCGCTGCCTCACGGAGGTCACTTTTGGCTTGAGATCGACGAGGCGCGATTGCGGGTCGAAGTGACTCACTGCCATTCGCACCTCGGCATCGAGAACATGTATCAGTGCGGAGTCTTTACGAGAGATCCGGATGTTGATCTCGAGCAGGTTTTCGCTGGCCTGGGACTGCTCGAGGAAACCCTTCAGGTCGACGGGTTCTGAAGCGCCATCATCACGCCAGACAGAGAGACCTCGCCTTTACGGATCCACGGAAACCGGTTGTCGCGCATCTCAAGCCGACCGATATCCCAGTCGCTGCAAATCACGATATCGACAATTCCCGCGGCCAGGGCTTTCCGCGCAAGTGCGACGCCGTCCATCGAGGAGCCGTCGAAATGATAGTCCGTGACGAGGATCGGCCTGCGGGAAACGAGCGCAGGATCAACGGCATGCTTCAGGAATTCCTCGGGACTGGCAAAAACAAGAATATCGGCTTCAGCGGACTGACGTTCCCACTTGTCACGGATAAAAGGACTGTCGTCCACAACCAGGACCAGCCTGCGGTCGATTCGAGCGATGGCGGGTGTGGATGGTTGGTTGCCACGTGATACCGCAAGAAGATCCGGTAAACCCCGGTCGGCAGGAATCTTGACGGCGATTTCCAGCATGCCGGTCGACGGATCGTGCCTGTGGTCGACGGAACCCTCCATCGATTCGGCGAGCCTGCGCACAATAACGAGCCCAAGACCGCGTCCGTCCTTCCGGTCACGCACGCGTCCTTCTCCGAGGACCGCGAAGTCATGCGGTGAATAGGAGTCCACCTTGTTCGCGACTGCAATGACACAAACAGGAGAGCGCTCGTCGGCCCGACGCACATGATCGTCACGAGTGGATACGAGAATTGGCGAACCGGCGGACGCGTTCGCTGCCGCGTTGTCGATCAAATTGTCCAGGATGCGACGCATTGCCGCAGGATCTCCGGCAAGGCGCGACTGGTGCCTGAGAGAAAGAGTCACGTCGAGATCGCGCCGCCGCAACGAATCGCGCAACCCGGATATCGATGCCTGCGCGACCTCGACAATCGAGAAACTTTGTCGGGGACGTGACGCGGTATTTCCAGAACCGGTCTTCACCGGATTCTGCTCGAGCGCCGACAAGTCGACGAGGAACGCGTCGAGATAGGCCGCGTTGGCCGGATCGTGCAATTTGACGACACGCCTCAAGTCGTGAACGATCATCCTCGCCTGGCGCGCCATCGCAGACCGGGCCAGTTGCGACGAGGAAAGACCCGCGGCAAGGATCCTGATCCTGCGATCCCTTCGCCGGGAACGCGCGGTAATCACAAAAGCAGCCGGCATTGCCGAAACAATCAGGGCAGGAATCCAATGCAACCATGGCAACCAATCCAGGGCAATCGCGCCTCCAGCCAAACCCACAGTGCAGCCTGCCGTCCAAAGGGTCGCGGCGACGATGGAGTCCGACGGGCTGCCCAGTGAAGCCAACAGCATCGAAATCAATGCCATCGCGGCCAGCACGGCGAGATCGCGCCAGGAAACCGGGGTCTCAAACGAGCCGCGCATCGCCGCGTTGGCAACAGCGGCCACCCGTCCGGGCATTCCGGAACCCGACGGACCAAGGATCAGAAGTTCCGGCGCAGGACTCAAGGCAGGCTGGTCCAACAGGTTTTCCAGTGGTTCAAAAGACAGCTCCCCGGAATCAAGGCCCATCAGAGGTGGTACCGCGACCATGTCGTCACGAAGTGGGATTTCCTTGCGTCCGACACGAACTTCGCCGTCGGATATCATGACGCTCCATGGCACCCCTCGCGGAACGAGGCCCAGATCCGGGAGCATCCGGTCCTGACGCCAACGCATCAGGGGAATCATGAACGCGGAACCGGGCATCACCAGGCCGGCTCCCGCAACAACATCGAAAAATTCCGGGGCCGGTCCGGTAAAAGTACGCGCCGAGGCGTCGGGTATCATTTGAAGGTCCCGGATCGAAGTCGGGGAAAATTGCCCTGAGTCTTCGACAAAGGATTCGGTGACCATTCCGAACCGGGATGGGTCCGCTGGCGTGACCCCGGGGTGGGGATCCACAGGTTGCAATGGCGCGTAGACGGAAATCCCGGACGCGGCGGCATCCCGAAAGGCCTGAAGATACCCCGGAGTCGCGGCATTGACCCGGGAGAAAACCTCGTCACACGGGATGAGTACGTTCCGCACCCGGGCACGCCTGATCGCCCCGAAGATCCCGTTCCAGTCCTCGGGCGATGGCATGATGCGTCCTGTCCGGGCGCGCCAGGATTCACCCCAGGTGAAAACCCTGATGCGAGGATCAAGGGCGGCAGGTGCCGCGACCCGGCGGATCAGTCCGCTGGATGACGAGATCCACGACGCGAACAGAACGCACGCGACCGTGACCACAAGGGTCACCACCGGGATCTTTTTAACCCAT
>RGVZ01000116.1 GCA_010029825.1 bacterium | reverse complement strand
AGGAGCTGCGCCGTGACGAAGAGGGTCGGCGCAAGGCGATCAAAGAAGCTGAGAAGTTTATTCAGATGTTTTCAGACAGCGGCGTGGCCGAATGCCCGACCTGTCACACGCCATCTGAAAAGCTGGCAGACAGCGTAGAAAAGCAGCGCACGGCGTTAGCAAAAATGCGTGAGGACTTAGAAGAAATTTCGGCGGCGCAGGTCAAACAAGCTGGGGTTGAACGGGCGTGGCAGCAGTGGCAGGTGCGTGAAAAAGAACTGAACGCACAAGAGCAGCAGCTAAACGTGTCAGAGCGCGACATTCTTGCCGTGGCTCCGCCGGCGACAAGCGAAGACGAGCTAAAGCAAGCCGTAGTCGATTACGAGGAGTTTTTACGCGTCAAGAAAGAGATCGAACCATTGGCGCAGAAGGCCCGCGAAGACAAGGCGAAAATTGCCGGCACGTTGACAACGCTCAAAGAACGTAAAAAGCAGCTGGAAGAAGAGATCAGCGAAATTGTCGTAACGCAGGCCGATGCTCATCTGTCGCAGGTGCGTTTGAATAAAATGCAGGAGCAGATCAAAACCTCAACCGAATTGGCTGAAAAGCGCGCGCAGCTCCTTAGCGAGGCTCGGCGGCTCGACGACCAGTATCAGCAGGTTCACAAGCAGGAGCAGGACGCAATCAAACTGCGCGGCTGGGCGGCGGTGGCCGAGACGGCGCGAGACGCACTCAAGAATGCGCCGCGGCTCGTAGCGCAGCGAAATCTGCAGCGCCTCGAATCGGCGATTAACGAGCTTTTGCAGGTGTTTCGTGTGAACTTTGTAGTAAAGGTGGCCACGGATGGAACGCCGACATTCATCGCCGAGTTTTTCGACGGACGACGACAAGTCGCACAACGATTGTCTGTCGGACAAAAGACCGTCTTGGCTCTTGCGTTTCGAGTCGCCGTCAACGCGATGTTTGCCGAAGAGATCGGCCTGCTCGCGCTGGACGAGCCGACTGCGTCATTGGATCAGCCGCGTATTCAAGCGCTGGCCCCTGTGCTAGAAAAGCTTCGCGAACTGTCGACGGCGAAAGGTCTTCAGTGTTTGTTGGTAACTCACGCCACAAACCTCTCGCACCTGTTTGAATCGGCAATTGAATTAGAGGCCCCGGAGTTACGACATGTACAGCGTGCTGGATGAAAACGTAATCAAACTGCATACGCACTCGGACGGGCGTATTTGGTATTCGTCCGGGCTCGGCCCGGCTACGAATTCTGAGCAGCTGTTAGATTCGTTTTTGCTGTCGCCTGTACTGAACGGGTTGGGCGTGCAGGTGCGCATTCTGGGGTTGCCGCAAAACGCCGAATTGATTTCGGCGATGTATCTGCGGCGCTATAAGAACGAGATCCGCGTGGTTGAGGTCGCCGGGCCAAACGTATTGCACACGCCTGACGACATTAACGATCCGCAGATCGTGTTACGGCGGATGCGGAGTGTAGATATAGCGTCGGCAGCCGGCGGTTGGCATGCCGTGTCTGTTCACGACTATCCGACCTACGCCATGCTGGCGCGAATGCTGCGCACTAATTTTGTCTTTGACGACGCGGCGCAGGCGTATCTCAAAATGCACCCGGCCTACAAGGCTTTGTTATTTATACCGACGCTGTCTGACGAGGTGGCCGCGCAGTTGCTGACCACAATAGTTGACCCGCGATGGTATGTAGACCGCAGGGCCCCTGATCGCGCCGCAAAGTTGGAGCTGTATTTGGGGCTGACGCCGCAGGTGCAGGCGCGTGTATCGTCGCCCAAGCTGCTTACACGTGGCCGAGAGCTGCGGTGCGCGACGGTACTGCGTGCGTGGAAAACAGTGCCGCCAGAAGCTGTCGATCTGACGCTTCCGGCAAATTTCTTGTACCGCATCCACAAAGCAGCGGGCGGCGATGCAAAAGGCGACCTGCGGGCGTCACAGGCGTTTGTGCGTTACTTGCGCTATAACTGGCTCGCCGGACTAGAAAGTAGGAAGGGCACCAAAGACGGTCTTTTTGCCCCGAACCTGTTCTTCAAAACGCCGGCAGAACGAGCGGCCTACGCTGAGCACATGAGCAAGAAAGCGCAGCCGTGACGACATGCAAGAAATAACTATCAAAATCCGGTTCAACCGCGTGTGTCTCGGCGCCGCGAAAAAACGCCGGCACGGGCAGATCATATTTTGCTTTGATCGTGACCCAAGCCAGCGTGTGATGTTTTTGCCGTCATCGTGGTTGTCGTGCATGCGATACGCCGCCAAGATTGCCAACAGGCATCACGCAGAAGTCAAAAAGATCGACTGGTGTCCGATTGTGATTGGTGAGCCGCGCAACGATTGGCGGCGCACAATCATTACGCAGCAGGCGAACAGTCAGACGCGCAGCCACTACGCTTTGCACGAGGCTTTTCGCCCGGGCGACGTGGTGGAGCTGTCGGCTGTGTTACCCGATGAAATTCCGCTGGGAGATTTTGTGCACTTGCTCACACTTGTAGGAAAGTATCGGGGGTTTTCTCCGTTTAATAACGCGCAGGAAAAGTATGGGACATTTGAAGTCATATCCGTCGAGCCAGTCTCAGGACCCGGAAGCGACGACTAGCATGCTTGCACAACCCGTAACGATTACGCGCGTTGGCAACATGTTAACGCTCACCGGGCCTGACAACGCACCGCTCGGCGAAGAATTGATCAAACGGCTCACGCACGATCTGCGCTACTCTCACGTAGAGCAGGTGCACGGCCAAGCCCGTCGCGACCCGATTACCGGACAGCGAATGTTTTTCCAGACGAAAGAGTACAAGCTGTTTCGCGTGGAAAATGGGCATGTAATTGTTTTAAGCGGCTATTTAGCCCGCATGTTTAACCGGCTGAAAAAGCTCGGCTGCCAAACGACGCTCCTTGACAGATCTGGTCAAAGAAAGCGGCCCGACTGCTATACGCCGCGCTGGGAGAATCTGGAGGGTCGGATTACGTTCCGCGCTCGACAGGAAGAGTGCCTGCGGACGATTGCGCGGGCGCCGTGTGGCATCATCAAGGCTGTGACGGGGTTCGGCAAAACGACGCTAATCGGCGCCGTGGCGCTCTTGTTTCCAGACGCCAAAATTCACGTGGTCACAAAGTCGGTAGACGTCGCAGAGCGAATTGTGCGCAGTTTGAAGCGCCTATTGCCGAAGGTCGGTCGCGTAGGTGACGGCTGGAAGCAGTGGGAGCGCGTGACGGTGATCACCGCCGGCAGTCTCGCCCACTCTGACGGCGACGCGGATTTTCTTTTTGCGGACGAAGTTCACCAGCTTGCCACGCTGAATTTTTCGACGGCGTTGGCCGCACGATATCGCACGAGTCGAAACTACGGACTCAGCGCGACGCCATATGCGCGGATGGATAACGCTCATGCTGTACTTGAGCCGCTGTTCGGTCCAATGGTGTTCGAGCTGACGTATCAAGACGCCGTGGATCTTGGGCTCGTCGTTCCGGTGCGCGTCAACTGGCTGCCAATGCGGCTGCGTTCGAACCCTGCGGAGCGCTACAGCAACCGAGTGGCGAGAAAGCGATACGGGATCTGGACAAACCATGAGCGGAACCGTATCATCGCCGAAGCCGTCCGGGGATATCCAGAATCGCATCAGATTTTGATCCTCGTCGAAACGATTGAACACGCTGTTCATCTCGGCGCGCATTTGCCGGAATTCAGCCTCGTATATGGAAACATGTCGCCGTACGACTGTTCGGGTTATAAGCGCAAAGGCTTGCTGCCTAGCGACTATAAACCGCTCACAGACTTTCAAAAGTACGACATGCGTTCTAATTTCGAGTCTGGCCAACTCAAGCGCGTAATCGCTACGGACGTCTGGGCGACAGGCGTGGACTTTGAACAGTTAAATGTTCTTGTCCGCGCCGACGACAGGGATAGTGATATTGTCGATGTGCAGGGTCCGGGTCGTGTAAGTCGTATCTACACGGCGCCCGACGGCACGAAAAAAGAGTTTGGCGAAGTACTGGATTGCATGGACACGTTCGACCCGACCTTCTACCGGAAGAGTCTGGGCCGGCGTAACAGCTATAAACTCCTCGGATGGGAGCAGAATTGGCATGACGCACAGCGCTCTTGGCGATCCCGCGAGGCCGATAGCGGGGAATGATTCGGAGATCTTATCGGCAGACTGGTATCAACTTCTTACGCCGGCGCAAAAAATCGCGTACACCCGATACCAGTATATCTATCTTAATGATCGTGTAGCGGATTGGGACGCCCACGCACACGTTCGGCGGCGACTGAACTGGGACGGCGGTAAAGATAACTTTGGCGTAAAGCACACACCCATCTGGGGCAAAATTGTGCGTGCGGCTGAAAGCGCCGGCGCCGATTTGGGGAGCTGGGTGTACGCGCACTTCTCGGCCGTCGGCACCGAAAAGATCGCAACTAACAACCAGCGTGTGACCGAAATGCGCCCGTCGATGCTGTACGCGGCTAACTCGCCGCAGATTTATCGTGAGTACATGGAAAAGATGCCGACGCTCATTGAGCAGCGTTTTCATGTAGCTATGGAAACGATGAATCTGCGGCTGGCCACCACGGCCGTATACAAGATGTCAAAATCGACACAGGAATTTTATGTCCTGTGCGACGAAGGCTATGTCAGTGCTAGTCCGTTTTTTCGGCATGCCATGGCGGCAAAGATTAACTGCGATAAAGCAGTCGAGCGTTACTTGTGGTTTGCTGCGCTGGAATACGAGGCGCAGCAACGCTCGTACGACGCTGTGATGGAAAAACATCCCAAATACAAATGGTGGGTCGAGAACGAGATTAGGTCGGCTGTCGTTGCAATAAGGCAACATTGGAGAGAAAACGATGCGCAATAATTTCACGGACGAAAAACCCGCAGCCCCGGACGCAGTCACGCTGTCCGAAATTTCGGCCATGCTGACCGGCATGCTGCAGCACAACAGTCTTTTGCGTGAATCGCTGCGCGTCGGCCTCGACCATAAGCACTTTGGTCAATCCGTCGACGAGTTGCCGTACTACTATCTGTTTGCGGCGATGCAGGATCTGTACAAGCAGTACGGCTCGCTAACGGCGACGATTGTTATCAACCGGCTGCTGGCGTGGCGTGACAGCAATTCCATGGCGCTGGGCGAAGACGGCGTAAACGAGCTGACAGCGTTTATTGAGGCCGCGTTTGCCGCGCAGCCGGCAGAGACTGAACCCGGCCGCGCTGAAAAGGCGTACATCGAAGACATCGCCCGGCGGTTCATCCGCGAGCGCATGATCAAGGGCGAAGTTCAGGCTGCGATGAACACGTCCATCGGCGCGCCCGACAATCTGGAAGCACAGCTGGCGCAGTGGACGAAGCGGGCCCAGTCCGTTGAGTACATCGGCCGCTCGTTTGAACACGCGGCCATGATGCCGGAATTCGGGCAGGAAATTCTGCTGCCACCGCCCGCGGTCCCGACGACCTTGCCGTTTATTGATAACTATATCACCGGCTTTCGGTCGGGTGACATTCATGGCGTCTTAGGCCCGTTCGGCGGCGGTAAGACGACAATTCTGGCAGTTACTGCAGTGCGCTTAGCGCATCAGTATTCTGTCACAAATCCCAATAAGCTGTCTGTGTTCGTCGGCTACGAAGATCCGGCGCACAAGATGAATCCGCTGTTCTGGTCTGCCGCGGCGCAGATTGACCGCTCGTTGTTCCGTGGCGAAGTGCAGTTTTGGGATCAGCTTTCTACAGCGTCAAATCTCAAAGATTATGACCGTGAGTTGCCGCAGAACCGCAACGGCGAAGTCATGTTCGGCGAGCGAGAGCGGTGGGACGCTTCCCGTGGCTGGGTGAATAGCAATTTTCATTACCTCGACTTTTCACAGAATGCGCTGACAGGCAATCGCGGCTCTGGCGGCGTGTCTGAAATTATGATCGCGCTCGAACAGCTGGCCGAAGAGCGCGGCATGGAAATTGGCTTCGTAGCCATCGACTACTGCGGCATCATGGTTGAGCGCGAACTGGGCATGTCGACACGTGGGCAGTACATGGATCAGATTGCGCGTCCAATCAAGAACGCAGTCGATCAGTTGCGTACGAAGATTGCTGTCCCGACTGGCTGTGTCATCATGCTGGCGCATCAGCTAGCAACCGGGGACGTTAAGCACATCCCGACCTATCGTTACGTGTCGCACGCCGACGCGGCTGGTTCAAAGTCGTTTGCGGAGAATCTGCACGGTTGTCTGTGCGTGAATAAGCAGGACGAGGTTACCCGTGTCTCCACGATTTATTGGTCAAAGACGCGATACGTCAGGCCGGATAATCTCAAGGGTTTAATCAAGTTCCACGATAAGGTCGCGGAAATTCAATTAGTGAATGACGAGTACACCGTGTCCGAAGCCGCCAAGCGCATTATTCAGCGTGGCGACATCGGCCCGGTTGACCCGGCTCAAGCTGCCGCACTGGAGCGGCCGCGAGCCAATGTTCGACGTGTTATTCCTGTGGACAACTACGCAGAAGACATGATGAGTTGAGAGGAGTCAGTATGAAAATGGCGGCACAAAAAACGCCAAGTTCAAATCCCCTGAATCCCGTACTGTATGGTTTGCTGGCGCACAAATTCGGTGAAGTCAAAATCGCTAACGAGGGCGTGCCGGCACAGGTCGAGCGGATTGAAGACCCGTTTCGTCCCGGGAAGTCAATGTATCGCGGCAGTAACTGGGGAGAATACTATTGCGTGTGCTGCCCGTTCTGCCGCGATCAGCGCAACCGCTTGTGGGTAAACCATCAATACGGCTCAGATCTACGAAACGGCCGACGCACGTCTACACACCTTGCGGTTTGCTATAACGAAAACTGCCTCGACAAGCCGGGGCGTTTAGAGCAGCTGGAAGACATGATCTTTGGCGCGGGTCGGCGGTTTCAGCTCCGCACGCCAATTCGGGCCGTTCCGGCTGAAGTTTCACACGTCACAGTTGAGCCGCCCGGCGACATCCTTCCGCTCGACTCGTTGCCGGATTATCACCCGGCCGTGGAGTATTTGGCCGCACGCGGTTTTTCAGACGTTCACGAGCTGGCCACGACGTTTCGCATTGGTGTGTGCGTCAATCCGCGCCTAGATAAGTACCGGCTTATGCACGGACGTATCTACATCCCTGTTTATTTCAACGGGCAGCTAATCGGGTGGCAGGGGCGTATTGTTGGTGAAAGCAAGACAGCACCCAAATATTACAACGGTCTGCGAAAGAGTCAGGCGCTCTACAACTACGACGTGGCTGCACGCCAACCGGCCGTCGTTGTCGTCGAGGGTGTCCCCAGTGTTTGGCGCCTCGGGGTTGCAGGCGTTTGCATATTTGGTAAGACGTTATCTGCATGGCAGTGCAACACGATCGCTACCACATGGGCAAATAAACCCGTGTTCGTCGTACTTGACCACGACGCGCAGTCTGAACTGGAGCAGGTTGTGACGCAACTGTGCGCACGCAATGTAAACGTCGTTCCGGTAATTTTGCCGGACGCCAGAGATCCGGCCGACTATTCGCGCCCGGAACTGTTCTCAATGCTGTCTGACGCCGCTGACGCAGTCGGTGTGACGGCAGACCTATCGTTTTTACTTTGAGGTTTTATGACACAGGGTATTTCGTTAACGCATCGGTTGACGCAAACGCTGTACAACCCGGGTACAGAAGAGTTCACAGCCGCAGCATACCCTTTAATTCCTTTGACGGCGCCGGGTATGCCGCCAGCCGGACCTGACTTTATCGCGCACGCTATCAACCTCGGCGACGAGATTGACGCAGCTACTGCCAAGAAAAAGAAAACGGTACCGGTCGGCACGCATCTGACGAATTTGTACCGCAAGGCGCTGTACGACTCGACGTTTCATTTGCCGATTTCTCACAAGTCGTCAAAGGAGCCTGTTTCGGTTGAGTTTTTGCCGGGTCACCGTTGGGGCGAAAAATTTGACACTGTAGACGCTTACGGCCCGCGACACAAAGCCAAGGTTATGGTCGTTGGCAAGCTTCCCGGGCGCTACGAGATGGAGCGGCTGAACGCCACGGCAGGGCCCGGCATGACGTTGCTTGCTGAAGTGTTAGAAGAGTGCGGTATTCACCCCGAAACATACGCGGACTGGTATGTGACGTTCGCTTGTAAATTTGCGGCGCCGACAGAAGACATCACAGCGGTGCCGTCGGCGTGGATTAAAAACTGCGCCATTCTTCTCGAACAAGAAATTCGAGTGGTTCAGCCGGATTTTATTTTGTGCCTCGGCAACGAGGCTACAAAAGCCGTTATGCGCACCAGCAGCGCTGTAACCGGCCTCGCCGGGCGGATTCTCGACATACCAGCCTTCGACACAGACGGCAACGCTCGAACGATCAAAGCGATGGCGGTGATGCACCCGTCATTTGTTTCTCGTAAGCCGGAAGTTACTGAAGATTTTGTCGGGCAGATTCGTCGGTTCAAGGCGTTGCTGCACGACGAGATTCTGGACGAAGAAGCGGTCGACCACGCCGACGTATACACAGAGGCTGCGCTGACTGAGATTGTCGACGCCATACTCGCCGACCCAGATCCGAACGCCAATATCATCGCCGTCGACTGCGAGTGGCACGGCGATTACCCAACGGAAGAAGGCGCATATCTGCGGACGGTTCAGATATCAAATAAAGACAAGTGGGCGCGTACGATTGTGCTGCGGCATCAGGGCGGTGCAGAAGCTTTTTTGCCCAACCTCGATGCCGCGCGACGCCAGCTTATCAGGCTGCTGAAAAGCACGCCGGAGCGTCACGTGCGTATTGGCGGGCACTTCTTCCGCGCTGACCTTCCGTGGCTTATTGATTTCGGCGTGGACGCCCGACCTGAGTATGCGCCGGCGCCAGACCCAGACGACCGCACGCACGGCGGCTGGGACACCAGTTTGATGTACCACGCCGTAAACGAGTGTGCTCGCTACGGGCTCGACGAGTGTTCGATGCGGTTTACCGCGGCGCCGACTTATTGGGAGCCGCTGGACGAGTGGAAGAAAAAGTACCGCGCCGAGAACAAGCTGAAAGCTGGCGAAGTCGGCGGTTACGGCGAGTGCCCGGCGCATATCTTGCATCCGTACGCGTCCTACGACGCCGACGTCACGCGGCGGATTATGATGAAGTTTTACGGCACAGACGGGACCGACGGGATTGTTGCCCGTTCGAGCACTGGCCATGACTGCTGGTTGCCGTACTGGACGGCGCACAACGCGTCGCTGGCGTTTCTAGAAATGGAAATGACCGGGCTCGACATCGACCGTAATCGGGCCGACGAGCTGACAACCCTGTTCATGAACACGCAGAACCAGCTGCTGGCGGAGATTCGTGACGAGTTAAACTGGCCGGCGTTCAACCCGAAGTCGCAGCCCCAGCTAGCGATTGCTTTGTTTGGGCGGTCGTTTGCCGACAGGTACACAAACTCGCCGCCCATCCCGCCTGACGCGCAGACACTGGATTTACGTCCGGTTAAGACAACCGGAAAGCGTCCTGTGCTCTGGAACGAACTGCACTATCGCGGCGTTAATCCAGACACGGCAACGCCCAGCACAGACAAAGAAAGTTTGGGTATTCTTGGACACGTTAACTCGACGGCCGCCAAGATTCGCGACTACAAGTTCATCAGTCAGGTGTTGCAGTCGGTGTTGCGTAAACCAACTGAGAACGACGACGGAGAAATTGAACTCGATGAAAACGGTAATTACACGTACGAAAAGGGCCTTGTCGGTTGTGTCCACGCAGACGGTAAAGTTCGTACGCACATGTTTCAAACGAAGGAAACCGGCCGGGCATCTTCGTCTCGTCCTCCGCTCCAAAACCTCAGCTCACGCCGAGAAGACGACTACAAGCGCATCCTCGGCAAAGACAAATATCAGCACCCGGTACGATCAATCCTGCGTGTGCCCAAGGGCTGCGTCGGGATGGAAACGGACCTCACTGGTGCGGAACTGGCGGTCCTCGCGTGGCTGAGCCAAGATAGAAATATGATCGAGCATGTCCGGCGTAATCTTCTGCCAGAGGATCACCCAGACCATTACGACATCCACAGCCAGCAGGCCGTGAAAACCTTCCACCTTGACGGCGTTGTGCCGACCAAGCAAGGTATGGCCGACGCGGGCGTGAAGGGTTTGCGCGTGGCAGCCAAAAACGTGAATTTCGGTATTCCGTACGGCCGCGGCGCCGAAGCCCTTGCGCGTCAATGCAAAGAGGAAGGTCACGACGTTACAGCCGAGCAGTGTCAGGCGATGATCGAGGCTTACTTTACGTCGTATCCCGGAACGAAGACGTTTTTGGCCGAGTGCCGTGAACGGTCTCAAGATCCGGGTTGGTTGATGGGACCGTACGGTCGATTCCGTAGGTTTGCGCCGTCGCGAGATCGGGCGGTGCGCGGAGAGCAGGAACGGCAGGCGCAGAACTTCCCAATTCAAGGCGGCGTTGCTGATGCGGTGTCTATCGCGCTCAACAACTTCTACCGCTACAGGGAAGAACACCCGGATATCGACTACAAGATCGCGTTGCAGATTCACGACGCGATTGTGTTGATCGTACCGCTTGAACACGCTGAACGGGTGTACAAAGAAGTTATCCCGTACTGCATGATCGACGGTGTACCGTTTTGGCCGCGCAGGCTGGACGGTACGTTGATTGAAAACGCGGGCCCGTATCACTTTGGCATGAGCCGGGACGTGTTTTTCCACTGGGGAGAGAACCTGAAACCCGAGAAATCTAGGGGTTTGGGCATCGATTGGTTTTGTGACGCGTAGGTCTGGACAGATTGGTTTTGTCTGCTATAGTTGCAGACATCCAACAAGGGCAATAGGGCCCTCAATTACATAGAAAGGTTTTTATGCCACGCTATAACGCGGCGAATCTGGCGGCTATTGATCCCGAGTACCGTAAAGCCAATAACATCGGTACCGGCGGCTCTAACAGTAAGAGCCGGTATGCCTACGGCAAGCAGAACAACATTCTGATTGCCGCTGGCGGTGAACTCCTCGGTAACGGCCTCTGCTTGCGGCTGCTGCCCATCTACGAGGAGGGCAAAACGGATGAAAATGGCAACAAGGTGTTTGCCAACTTCCGTGAAGGTCACGACGACGTGGCTTTCGGCGACTGGAGCCGATTGGTCACCTGCGCGCACTGGGTTGGCAACCCGGGCATCTGCTACATCGTTCACGACGGTAACCCCGAAGTGAATCTGTACGAGAGCCCGCTGCACGTGCTTCGCAAAGTGGCGTACGACAATTCGAAGGACAACCCGCACCCCACGCTGGGACGGCTGTTCGCGGAATTGCTATCAAAAGAGTTTGTGCGTAACTCGCACATCGGCTCGCTGAAGAAGCCCGAAAAGACGCTGTTCATTTCGGCGACGGCGGTAAACGTCGACGCATCTGGGCAGATTGTGCTCGGCGCTTTTTCCGACGATCCGAAAAAGAATGCGCGTATCATCGGACTGAAGACGAGTGCGGCCGAAGCGCTGCATTCGGCGCTCAGCGTCCGTGACGAAGAGACCGGCGAATACTTGAGCGGTGACATGCTCTCGTTCGGCGAGTCGAAGTTGTTTACGATCCTGCCGGAAGCGTTCAAGAGCGGCACCGCCAATCTGATCGCTGTCGGCGCTGAGGGTCCGGCAACGTTCCAGTGCCCGAAGTTTGCGCGTGGTCCGGCGAGCGCCAAGTACATTGTGGGTTACCCGCACTCGCGGAGCGACTACACGCACTTTGGCGTCCTGCATGACACGTTCAATGGGCAGGAGATTTCGCTGGAGCCGTACGCGGAACGCATTGTGGCTGAAACCGGTACGTGGGCGGACTATCTGCGTCTGCCGGCGTACGAGGAGCAGGCTGAGATGCTGGCGCCGGTGTTCCCTCGCGAAGCGCTTGATTTCGCTTGGCGTGATTTCCCGCAGTACCTCCGGGCGCTGCCGAAGAACACGTCGACGTTTCAGGGCGTAGAGACGCCTGTCGAGGAGCTTGAGGAGCCGGCACCGCCGAAGTCTCGCGCTGCTGCGCCGGCTGCTCGTCGTCCGGCCCCGAAGCCCGAGCCTGTCGCTCCGTGGGATCCGCAGCCCGAAGCTGAGCTTTCGGCTGAGGCTCAGGAGAGCGTCGCGGATCTGTTCTCTAGCGCTCCTCCTGCGCCGCCTGCCCCGCCAGTTACGGCGGTGGCGGCCCCGAAGCGCGACTCTGCTGACATTCTGGCCCGCGCTCGTGCGCGTGCAGCCCAGAAGTAATCTTTCCGCTCCAGCTCCGGCACCACGTATGTCTCCGGTCGTGTGTGCCGGAGCTGGGGTATTCATATCAGAAGGGAATTTATGGGCAGGAAACGTAAAGAAGAAACAGAAGAAGTTGATGTGTTCGCCCGCAACGGCGAGCACCCCGTGATCACCGAAGTCCTGAAGGCGACGGCTGAATCACAGGACCCGCTGATCGGCCTGCCGCTCCCGACGCTCGCTGCGCGGTATTTGCTGCAGGCAAACATCTTTCCGCTGTCGCGGTTCACGCAGCTTCGCGGCGAGTTCAGCTCCGGTAAGTCGGCGCTGCTGATCGAGATCATGCGCTGGTTTCATATGTATGGCGGCGGCGCCATTATGATCGACACTGAGAACAAGGGCTCGCCGACGATGATGGCTGGGCTATTCGGTCACAACCAGCAGTACATCAGCAGGACACGCGTTGAGACGGCGGCTAGCGTGGAAGAGTGGCAGAAGGCGTACATGGGCTTTTGTCAGGCTATTCACAAGCAGATCGACGCGGCTAACTCGCCCGACCGTGTGATCCCGATCTGCATCGGCGTTGATTCTATCTCCGCCGTCGAGGTCGATCGGCGCGTGGAGAAAGTAGCTGACGAGGGTCACGCCGCAGCGGGTCACCCGTATCTGGCGCGGAACCTGTCTGACTTCATGCGGACGGCGTTGGTGCCCACGCTGCGGCACTATCCGATCGCGTTGGTGGCTACCAACCACCTGAAGGAGGAGATTAACTCGATGGGTTTCGGCCCGCCGAAGAAGTACGCTCCGGGCGGCGCGAGCCTCGACTACTACCCGACGTTGATTCTCGATATGTCCCGCGCGTCGCAGAAGAACATCCCCAGCCGTTACGAGGGTTCGTCAATCCGTATCACGGCGACGAAGAACAACCTTGGCGCGCCCGGGCGCAAGATTGTTGTTAACTTGCTGTGGTACAACGAGATCGTCCCGTGCGTTGACAAGAACGGCAACGAGACGTTCAAGAATCAGCAGTTTCATTTCTGGGATTGGCACACCGCGTCTATTCGGCTGCTCATGGAGCTGCAGGCCGGCGACGGCAAGCCAGTGCCCGGCATGGACC
>RGVZ01000115.1 GCA_010029825.1 bacterium | reverse complement strand
CCGTTGGCCCGACGGAGGAGGCGGATACTTTGGAAGCAACTTCAACAGCAACAAACTTGATCACCATGTCAGAGTACTGGTGGGCCTACGGGTTTTTGCTTCTCATCATCGGGGCAATGCTCGTCCTTGATCTCGGCGTCTTTCACCGGCGCCCCCATGAAGTGAAATTCAAAGAAGCCGCCATCTGGAGCGTGATCTGGGTGGGGCTCGCAGGTTTGTTCAACGTCGGACTTTATTACTGGGCGAGTCATCAGTTCGCAGGGCAGCCGGAAGTTGCGTCGCGTCTCGCGGGTGAGTTTCTTGCCGGTTATCTGGTCGAGAAGTCCCTCGCCATCGACAACATCTTCGTTATCGCAGTCGTCTTCACTTATTTCGCAGTTCCACCTGCCATGCAGCACCGCGTCCTGTTTTACGGTATCCTCGGTGCGATCCTCTTCCGTGCGATATTCATCGCCGCCGGCAGCTGGCTCATGCAGTACCACTGGGTCATGTACGTTTTCGGTGCGTTCTTGATCATTACCGGCGTCAAACTGTTCTTCCAGCCGGACGGGGCTGCCTCGCCAGGCGACAACCCGGTGGTGAAGTGGCTGACGAAACGCGTACCAGTCACTCCCGAACTTCACGGCAAATCCTTCATGGTCAAGGCTGACAACGGCAAGTGGATGTTCACGCCACTGTTCCTTGCGCTGATCGTTGTCGAGTTCACGGATATCGTATTCGCCATCGACTCAGTCCCGGCGATTTTCGCCATCAGCTCCGAGCCGTTCATTGTTTTCTCGTCCAACATGTTTGCGATTCTTGGCCTGCGCTCAATGTACTTCTTGCTTGGTGGACTGCTGCCGATGTTCCGCTATCTTAAATACGGACTCGGACTCATTTTGATTTTCGTCGGCCTGAAGATGGCCTGGCTGAATACATTATTTGGCGGGAAATTCCCGATCTCGTGGTCGCTCGGCATCATCTGCGCGATCCTCTCTGCATCGGTCCTGTTATCGTTACTCAGGAAGCAACCTGAAATCACCAGTAAAACAGAGGTCAAAGTCACATGAAGCGCCTCATCGGGACATCCCTACCACGACAATTTGTCACCAATTCGATCAGCGCCCTTGTTGTATTCCTTGTGGCACTGCCGCTTTGTATCGGCATCGCGGCTGCCTGCGGCCTGACGCCTGACAAGGGGCTGATCGCCGGAGCGATCGGTGGAATCGTCGTCGGTTTGACTGGCGGGGCACCGCTGCAGGTCTCCGGACCCGCCAACGGGTTGATCCCCGGCGTCGCCGAACTGGTCTCGGAGCATGGGATCGCGATCCTCGGCGCGGCTGTCATGGTGGCAGGATTGCTACAGGCCCTTGCCGGATTTCTGCGACTCGGAGTTTTTTTCCGGTCGTTCTGCCCGAGTGTGGTTTACGGGCTGATGGCAGGATTTGGCCTGGTCATCTTCAGCAGCCAGCTCATGATCGCATTGAACGGTTCGCCAGAGGCAACATTCTTCGCGAACCTCCGGGAGGCTCCTCATCAGATCGCCGAGGCATTTGTCTCGCCGGCGGTCCAGCACGCCATTCTGACAGCCGGGGTCACACTGGCCACAATCCTCATGTGGAACCGTTACAACCGGACAAGGATCCCCGCCTATCTTGTCGCAATTGTCACCGGCACCCTCGTTCATGCGGGCTTGGGACTCCTGTCAAAGACAGTTGAGATCCCGGAATCGCTGAAGCAAGACCTCCTGGAGGGGACGAACAGCTTCTCGTTCTTGATGGCAGAGGACGCCGTCTCCCTCAGCGTGATTCTCGAGTTCGCCGTCACGATCGCGATCCTCGCCAGCATCGAGACCATGGTTTCAACCGCGTCCCTGGACAAGATGACAAGGACAAATCCATCAGATTACGACCGGGAGCTGATCGCGCAAGGTATCGGTAATTTCATCTGCGGACTTTTTTCCGCCCCACCCATCACGGGGGTAATCATTCGCAGTTCAGCCAACGTCACCGCGGGCGCAACCAGCCGCCTGTCAACCATCCTGCACGGGGTGCTGCTGCTGGCCACAATCATCGCGTTCGGCAGCGCGCTGAGTTACCTGCCATCTGCCGCGCTTGCGGCAATCTTGATGCACGCGGCGCTGCGCCTGATGAATCTCGAGGCGGTCAGAAAGCTGGTTGCGGAGGAAAGACGCCACCTGTGGACATTCGGTACGACAACAATCGCCGTGGTAACGATGGGCGTTCTCTGGGGTGTCGCCCTGGGGCTTGCCATCAGCGCCTGGTCGCTGCTGCGAAAATTCGCGCGACTTGAGATCAAGCAAGGCGCGGAAAAGATCGAATTGTCCGGAGTCGCCACTTTCATGGACTTGCCGAAGTTGCTGCGGATTCTGGACAGGGTCCCGCCCCATCAGCCGGTGGTCCTGTGCACGAGTGGCGTCCTCTACATGGACCCTTCTGCGCGCGAAACGATCGAGTCCTGGATGAAAGGCAGGACAACCCTGTCAGCGATCAGGACCGCCTCGGAGAACGTTTCGGTGCCACTGGAGCTGACGGCGATCAGGTCGCCATCTTGATTGAACCATCCGCCACCGGAATCGCCTGGGCCCAGCAGCACAGACCCCTGCGTCAAGCGGTTCGAGTGATTCGCGACGACAACGCGGGATCCGGTGAACTGGGCGATCGAGTTGGTACCCACCGATTTTGTAAAAGAAGGAAAAAAGCTGCCTCGAGAAGTCGACCCGAATCCGACAATGCTGACCACGTCATAAATCCGCGGCGGACGCCTCGAGATCCTGGCCGCAAGGCGACCCTGTTTGGCTGCCACGGTCAGCACGGCGACATCGAAATCCGGCTCGAACCGGGGGCCCTTGCCGTATGCGGGATGGATTGCCACCGAGACGGGCGTTTCACCATCAGTCCCGACATGAATGTCATCCAGCGCCGCATCGACGCCGGCATCACCACGAACGCAATGCGCCGCGGTCAGGAAATGGGAAGGGCTTATGAAAGTGCCCGAGCACAACTGCCAGCCGACCCTCAGGATATGCACGGAGGGAAATGACTCCCCCGCCGGACCTCCTCCAACCACCTTGGGACCTGACGACGGCGCGGACCCCGCGGTACGGCAGGCCGAGATCGCGATCGCGAGAATGAGTGTCATGACGTGGAACATGACCCGATTGTATCACAGGCACTGCTGGATCTCGCGACCGGCAAGCCGGTTGAGGATCACAACATCGAGCAACGCCTTGCGCGCCACGACACGTTGCCGCATGACCTCAAGTTGCGCCTCGGCAGCCCGCAAGGCCGCCTGCGACGTGTCGTATTCCTCGCGGCTCGTGGCACCTTGCGTCAAAAGTCTCGCCGCGGTGTCGAACTTGACCTTGGCCAGCTGGACGGCCGCCTCATGGGAAACGACCTCTGCGTGGGCTTCGTCGAGTTTCGCCTGGAAGAGAACAACGAAGGGGTCCTTGCTGATGTCCTCATCGCCGTCGAAGGCAAACGAGGTCGATCCCCAGGCAAATGCCAGCATGCATGACACCATCCATGAGACCAGAAAAATCCATTTACGTGACCCGGTAACGCACATCATTACCCTGCTCCTTGAACCGAGAGGCTCCCCCGCCCCGTCCAATTGAGGGGCAGAGAGAGCCGAAACATCAAATCAGTTTTGCAGACGCGTCAAGGTTTGCGCGAAGATCACGTCGTGACCCTTGTGCACCCACCGGCCCTGGACCGTTTCCTGCGCACCTGACTGGGACTTGTACTCCACGAGCCCGTAGTTGGACTCAGGCGAGAGTGCCATGACCAGTTGCTTGCCACTGCGAAGGGCGACACCTTGAACCGTCTGGCCCTCGATGTCAAACTTCAGGTCAATCGTGTGCTGCCCTTCGGTCAACTCAACGGTGCCTTGAAGCGTTCCGAGTGACTGGGATTCGACGGTGAACGCGTGAGTGCCCTGAAGGTTGCGCATCGTCAGGCCCGGAATCTGGAATACACCTTGTTCTGTCGCGCCAGCGCCCATCATGAATTGACCGGAAACGCCACTTCCGGATCCGGATGTAACTTCCTGGCCAACCGCTAGCAGTACATCTTGATTTTTCTTCGACCACGCGCCAAGCAACTTGCCGTCAACGACAAGCGCAGGACCCGCAACCTGCAGGTTGCCAAGATTCGCGGAAATCTTGAAATTACCAGCATAGGGCACAATTGACATCTTGCCCGCGAAGTTGTCGTAGCCTTCAAAGGTCGACTTCCATTCGCCTGCGTATTGCGTCGGAACAAGCCATTCCATCCAAACCGGAGCAAGCTGCTTGCTGACTTCGACATTCCTTCCCTGGGAGAAGAAGAAGTGCATTTGCTGGCGACCGTCTTGCATTTGCACCATGGCCGCGGCTACTGCCTTCTGACCTTGCTGTACCTCAATGTCGTCAAAAAAGAGGACAGGACGGGTCATTTCCTGATTCACGACCTGCGCCGGATAGCGCCAGGAATTCTCAAGGCGAAGTTTTTTCAAACCTTGCACGCCGGGCAATGCCCTCTGGGCATCCGGACTCATGCTGAGGCTTGTCGCGGCGCCGGTTGCCTGCTGAAAGGGAGCGACCCCGATATCCTGGGATGGGTAGGAATACAACGCGACGCGTTTGACATGGTTCTGAGCCTCGTACTTCTCGAGCTGGGACCACTGCTCCTGCGTCAGTCCGGATCCCCACTGTCCTTGACGGTTCTCAAAGAGGACCTTGTCATTGGTCAGCACGATGCCGGAATATCGCGGCGCGCCAGAATCGTCTTGCAATCGCATTTGCTGGTTTTCAGGAATTTCCCCCTGTCGCGTGGCCACGAACTGGTCGTATGCGATGCCTTGACGCTCAAGGGTCTGGGTTGCCAGTTCGATGCCCTGGTCAACGGTCCGGTCATCCGTGGCCGAAATAACAAGGACCCGTTTGCCAACGTCTCCTTCGAAGGCATACAGCCCGGCACGATTGCCATCGTCCTTGCCACATGCAGGCAGCACGGCCAGCACCCCTGCGGCGACCAGGACAAAACGTGAAACAGAATTCGTTACTACCATCGGTCAGCTCCTTCCGTGATTTACCGAAAAACGGAGCAATGCCATTGCACGAGTCGTGCCTCTGTCAGCGCTGGATGGAAGCAACACTGTGGCGTTCCATTTGCATGGGACCGCCGCCAGAAAAGAACGGACGCGACAGGAGATCCAATGAGGAACATCGAAACCGTCGGAGCATCGAGGCCTGCCGATGTCGTCATCTACGCGGAGGGCACATATCCGTTCCGGGTCGGAGGCGTATCTTCGGTCATCCACGGAATCATCCAATCCCTTCCCGGTATTCGATTCGGAGTCGTCCACCTGCATTGGGGGGATCCTCCGGCGAAGCCGGGATTCGACAAACTCCCCAACCTCGAATGGATATTTCCAGTACAGGTCGACGATTTCACTACCGCAAGCCGCAAATTGCGCGGGATGGAATTTCCGCGGGGCACAGTGCACCACGCGCATACGTGTGGTCTCGCTGGCCTCGCCGCTGCCGTGGCCAGGCGGCAGCAACCTGGCAGTCGCATGATCCTGAGCGAGCACAGCCTTTACGTGCGGGATGTGCTGGCGCAACTGGAAGGTCGTGACAACGGTTGGACACCGATGCCCGGCAGCAACGAAATGCCCCCGTTGCCCCTTTGCCGCTCCCCTGCTGAATGTACCCATCATGGTGATTTCACGGGGCTACGCAGTGTCATTACCACCACCGCCCGGGAAGTGTATGAATGCGCGGACACTGTGACTTATCTTGATCGGGATTTATTGGAAGAAGCCATCGCGTTCGGACTGGATCCGGCGCGGGCCACCATCGTGCCCAATGCGATCGATGTCGATGAGTTCCGGACGATCCAAAGAAAAATGGATCCGGAACGTGTGTGGCATATTGCCATCATTGGAAGGATCGTCCCGGTGAAAGGGATCATGGAGGGCATCGAGTGCGCAGGCTGGCTCCGTCATTCGGGTCTTGATCACAGAATGTCCATCATCGGCCCGGATGATGAGGTGCCCTGCTACGCGGCAGCCTGCCGCCGGAAAGTCTCGGACCTTGGACTCGAGGATATTGTCCATTTCACGGGCACGATCCGCGCGAAAGAAGCCCTGCGCGACATCGATCTACTTTTGCTCCCAAGCCACAAGGAGGCCATGCCCATGGTTGTGCTTGAGGCCATGGCGGCGGGTGTACCAGTTGTTGCCAATGACACCGGCAATGTGGCCGGGATTCTCGGGAACGATATCAAGGACGAGGCCGGTGTGGTCACTGGCCTCGCAACCATGGGGCATAGCATCATGAACCTGCTGGCTGACGAAAGTCGATACCAATCCATGCGGGAAAACGGCCCACGCAGGGCCGCTCGGGACTATGATATCAAGACCCGCGCGATCGACTGGCGACAAATCTACTCGACCTGATCGTCCGATGACTTGACGAAGGTTGTCTCAATCGGCGCCCGCTTGCCACCGATGACAAACTGGCCGCGAATCAAGCCACGCTCCAGATGGCCTCGCACCTGGAAGAAAACTGTCCTCTGACGACTCGTCAAATAAAGAACCTGGCGATCCGCGTCCAGATGGACCGCATCCAGCGTGATGAGGTTGTTGTGAGCCTCTGGACTGATGACCATGCTGGCCACATGATTCGAGCCATTGGTGGTGAGCCTGAGTATCGCCTTGTACCCGAGGAAATCTCCCTCATAGCTACCCATGAACTCCTCCAGAGGAATGACATCACCGGCTTTGGTATCCAGGTAATTCCGCAGGAGACTGATCCGTCGTCCGGTGAATCGTTGCTCCTTGTGCCCGATACGCAGGATGCCTGAGACCCGCGGAGGCGAATCCTGAGGCCCTGTGGATTCCTCAACACCAGGGAACGTTATGCGGAATCGCGCATACTGCAGGGGAATCTCCGGCTGGCCGGTCGACGAGTCCACCGGGGCCTGGACATCCTTCACACTGCTCGCCTGAAACAGGTCCTCTGGACGGTCGTAACTGCCATATGCCATCGATGCCGTGATGTGGGAGTACCCGACGGACACCACAACTCCCAGATTGTCAGTTCGCGCGAGGGTAAAGACCCCCGGGCGCCCTTCGATCTCGATCTCATAAACCCCTTCGAAATCCCCTTCGAGGAGTTTCACCCCAAGATCGAAACGCGCCGCGAGATCCCGCATAAGCCTTTCATGAGTGGGCAAGTTGAAGGATCTGTACGCGTCTGCGATCAACCGGGAAAGTCGCGTCAACATCTGAAACTGTTCAGGCCTCACCCGCTCCATGTCGACGCTGCGCAATCCCAGGCCAAGGGCATCGAGCTGCGCGGGATACATCACGCCCAGCGCGTCCGACACCACGTCATCACCAAGAACCCCGCCCGACTCGACGGCCTTGATGATGACCGACCCGACAATGACGCCGGGGCGGGTCATGACATCCTCGGGAACAAACTCATTCAACTGGGCGAGCCGGCCGCGCGCCAAAGACATCATTTGCAAGACCCGCGACAAAAGCGCCGCATCAGAGGACTCGTAAGCGACCTCGACGAATGTGTCGAAGCCGCCTTGGATCGCGGCGACGCGGTTCACGCCCTGCAGGAACCTGGCATAGTCAGCTGGTGTCAATGCAACGAGGTGTTCTGAAACAAGCCTCTCATGAAGGCGTGCCTGCAACCTTGAAAAATCATCCGCTGAGTGGCTGAATCGCTTGATAACGGAATCGCCGTTCTCAACCACAGAGATCAATGCCGCAATGCGGTCGAGAACGCGGAATATCTCACCAACACCGGCGACTCCGGCGACGATCCCCTCCTGGTCCTGACAGAACTGCGTGATCCGCGAATCATCGGACCACATGACAAAGTCACGCAATAAAGGCTCTGGATCCGTCGTTATGTCCATCTGCGGAGCGATATAAACGGTCATCTTGTCCGCGAGTTCAAGGATCATGTCGACGTCCATGGCCGCGAAGTCAAGCTCGACTTGTATGATCCGCATCTCCTGCAAAATATGCAGATAGGGCGCCATTTTCTCCTTGGTGGCCAGGTCAGGCAACGCCGCCTGCAACTCAAAGACGAGATCACTGAATTCGCTGCGGCTGACGCGCGCGCGCTCAAGAACCTCTTCCGGGGAAGGCAGGGACTGCGCATGGGCCGTACCCGGAAATGGCAGGCAGGTCAGGGTCAGCAAGACGTACACAAGAGGCATGAGACTTCGAAAGCCATTGAGACCGGACATGGTGTCCTCCAAAAAGCGAGCCCGGTCTGACTAGCAATAACCGGTCCCTCGCGGACCGGGGACAACGTGGTTCGGAATTTGCTGGCCACATGAAAATACGCGGGTAGGGCAGGAGATACCGACATGAAGCACGCAGATGGAAGAGGTCATGGTCGAATGGTCGGATATCGCCGGATGCTGACGATCGGCGGATTTCTGACTGGTTTGCTCATCCCGCTGGCCGCGACGGCAGACGACCCCGGCGACAACCGGGGCCCGTGTGGAATCGACACCGTTCCACCAGCCCCTGAGATTCATGAGGACGCTGGCTGGCACGGTGGTGCCATCCCCGTCGCGGATCTTGCGGGTGCCATGAGTGTGAGGTCACATGCCCTGAATGCTGAACCCGGTGACAGCCCGCAGACTCCGGCTTCCTATGACCTTGACATGAAATTGCTGATCCTGTCCGCGACCAGGAGCTACCTCGCGGAACCAGCCCTGCGACTCATCAAGGAAAACCTGGACGGGATCGGCATCCCCTGGGAGCACAAGCACATGAGCAGCGACGGCAACAGGATTTCTGACGACCCACTGGAACTCGAGTACCCCGGCCCGATTGAAAGGCGTCGAGGCAGGTACATGGGAATTGTCCTGACCAGTGACCTGCTGGCATACCAAGACGCGACAGGAACCTGGTACAGTTCCCTGTCACCCGCCCAGTGGAAACAGTTGGCATCTTATGAAGCCACATTCCACGTCAGGCGCGTCGCTGTCTCCGCCTATCCACGCATCACTTACGGCGTCGAACCCGCGGGCGAACCACTGACCACACCCAATCAAGTCCAGATGCTGGCCGCAGCAAAACCCTTCTCATCTGGTCTCACGCACGAGGCTCTACTCCCGCTCTCAGGGTCCTACCAGAACCCGGCGAACATTGTTGTGCCGGCCATGGTAATTCCGGTCGCGCTGTTCGAGAACGACGCCAGCAACGGAGACAAGAACCCGGTCGCGGCAACCATCACCAATTTTCCTGATGGACGCGAGCAACTGAATTTCTATTTCGCGCAGAGCGCCTACTTGTCCGCGAGCTACTACACCACAGCGCTCTGGGTGAACTGGATCACCCGGGGCGTCCACCCCGGAAAACGCCGCATCTACCTGAACTTGCAGGTCGACGACCTGTTCATGCCCAACGGCATGTGGAACATGGCGACACGATTGCCCGCCAACGACGGGTTTCGCGCGTGGCGAGCCACCCCAGATGATCTGCTGGAACTCGTCACGTGGCAGAAAGGCCGGAGGCGACGCCTCCCAGAGGGGAGCACATTCCGGATCGAGATCGCGCCAAACGGCCGCGGGGTCTGGGAGGCAGGAGGCTACGCCAATGATGCCCTGTTCAGGACCGCGCGAAAGATCATCCCGGAATTCCACTGGGTGAGCCATACGTTCAGTCATCCCGACCTCGACCGGATTTCGCTGAAACGCCTATCGGATGAGGTAAGGACCAACAAGAAGTTCCTGGCGGACCTCATTGGGGACAAACAGGAGTTTTTCTCCCATGAATCGATCGTCACACCACATATCAGCGGCCTGTTCAACAAGGAGGCTCTGCGGGCCCTGTATGAAAACGGCATCCGGAATGTGGTCGGAGACAACTCCAGGCGGGAATTGTGGCCTGTCCACAAGTATCACGGCTTTTATACGTCAGCCCGCAACAACGGGTTCGAGGGCATTTTCGTCATCCCACGGCAAGCCACCGTCGCACCCGTCAGCGCGGGTCCCGTCCAGTATCTCCGGTCGTTCTACAACACCCTCTATACGGGATTCTGGGGGCGCGAGCTGAGCTCCTCCGAGATCATGAAGCTCGAGGCGGAACGCGTCGCGAAATTACTCATGGCGTGGCATCACGACCCGTACATGTTCCATCAGGGAAACCTGTGGTTTTTTGACTGGGCAGGGAATCCCGGCGATGACGGGCGAAAACGCCAGAGCCTGCTCAGCCTCTGGTCCGAATTCGTCATCGATGAGGTCTCACGGTACATGACGTTGCCGGTCATGAGCGCGAAAATGGATGACATGGCCAAAATGCTGCAGTCACGAATGGAACTGGACCGGTGTGGGGCAAACTCCTGGCTGACCTTCCAGAATGCCCGTCCGGTGACCTTCCACCTGTCAACTGCATCTCACTGCACCGTCCCGGTCTCGGGCATACGGATCACAAGCCCCGAACCGGAAATGGAGACAGCCATCACCATGGAAAAATACGGCCCAGACACGACAAGCGAGGTGAAAATGGGCGGCGCTCGAACGGTCCACCTCAACATCGAGACAACGATCCAGCCATGAATCCATCTATCTTTTTTTCGACCACGCTGTTCATTCTGCTGCTGACGGGTCTGACTTGCCGGGCCTCCGCAGGATGCGAGGAATATTGCCGTCTGGCCGGGGAGGATGCCGGGACAAGACACATCATGAACCTGATCGAAAGAAGTCTCGCGGGACACGACTGCGAGAGCACCGCGCGCAAATTATCAACGGCGACCGAACTGCACTTGCCATCAAAGGAAATAACGTCGATCGCACCGCTGGCTTGCGCAATCAACATGGAAGTTCTCGCCCTGGATGAGAACCAGATCTCCGACCTGAGCCCGCTGCGCAACCTGACAAAGATGCGCGGCCTGTCCCTGGCGGGAAACAGGATCTCAACCATCGAGCATCTCGGCGGCATGACGAGGCTGGAGTGGCTGTTCCTGCAAGACAACCGGTCGCCGGACTTGGATATCACTCCGTTGCGCGAGATGAAGGGGCTCATGGTCGTCGACCTCTCGCGCAACAGGGTTCGTGACCTGACAGCCATGGAAGGCAAAGTTTCCATGCGGCGACTTACCGCAGATGAGGCGGCGATCGAGGATGTCTCGCCGCTCTCAGGGCTGGTTGAACTGGACAGCCTCTCTCTTGGACAAAACAACGTTGAACACCTGACTCCCCTGTCCGGGCTTGCCAGCCTCGTGCGCCTTCACGCCCCGGGAAACAGGATCCAGGACATAGCGCCCCTGGCGCGCCTCCATGAGCTCAGGGAACTGGACATCTCCGGCAACAGGATCCGGGACCTCGAACCGCTGGGGTCTCTCAGCCGGCTGGCGACCCTTCACGTCGCGGACAACCAGATTGATAATCTGCGGGCGATCGACGGACTCGCCAACCTGCAATGGCTGCGCGCGTCGAACAACCTGATATCAGACCTGACCCCACTGCGACAATCAGGCGGCCAGATCACTGTGCTCGAGATTTCCAAAAACCAGATCGCGGACCTTGCGCCAATCGAAGGCATGCGAGACCTGGAGTGGATTGATGTTTCCAACAACCTGCTGACAAATGCGGAGAGCATCGGGCAGGTCCCGTTTTTGAAACGGATCAACATCGCCGGCAACCGGATCAGGGACATCAGCCCTCTCGCAAAACACGCGACTCTCATGGTCCTTGACATATCCAGGAACACAATAGAGGACATCTCCCCCCTTGCCGGCAAGACGCTGCTAAAAACCGTGATCGCCAATTCCAACCGGATTCGTGATCCTTCACCATCGGCCACCTTGCGCGCGCTGAAACATCTAGACCTCAGCCACAACCTCATCGAGGACCTGTCTTCATTACTGAAAATTGAGAATCAAGGCATGAAGGTCTTTCTTGCGGAAGGAAACCCGATCACCAGGGACGAGGAGCATTGCCCGACCGATGGAGGATCGTATCTCATGCGCCTTTTTTGCAGAGACTATCTCGGACGAGAATCCGGCACCGAGCCGGGACTGATGGAGCCATCAATACGGAGATTCCCATGAGCGCGGCAGGTCTCCGGCGCTGGAGGCAGCATTGGTTCCGAGATCTGCCGGCAGCTCGTGAAATTCGGGACGAGATCCATCATCATGCTGGAGGCTTCGGAGTTCAACCTTTACCAGATTGACCTGACCTTGCGTGAAACCGGGGAATACCGGAATGGCGTAACGAGGATCCACAGCTATCTCCAGTCGGCAACAGACCGGACTTCCGTCCGCAGGATATTCCGCGAGCACCGCCCGGACACCGTGTTACACGCGGCGGCTTTCAAGCATGTTCCCCTGGTTGAGGCCAATCCCGTTCCGGGAATCCGGAACAACATCAACAGCCTGCTGCGAGATGATCGTACAGTCCATCGAGCAAACGTGCCAAGGTCGCGTCCGGTTCATGGCAGTGCGTTTCGGCAACGTGCTCGCGAGTTCCGGGAGTGTCATCCCGAGATTCCTGGATCAGATCCGTCTGGGTGGACCGGTGACCGTCACCCATCGGGACGTCACGCGCTACTTCATGATGGTGGAAGAGGCCGTCGGACTGGTTCTGCAAGCCAGCGCGATGGCGTCGGGGGGTGAAATTTTTGTCCTCGACATGGGACAGCCGGTCAGGATCATGGATCTCGCGGAACGGCTCATCCGCGTCAACGGACTTGAACCTTACCGGGATATTCCAATTGAGTTCACCGGGCTGCGCCCGGGAGAAAAACTTTATGAGGAACTCATCCTGGAGGGCGACGAAGTCGCTACGCCACATGGCGATATATTCATCGCCATCCCCGAGCCAATAGACGCGATTTCCATCCTGTCATCCATGCGCAAGCTCATCGACATGACAGAACTCGAGGACAGCGCCCCATGTGTAACGGCTATCCGGCAGATTGTTTTCGGGACGAATCGCCGAACCGTGACCCGGGCAATCCGTAACGACCGGCCAGCCATGCGGGCAAGCTGACAAACTCATCGCCGGCAATGTCCCGGATCACGGATATGTCCGCGCAACTGAACGCCGCGCCGGACTGTGTATTGGCGTGAAATATCTGGACGGACGGCACAGCCTGGCGGACAAAATCAACGATGTCCGCGATCCTTGTAGCGCAACCAGTACCTACATCGACCTCACCGGGAAACCTGCCGGAATTCACTACCGCGACGATAACGCGAGCGGCGTCGTCCACGTGAATGAAATCCCGCCAATCGTTACCACCGTTATTCAGGACAAATGGCTCCTTGCCCCCAACGGCGCGGTCCAGACGATGAATCACGG
>RGVZ01000114.1 GCA_010029825.1 bacterium | reverse complement strand
GACTAAGAGCCTCCCGGCCGAGGTGACGCCCCTGCTCCGGGCCTTTGCCGTTGCCAACATTTTCATGTTCCCCCTGTTTTTGATCCTGCCGCTTTTTGTCAAAGAGTCCTTGGCGGGCAGCGTGTTGTTGCTTGGGCTTCTCGAATCGTGTTTTTGGCTGGGAATCCTGACCGGCGCGAATCAATCGTCACGACTGCCTGTGTGGGGCGGGTACTTGCGGATGTCGGGAATCCTGTTCGCGCTGTTCGGGGCTCTTGTCTGCACGATCATCCTGGTTCCCCATCCATTCTGGGTCGCCTTTGTCATGGCCTGCGGAGGCGCGGGCGCTGGACTGGTCAACGTGAAAGTGATCACTTTCTTCCAGGAAACGGTGCCCGAGTCTTCGCGGGCGGATTTTTTCGCGAAGCTGCAAGCCTTCGTTGCCGCGGCCCAACCGGTCAGTTACCTGCTGTTCACTGGAATCCTGACGGTGATTTCCCCGGCCCAGGCATTTTTCTTCAGCGGCGCCGGCTTGATCATCGTTGGCGCGTCATGCCTGTCATACCACTGCTGGCGTTGCATCGCATGGACAGCCGATTGAATCAAGACGCCCCGGTCACCGAGTATGACGTGCCGGTGATGGAGCCTTCTCCGACCAAAGTGATTCCCGTACCGGCGGTCGAACAGTCGTTTGGCGCCGTGGCACCACTCTTGTAGGCGATGCGGTATCCCATGGTGAACCCGCCACCGGATGTCCACGACAGATCGACCTGGGTGGACGAGGTCGCGGCGGCCGCGAGGCTGACCGGGTTGGGGGGATCCAAGTTGCAGACAACCTTGATCGTGGCACTGCCAGTGACATATTCCCAGAGAGCCGGCGATCCGGTGTCAGCGACGCAGTCGATGCGTTGACCGCCGACAATTGAGAAATAGTACATGTCGGATGTCGTCAAGCCACTACCCACCGTCACGGTTTGCCCGACGCCGACAGAAATCGTAGTCCGTCCGATCGTGACATTCATGTTCGGGTTGCAGCTCACGAAGCCGTCCGTGCAATTTGAGGTCCAGGGGCCCGTGAATCTGTAAAACTGCACAGGTGAAGCTATTCCAGGCGGAAGGCTGACGAGTTGCGCCTTGATCGTGAACAGCCTGGTGAAAGTCGGCGTATTGGATGCCACCGTTTCGTTGCCGGCGCCATCGATCGCAGCAAAGGACAACGAGTACGTTGTCCCGACAGTCAACGAGGCGACCGGGATCGATGGCGAGGTTTCCTCCACGGTTACCGTGGGGCCGCCGCCGGATTGGGGCGTGAAAGTCGCGCGATAAAGCACCGCGCCATCCACTGGATCCACGGCGATCACGCCGCCTGAATCAGTCAGAGGCGAAGGCAACGTAAAAGCTGGAAGGGACTCGGTGTCTTTCGTGACGGTCCGGGTGAGTTCATAGACGGGCAACTCACTTTCCAGGCTTTTCAAAAATCCAAACTGGATCTGAACCAGACCGTCGGGCAGTCCGCTCAAGTCAATCTCGCCGGAAAATTCATTGGTGGACGGATCACAAAACAACGTCAGGCTGGTGCCGGCTGACGGGACTTTGACCAGCACACCGACGGAATCAGAAATACAGGCTCCACTCACATGGAGTGATATCGACGACACCGAATTCGCGTACACGCCATCTTGTGGAATCAAGGCTGCGACGCGAGCTTCATCTTCAGCGGTCTTCAAGGCAGCGGCCGGGGGTCCGACTTTGACGACAGGACGCACTTTGGCGTCACCCATCTGGTTGCAGGCTGCCAGGATCCCCGACACCGCGGCGGCAATAATATGGAAGGACGCGTAACGCACTTCTCCCCTTTCCTGTTGAGGACTTCTCGGCAAAACAAGCTAATTGTTGAGATTTTTCTGGGACTTCTGGCGTGTCGCGCAATCCCGGTCGGGACATGAAATGGAGTAAAACAGTCATATCGGGGACTTTTATCTAGACACTGTCCTGGTCTTGGTCACTTGGCTGGCACCGTGACTCGTAGTGATTTCCCACTATCTACCAAACGCGTTTCGACTCATTACGGGCACTTATGAATCTGGCCGGCCGGTCAGCACAAGCTGGCACAGCCATTGCTCCAAGCCCGGCATCTGAACAAAGGAGTTTCCCGATGAAAAAGACGATTCTTGTCGCGTTTGCCGTCGCAGCCACCGCATGTGGCGTCCAGCAGCACCCTGTCGCCGCCACCAAGTCTGCCGGCAGTGCCCCCGAGCTGAAAAAGCTCGAAGGCGCCCATGCCGAGGCCCTTTTTGCCGCGCTTGAAGATGCCGGCATCACCCCGGATACGGTTGACGGCCGCGTCATCATTGGAGCGACCAACTTGTCGGCCGAGACCATCCGTTGCTCGATCATCGTCAACGCGACCCAGGACCGCCGCTGCGAGTTCGAAAACTCTGGCAAGATCCTCGAAGTTCAAAATCAGGAAATCGCCCGCCAGGCCGTCGACGCCCTGGAATCCGTGAAGGCGTTCGCGCGCTCTGCCATTGGCGCCACGAACTATGAGGCAAAAGACCTGGTTTGCTCAAAGGCCGTTGGCCCGCAGGGTGCCGCCCGCTGTGAACTTCTGGTTTCCAGTGATGGCCAAAACAATCCTGACGGCTCCAGGCATGTCGAAGGCCCTGAAGCCCGTTCCCTCTACCTGGCGCTTGAGTCAACAGGATGGCAACCGGACAACCTGATCGATGGCATTCGCGTGACTGGTGAAACCCAGCTGTCCGCGGACTACCTGCACTGCAAGATGATTTCCGACCGCGACTTCACCAAGTCGTGCGAACTCGGCAAGAACGGCGAATCCAGCCAGGAACTGGGCAGCAAATCCCTGAAGGAAAGCCTCGTCAAGTTCCTCGACAACATCAAGGCTCAAGTCGCCCCGTTCGCGATCGGCGCGGTGCAGTACCGCATCGAGGAATTGAAGTGCCGCAAGATCGAACTCGCGGAACCGACCTACGAGTGCGATTACTCCAAGGTTTACTGATTCGCGGACAAAGCCTCGTCCACAGCCCCCCGGACCCTGAACGGTCCGGGGGGTTTTTGCTTGCCGGACCACGGCGAATGATGGTTTTTTACCGGCTCGCACCAATACCTGCGCGGAAACGGGGGAGAAAAGTGGAAGAGAAACAGGGCTATCCATTCTCAATCATTGAGAAAAAGTGGCAAAAGCACTGGCTCGAGAACAAGACCTTCAAGACCCCCGACCAGCCGGACGCGAACAAGCCCAAGTACTACATCCTGGACATGTTCCCCTACCCGTCCGGCGACGGCCTGCACGTCGGGCACCCGGAAGGCTACACAGCCACCGACATCGTGGCCCGGTTCAAACGGATGAACGGGTTCAACGTTCTGCACCCGATGGGCTGGGACGCGTTTGGCCTGCCTGCGGAACAACACGCCATCAACACAGGGACGCACCCGCGGATCACGACGGCGAAAAACATCAACCGGTTCCGCGAACAGATCCAGTCGCTGGGACTGAGTTACGACTGGGACCGCGAAGTTGATACGACAGATCCGAAATACTACAAGTGGACGCAGTGGATCTTCCTGAAGTTGTTCGAGCGCGGCCTCGCGTACGAATCGCATGAACCCGTCAACTGGTGCCCCGCCCTGGGCACAGTGCTGGCCAACGAGGAAGTCATTGATGGCAAGTCCGAGCGCGGCGGCCACCCGGTCATCCGCAAACCGATGCGCCAGTGGGTCCTGAAGATCACGGCTTACGCCGAACGGTTGATCGAGGACCTGAGCCTTGTCGACTGGCCCGAGAGCGTGAAGGAAATGCAACGCAACTGGATCGGCAAAAGTGTCGGCGCGGAGGTGATTTTCAAGATCGACGGCAAGACGGGCGCTGACTCCAGTTTCACTGTCTTTACGACCCGTCCGGATACCCTTTTTGGCGCGACATTCTGCGTCCTGGCGCCGGAACATCCTCTGGTTGAGAAAATCACCACGCCATCGCAGCACGGGGCAGTCGCCGCGTACGTTGAGGAAACAAAACGGCGCAGCGACCTGGAGCGCACAGGGCTCTCAACAGAAAAGACGGGCGTGTTCACTGGCGCGTTCGCGGTCAATCCGGCCAACGGCGAGAAAATTCCCGTGTGGATCGCGGACTACGTGCTGATGGGTTACGGGCACGGCGCGATCATGAGTTCGCACGGAAGTTCCGTTTGCCCGTCAAACGCGTCCTGACCGGCCCTGATGTTGATGGCGACGTCGCAGACATCAACGAAGCCGCGCACACCGGCGACGGTAAACTCGTCAACTCAGACTTTCTTGATGGCTTTGACAAATCCGCCGCGATCGCGCGCATGGGCCAGTGGCTGGAAGAAAGGAAACTCGGCAAGCCGACGGTGACGTACAAGCTGCGCGACTGGCTCTTCTCGCGCCAGCGATACTGGGGCGAGCCGTTCCCTCTCGCGCACGACAGGGACGGCAACGCCGTGGCGGTAGACGAATCGGAACTGCCGGTGCTGCTGCCGGAACTGGACGACTTCAAGCCGTCAGGCACGGGCGAATCGCCACTGTCCCGCGCGACCGCGTGGCTGGATTACAGGAAGGGCGGCAAGGATTACCGCCGCGAGACCAACACCATGCCCCAGTGGGCGGGCAGCTGCTGGTACTACTTGCGTTACATCGATCCGCGCAACGATCACGCGGCGTGGGAAAAATCAAAAGAAAAATACTGGATGCCGGTCGACTTGTACGTTGGCGGCGTCGAGCACGCGGTGTTGCATCTTTTGTATGCACGATTCTGGCATAAAGTACTCTACGACTGCGGCCTGGTGTCCACGAAAGAACCATTCCAGCGCCTCGTCAACCAGGGGATGATCCTCGGCGAAAACGGCGAGAAGATGTCAAAAAGCCGGGGCAACGTCGTCAACCCGGACGATATCGTCCGCGAATGGGGCGCGGATTCGCTGCGGCTTTACGAAATGTTCATGGGCCCGCTTGAGGCGACAAAACCATGGCAGACTTCGGGCATTGTCGGCTGTCACCGGTTCCTGCGCCGGTTCTGGAATCTGTTCATCGCTGATGACGGCAATCTCGCGCCGACGATCATGGGAACGGGCGAGGCGGCAGGGGACTCCGAAGGATTCAAACGCGCGCTGCATCGCACGATCCAGAAAGTCACGGAAGACACCAACGGCATGCGATTCAACACGGCAATCGCGGCGATGATGGAACTCGTCAACGCGGCCTACAAGGAAAGTGGAATTTCGCGCGAGTCGGCCAACATCATGACGCTGCTCTTGTCACCCTACGCGCCGCACATGGCCGAGGAACTGTGGCAAAAGCTCGGACACGGGACGACCCTGGCTTACGCGCCGTGGCCAAAGTTCGACCCGGCCCTGTGCGAGGTCAACACTGTGACCCTGTCCATCAGCGTCAACGGCAAGATGCGCGGAACAATCGAAGTCCAGAAAGATGCGACACAGGACGAAGTCCTCGCCGCCGCCAAAGCTCTCGATGGCGTGAAGCGCCACCTGGAAGGCAAGCAAATCCGCAAGGAGATCTACGTGCCGGGCAAGATCGTCAATTTCGTCGTCGGATGACCGGGCACGGCAGGGGATTATTGATGACCGCGAACTTCACGGCGACATATCTTTTCTGGAAATGGCTGCACATCGTTGCTGTCATCGCCTGGATGGCGGGAATCCTCTACCTGTACCGTTTGCTGATCTATCACAGCGAGCGGGGCCAGGCGGAGCCCTCGACGCACCAGCTGCTGAGCCTGATGGAGATGCGCCTTTACCGGTACATCACGGTGCCGGCGATGCTGGTGGCGGTCTCGGCCGGGTTGACCATGGTGGCCATTGCCCCGGGCCTCGCCCGGACGGGATGGTTCGGGACGAAGTTCGCGCTCGTCATGTTTCTCATCCTGGTCACATTGTACGCGGGCAAACTCCACAGGGATGGCGCGACGGATCCGGGCAAACTGCCCGCGTCAAGAACCCTGAGGATTTTGAATGAAGTGCCGACGTTCTTGATGCTGCTGATCGTCGGACTCGTAGTTTTCAAGCCGTTTTAAGACACGCTACTGGCGCAGGACGATAAACAGGCCAATGACGCAATCCCCGCCCAAGACTCAAACACGCCCGCGGAACCACCTGCGAAAGCAGCGTTTCGCCATCGTTTGCCTCGGGTTGTTGATCCTGTCCGCCATCGCCATGCGCGCCGCCGTGACCAGGCTGAATACCGAAGCCGCGAACCGGATCGATGCCAGACTGCGGCTCATTGAATCGAAAACAGGGATCAAGACCCGCGGGGAAGGTTTTTCCGCCGGATTTGGGTCGATGCGAATCGGCTCGCTCAATATCGTCCTGCCCGGTGGCGCGCGAGGTCCGGACGCATCGAGGCGGAACGGAGAATCCAACGCAGAACTGGCGGAGATCCTGCGCGAAGTTGAGCCCGCGTTGTCCTCATTGGTACGGGAACTGCGCGCAACCGGGCAAAGTGACAGAAAAGCCTTTCTACCGGGGATCGCGAGTTGGCTGCTGCCGCGGCGGATCGTATTCGACATCGATCACCTGGAAATCGTCGCCGCGCGCGACGTGATGAGTCAACGACTGGTCCATGCCGACCAGTTTCACGTCAGGATCGACCGCAGGTCACCACGACTTAATTTTCACGCCAGGGAAATTCAAATCACCGGGTTGCCATCCGAGTCAAACGTCAGCGGGCATCTCCGCCTGTGGCCGAAAACGGGAGACATCGAGCTCGCGGCGTCGCAGGCACCCGACGCCAACTACAACGGTTGGGCGTGGCGCGTCCGCACTGGCACCGACGCGCGAAAGGCGCATGTTGAGTTCACTGGCGCGCACATGCCACCATCATTCGCGGGACTCGCGAGCCGCTTCGTCAACGCGCGGGTGTTGCCATCACGCGACACATCGTTCGATGCCACGCTCGACATCCAGAGACTTGGTGACGAGATGCTCTCGTTCGAGACGACGCTGAACTTTCGCGACCTGTACCTGCGAGACACCCGTATCGCTACCGGCGAGATTGGTCCCCTGCATCTTGACACAACGGCCTCCGGAACGCTGGATCCTGGCAGTTCGGAGTTGATTGTCGACCACGCGCGCGTCGAATTCCCCGCGCCGATCGAGTTCGAACCCGCCCAGCGCAACATGGCGCAGCGGTCCAGCTATGATTTCGAGGTGTCGGGATCCGTCGAACCCGCCGTGATAGTGAATTTCCGCGCCAATGGTCCGCTCGACCTGCCGCCCGCGGTTCACCGCCTGCTGCTCACCCATTTTCCACCCAAGACACGCCGCACAACACCAACTTCATGGAACGTACGCGCTTTCATCGCGCGAACCCCGTGTCAGGGACTGCTCGACATCCTGCCGGCCAAGGTCGCTCCCTTGATCCACCAGTACGAACTTGCCGGCGACTTCATGGGTATCGCGACGTTGACATGGCCAAAGGACCGTCCGGACGCGTTCCAGTTGAAAATGACGCACCACGAGTTCTCTTGTGAGGTTTCCAGGGAGCCGGCGGAATTTGCGGCGGACAATTTCAACGCGCCGGTGAAGGCGCGACTCGGATCGCGAGGTATGCGAAAACGTGACCTGAACCTCTCGCCAACCAACGAGACTTTCGCGGCATTCGGGGACATCAGCAGGAACTTTGTCACAACGGTAATCGCCGCCGAGGACACAGGTTTTTGGCACCACAAGGGCATTGCCTTGCACGGTTTAATGGACGCCCTGCGGGACAACCTGCATGAGGGAAGAATGGCCCGTGGTGGCTCCACCATCGCGATGCAAACCGTGAAAAACCTGATGCTCAGCCCCGAGAGGACCATCAGCCGGAAGATCCAGGAATTTTTCCTGGCCTGGCATCTCGGACAAAAACTGAAGCACGAGCGTGTCCTTGAATTGTATTCCAACATGGTTGAGTTGGGCCCTGACGTGTTCGGCGTCGGCGAGGCATCGGATATCTATTTTGGCAAGAGGCCATCCGGCTTGACTTTGAAAGAGAGCGTGTTCCTTGTGACGTTGCTGCCGGCTCCGGTCAGCCGCATCGAGGCATTCTGCCGGCAACACGCGCCGACACCAAATTTCACCCGGATGATGAACGACCTGATCGAAAGGATGAATCATCTCGGCATGGTTACCCCGGGCCAGGCCAGTGAGGCCATCAACGCGAAATTGTCATTCCGCGACGACGAGGCCGCCATGAACAAGATCTGCCACCCGGCGAAGGAGTCCACATGAAACTGGTCCCGGCAACAACAGAGCTCGCGAACTACCTTGCACTTCACGCCACGGCCCTCGACGCGGCGCTTTTGCCGCAGGAGGCGCTTGCCCTCGAGGACCTCCGGCGCGAGACGCTCTCGATGCCGGGAAGCGAAATGCAAATCTCGCGTGAGCAGGGCGCGTTCATGTACTTGATGACGAAATTGACCGGAGCCAGACTGGCGGTGGAACTGGGTTGCTACACGGGGTACTCCGCGATTTCGGTCGCGGCGGGACTGCCATCAGACGGCCTGCTGGTCTCGATCGACAAGGATGAGATGACGATCATCGTCGCGCGCCGGTATTTCGCGCGCACAGGACAGGCGGGCAAGATCCGCTCCCGCGTCGGGAACGCTTCGGAGGAACTGGAAAAATTGATCGCTGAATACGGCCCGGGACAGTTCGACCTGGCATTCATCGACGCGGACAAGGCGCCCATGATCGAGTATTTCGAACTTTGTTTGAAGCTCCTGCGCCCGGGCGGGTTGATCCTGGCCGACAACACCTTGTGGAACGGCGATGTCGCGAATCCCACGGTCACTGACAAGAGCACCATGGCCATTCGCGCGTTCAACCGTCATGTCGCGAGTGACCGGCGCGTCGAATGCACGCTGGTCAACATTGCCGACGGCATCATGATGATCCGGAAAAAATGATCAGCCCGGTCAGCCGCGGATTTCCGAGACGAGCGCCTGGTAAAGCAGGACGTAATCATGATTCAGTGAGCGCAGCCGCGTCGCGACGACTTTCGCCAGCCGCAGGATGATGCTCACGGACCATTGCGGATACAAGCGGCAGAATCGTTCGAAGTCTCCGCCATCGAGAACCAGGCAATGACAGTTCTCATCCGCGATGACTGAAGCCGAGCGCGCCTCCTGCCCGAAGAGAGCCCCCTCGCCGAAGAAGATCCCTGTGCCACCTGAAAGTTTCGCGACTGGATAAAAGTCTCCCTGGAGCGTGCGTTTCATCACAAGAACGCGACCGCTCATGAGGAAGTACATGCTGCTCCCGATGTCGCCTTCCTTGATGACTTCCGTGCCGGCCGGAATGTCCTTCACCGACAGGAATTCCGCGAAGGCCTTCAAGCCACCCGGATCCTGACGCAGTTCCTGGAGCAGCTCGACTCCTTCCAGGTACTTCAGGATGTCGGCTTGCCCGGTGACAGATTCTTCCGGCCGCGTCATTTGGTGCACCGTGCTCATGCCGCGCTCCCAACAGGCCGCACCGTGCCGGGCGCGGAACTGTTTCCGTCCTTCGCCGCGTTGGACTGCCCGACGCGGATACCCACAAGGGATGATCCCGGGATGACGACATAGTCCGCGGGCGGGTTGAACACGGGACTGTTGCAACGGATTGTCTTCACGGATTGCAAATTGTCGATCAACTTCTTGACGTTGCTGGTCTTCTGGGCCTCACGCAGGGCGCGATCACGGATCGCGTGCGCGTTGCCCGAGTGCTCGATCAATCCGACAAACAACGTACGCCCGGTGCTGTCGATTGACTTGCAAACCTCACCGTAGGGTTTGCCGACAAGATTGTCCGGAACATGGATCGTCTGCAGTGCCGTACCGGATCTCGTGTCCAGCAAGTCGTTCAAGACATTGGCCAACCCTGTGCCGCCAGCCGCCGTGCCCAGCAACAACCGGCTGTACTGGCGCGTGTAAATGATATCCGTGACGCCAGCCATGCGAAGGTAACTGGAAAGGTTCGGGTCGATGATCTCAGCCGTGACAAACGCAGTCTTGGCCAGTTTGCCCAGGGCCGTTGCCGCCATGATCGTTCTCGCGTCGGCTTCCTCTGGACTCGGGATCACGCCGGACTGTGACGGCGCACGGTCGGCCAGGATCAAAACACGGCTGGCGCGATCGGGGTGCGCTTGTTGAAGGATATCCACCCTGAAGAAATCGCCACCGACGAAATTGATTTTCTCAAAACGTTTGTCCTCGCGGATCTCATCGATTCGCTCACGAGGCACGTTGGCAACGATGACAACATGTTCCGAGTCCATGCCAGTCTCGTGACCAATCATGTGCTCCAGCAGTTCCTTCATGTCATCACGCCAGCCGCAAATGATAAAATGATCCTTGATCCGGTCGTCCACGTTACGCCTCCTTGCGAGGATTGCTTCCTCCAGAAACCAGGCCGAAATGCGCGCTGTCAAAATACCGGTCGCCGCCACGCCGCTCATCATCAGGAAGACGCCGACGATGCGCCCTTCAGGCGTCACCGGGTAACGGTCCCCGTATCCGACGGTAAGGAACGTCACGACGCCCCACCACAAACCATCTCCGATGGTCTTGATGTTGGCGTTCGCGTCTCCGCGCTCGAGGAAATACTCGCCGAGTGACGAGAGCAGCCAGACGGCGGTCAACGCCGCGACGATGATGAGCACACGACGGTTCTTCAACCCACACCCCTGAGTCGTTCGAATCTTGGTTGACTACTCCGGTTATCGGGCGTGGTTTGACGATTTGTAGGGATGTGGCTGGCGGGGCGCCTGACGGATCAGTGACAAGAGGTCAGATCACCTGGGAATTGGCGCCGTTTTGTCAAAATCAGAAAAATCCAGGATCGACTCAGATGACGAAGGACGCCAACCTGGCTTGCTCATCGCACGGTTTGATTTTCGCGCGAGAGCCATCCTGTACCGCCTCGACGCGGGAAGCGGCGCACTGCGCGTCATGGGTGTAGAACACCCACCACCGCTCTGGCACAGCCTTGCGGTAGAGGTCTTCTTTCTCGTTGATCACCAGTTCAGGAAACCGGTCATAGCCCATGGACAACGGTACGTGTACCCACGCGCGACCAGGCACAAGATCACCCGCGAAAACCATCTTGTCCGAATCGCCATGAACGACCGTGTGCATCTGCCCCGGAGTGTGCCCGTCCGTGAAGCGGAAGGACAAGAACTCCGGCAGAACATCGGGATGGGTATCGCTGTCCACCAGGATCAACCGCCCTGAGGCAACCAGCTGGCTGGTCAACCCCGGGATGAACGAGGCGCGGTCGCGCGCGTGAGGATGACACGCGCGTTCAAACCCGGCTTTTCCTGTTACATAGCGGGCATTTCGAAAGAGAAGTTCCTTGTTGCCCGACTGGATATCGGCGAACGAAGGCAGCAAACCGCCGGCATGGTCAAAGTGCAGATGCGAAAGGATCACGAACTCAATATCGTCAGGGCTGACTCCGGCCCCGGCAAGATTCGCGAGCAGCCGGTGGTCTTTCTCGCGAACCCCGTAACGATCCGCCATCGCGGGATCAAAGAAATTTCCGATGCCCGTTTCGCAAAGGACCAGTCTTCCGCCGATGTTCACCAGCATGGCCCGGCACGCGAGCTCGATCCGACCAAGCGCATCCGGCGCGATCCATTTTTCCCACACCGGGCGCGGGACGTTTCCAAACATGGAACCGCCATCGAGCCACTGCCGGTTGCCTTCGATTGATGTGACGGTGACGCTCATACTTTGTACCTGCAGGAGACTGACCAGACTGCCAGACGCAAAAATCGAACGCAAGCCATTAATTCTCCTGAAATATTGTGTTTAATTTTTGTGCGTGACGGTGAATACGCTGGAATGACGCAAAACCACCATGCGATGTGCCCACTTATCAACAGAAGCTGTGGATAACTCCGCGCAAACTCAATTCCAGGCAAGCACCGTCCGATAATCTCCCTGAGAGCAGGGGCCAGCCGGTCCCGATCTCCGGGAGATACCGTGCGCAGTACAGACATCATCATCCAGCGAATCGCGATCGCGGCGCTTCTCGCTCTGCCGGGCCGGGCCATGGCCCTCAGCGGTTTCTCGTTCGAGGCCGGATTCAACGCGCCCGACGTCCGGTGGATTGAACACCTGCCAGACAACATTGAACGCCGCTTGCGCTTGCTTGAACCGCAGGACAACACCGTCGATGTGGATTCGACGATCCATTCGCGTTTGCGGGAATCTGGCTTGCATCCCTTCATCGAGGCCCGGACTTCCTCGCGCGCGCTGGGCCTTGTCACGGGATCTGCCCGGCAAAACGCGCGAGTCATGGATTTCTGGTTCGGCGGAACTCGCATCAAGGGTTTCGGCGTCAAGGCCGTCGTGTTGCCCGCTCAGGCGCCAGGGACCATGCCGGCGGTCGCGATCACCGGCAACCTTCCCGTCATGGACCAGAGCGCGGCCGTCGCGGCCCTTCAGCAACTCAGCGACTGGCCGCGGCGCGAACACGCCCTCGCTGTCGCGCAGGACACGATGCATCCCGGCAGTGGCCCCATCGACGAGCAGGGTCAACTGATCGCGAGCCAAACGGAGCCAGTCTTTTACGCGACCACAGAAGGACTCGTACCAGCCTGGCAGTTTGTCATCCTCATCAACGGCTTGCCCTGGGAGGTCGTGAGTGACGAGCGCGAGATTCTTGCGTTCAACCCGCGTTACTTCGACGTCGTCCAGACAACTGTACGATCGTACAAAAAAAATAAAACCGACGGCGAACTGAAAGACTTCCCTGTTTCCATTTCCGACGGGACGACGCACCTCGAGAACTCCTCGTTCAAAACCGACATGCAATACCCGGGCGAGTCCAGGGCTACGATGACGAATGACCGGTTCGATTTCGCGACCACCTCCGCGCAATTCCGCGAGTCCGGTATTTTCGCGCACGCGAACGAGCACCTCGATTACCTGGTCGCTAACGGTTACCGCTGGACCAGCGACAAGGCGATCACGCTTCGCGTCGGCGAGTGCGTGGACTCTACATGCTCCTGCACCCCCGGCAGGATGTGTTCCTCGAAATCAAATGGTTACTACACGCCGTCCGACTCCCAGTACGACGGACCGTCGATCAGGATCGGCGAAGGCGATGGCATCCTGCTGAAGGACCTGCATTATGACAGCGACGTCGTCAGTCACGAATTCGGCCACCATGTCATCGTGGCTTCCATCAAGAGTTACAACCGGAATTCGGAGGCCCTGCAACTCCACGAAGGACTCGCCGACACACTGGTCATGATGAAGACCGGCAGTCCATGCCTCGGGACCGGAATCTGTCCAACCGGGACGAACTCCATGTGTTACACCAGCCAGTGCCT
>RGVZ01000113.1 GCA_010029825.1 bacterium | reverse complement strand
ACGCGCGAAGATATCTGGCGGCAAAAGCGCCCCCGCGTAATGCCCCAGGTGCGGCTCGTTATTCGCGTATGGCCACGCGACGCCGATCAGGATTCTTTCTTTTACAGCTGCCACAGGTCACCGCACTCCGACTTGATGTGCTCGACAAACGCCGCGACGCTAATCGCCGGCAGGTTCTTGCCGTCGTGGAAACGCGCCGTCACTTCGCCCGTCTGTTGTTCCTTGTCGCCAACGACCAGCATGTACGGCGTCTTCAGGAGTTGCGCCTCGCGGATCTTGTAGCCCAACTTCTCGCGCCGCGCGTCGATCTCGACCCGCACGCCCGCCGCCTTCAGTTCCGCGTAGACTTTCTCGGCGTACTCGCGCTGGTCTTCCGAAACGTTGACGACCCGGGCCTGGACCGGCGCCGCCCACACGGGGAAGTGCCCCGCGTAATGCTCAATGAAAATCCCGAGGAAACGCTCGATGCTGCCCAGCACCGCGCGGTGAATCATGACCGGCGTGTGCATCTTGTCGTCGCTGCCGACGTACTCGAGATCGAAACGCGCCGGCATCGAGAAGTCCAACTGGACCGTCCCGCACTGCCACGTCCGGCCGATGCTGTCGACCAGGTGGAAGTCGATCTTCGGCCCGTAGAAGGCGCCATCCCCCGGGTTCAACTTGTAAGCCTGGCCGCGCTTTTCCAGCGCGTTTTGCAGCGCCGCCTCGGCCACGTTCCAAACGGCGTCGGATCCGATGGATTTCTCAGGCCGCGTCGAAAGTTCGACCTTGTACTCGGCAAAACCAAGCCCTTTGTAGGCCTTGTCGATCTGGTCAAGAATCCGGTGGATCTCCTCGCCGATCTGGTCCGGCGTACAGAAAACATGCGCGTCGTCCTGGGTGAACGACCGCACGCGCATCAGGCCGTGCGTGACTCCGCTGCGCTCGTGGCGGTGCACCCGCCCGAACTCGGACAGCCTCAGCGGCAATTCCCGGTAGCTGTGCCGGTCGTTCGCGTAAATCAGGCAGTGCCCCGGGCAGTTCATTGGCTTGACGGCGGCCTCGTTCTCGTCGACCTGCGTGAAGTACATGTTGTCGCGGTAGTTGTCGTAGTGGCCCGACTTGTGCCACAGCTCGACGTTCATGACCAGAGGTGTGCCGACCTCGTTGAATCCAAACGCGTCATTCGACCGGCGCATGAAACGCATGAGCGAGTTGAACAGCGCGTAGCCCTTGCGGTGAAAGAACGGATGCGCCGGGGCTTCCTTGTGGAAACTGAACAGTTCCAGTTGCTTGCCAAGCACGCGGTGATCGCGCTTTTTCGCCTCTTCAAGTCGCGTCAAATACGCGTCCAGTTGCGCCTTGTCGCCCCACGCCGTGCCGTAAATCCGGGTCAGCTGCGCGTTCTTCTCGTCCCCGCGCCAGTAGGCCCCCGCGACGCTCGTCAGTTTGAAGGCACCGAGTTTTCCCGTCGACGGCACGTGCGGCCCGACGCACAAGTCAAACCAGCCGCCCATCTTGTAAACCGAAATCTCGACGCCCTGCGGCAGGTCGCGGATGATCTCGACCTTGAAGTGTTCCTTGATCTCCGTGAACGTCTTGATCGCCTCGTCCCGCGTGACGACTGCGCGCGCGACCGGGAAGTCGCTTTTCACGATCGCCTGCATCTCGGCCTCGATTTTCGGAAAGTCGGCTTCGTTGACCTTCACGCCCGCCGGGAACAGGAAATCGTAGTAAAAACCGTTGTCGATCACGGGACCGATCGTGACTTGCGTGCCCGGATAAAGTTTCTGCACGGCCATGGCCATGAGATGCGCCGTCGTGTGGCGGATGACGTCGACGCCTTCCTCGTTTTTGGGCGTGACAAAATTGACCGTCGCGTCCGTCGTCAGGGGCGCCGCCATGTCCTTCATCTGGCCGTTGACTCTGGCGGCCAACGCGGCGCGCGCGAGACCGGCGCCAATGCTCTTCGCGACGTCATGCAACGTCGTTCCCGCCGGATACTGGCGTTCGGAACCATCGGGGAGCGTGACTTTGACCTGGGCGGAACCCTGAGAGGAACTTGATACGGACCCTGATTCGGACATGATTTGGGATGACCTCCAGAAAAGAGGTCAAAAACTATCAGCGCGCGAAGATATCGGCAAGGATGTAGGGGCCGCGCTCGATGAACGGACCGGCGTTCTCAAACCCCAGCTCCACCGCGGCCAGAGCCACGTCCACGCAGTCGATCTGGTCGCCCGGCTCGAAATCCTGGGCCAGGGCGTCGGCCACGTGCCCGAACAGCAAAAATTCGCAGGCCTCGTCCGCCGCGATACCGACCGCCGCCAGGTCGTCCAGAGTCAGGCCAAACGGTGCCGCCAGACCTGCCACGGTCAGGGGCTGGTTGCTGCACGATTCCAGCATGCGCAAATAATCGCGCAGGGGGATCTGCAGCTTCAACGCAAAGTTTTTTTCCAATGAACTGGACATGAAGGGTGTTTCGGACGCCGTCCGCGTGACTTGACGCGGGACGGTTCACGAGGCATTCGCGGCAGGGACGCAAGAACCCGTAATCACTCTGGTTTCAGGCTCTGTATCTCGAAAGTCACAGCGTAACTTTCCTCGTCCCCAAACCCGAACTGTCTCTGCAGGGGCGCGCGCGGTTCCCTGAGGTCAATCGATACCGGCCTGCCCATCGCGCTGGCAACCAGGTTTCCCTGCGCCTTGCCACCTGGAACAGGACGCGGCAGAAGGCCCAGAAGTGTCGCCAAGTCACCCTCGTTGGTCAGGATCGACTGGTCGGGTGTCGCTTGCTGGACGCTGATTTTCGCCCGCGGGGAAATCAAGACCAGGGAACCGTCAGACCGGCGCCACAGGTGCCAGACCTCGCGGTAGTTCTCATTCCGGCTGGTCGCCCCGAATGAGGTGACCTTCGACCGCACCATGGACCACGCGACTTGAATCCGCGCCGATTCGGGCAGGGGCTGGGTGACCTTGCCGGGGGGCCGGCTGGACTGTCCCGCCGGCGCCTGGGGGCGGGACCGGGTGGTGGTTTTCCGTGCCGGAACGGCTGCCGCCCCGGTCGTGGCCCAAGCATGGGACAGGCCGAAGGCGCAAACGGCGATCATGAAAACAAAACCCCGGAACACTGTAAACCCCGATAAGCAGTCAACTTTTTTTGACTTATATTGTAACCTTCTCAAAGACAATCAGGAATTGGGGCAGGAATCAGGACGGGGACCTCGGGCTTGCCAAATCGTAAACGAAATTCGCTGCCAAATTGGCCCAGGCTTGTGGTCGCCGGCCTGGCCATGGCAACCGCTCTTGTTGTTGCCGCGCCCGGCGTTGCCCGCGCTGATGGCCTGCACCATGCCCCGGTTGTCATTTACGGGTCCCAGATCCGCGCCGCCACCGGGCGCCTCATCGGCACTTACCGCGTCTTTCGCAACGACGGCACGGGCAAGGCCGTTCCGATTCCGTTCCAGATCGACGAACTCAACTCCGACGGCGACTATGTCCTCGACCAGGGTTCGCCGATCACGGCCGCCACGGGCAACGGCTTGTTCGACCTGCAGGACGAACTGGCCATCATGGGCGACGACATCGGCCCCGCGGAACGCCCGACCCAGTTCGAGGGCGGAACCCCGGCCGAAGTATACGAGATCCGGTTTGATTACCGCGGCCTGCCCATGCCCCCTGCCCCGTGGGCGCCGGCAAAAAACGCGGGCGCCGTGTACATCGCCATCTTTCCCCGTAACGCGCCGCCCGTGAGCCCCCGCCGCTATGTTGTCTTTGACCGCCCGAACGCGGAAGTGAAGACGACGCGCTACCGGTACGGATTCGACCAGAAAAACTGGCTGGTATCGCGGCGCGTCGAGATGAAAGTCCCGGACCCGAAGCCCGGGCAGGATCCCTACATGCCGATTCTGGACTCGACGACCTTCTTCCTGCGCGCCGACTTGAAATACTTCCTGACCTTCGAGGCGAATCACAATTCGGTCAGCAGCGAGCTCGAGGCGTTCAAGACGGGCCCCGTGCGCACCATCGTGCGCATCACGTACTACTACACAATCCTGCGCCTGAACTTCCAACTCGGCATGTACACGGAGATCTCGTTCTTCTCGAACGCGATCTTCCTGCCGGCCGTCTTGTACAACCCGATCGACGGCCCCAGCGCGCTCAACAGCGGCAGCGGTTTTTATTACGGCCTCGCCCTCAAGGACAACCCGCGCGACTACAAGATCCAGACCAACATGCAGCCGTGGCAGGAATCGGGCCTGATCAACTTCCTGAAGTCGCCGTTCGAGAGGATGCTGCCCATGTACTGGCTCAGCGCGCTCGGCAAGGACAGGATGCTTTACATGGAACTCACCCCGTCCCAGCAAATGGCCAAACTCGGCGCGGCGCCGACTTTCTACCGCGAGGACAAGTCGGGCGAGGAAATCAGGCCGCGCGGCAATGACGCGGCAAGGCCCCTTGGCAAGAGCCCCGTCAACCTGGCCATGAATTTTGACCTGACGAAATTCGCCGAGGGCGATCACCTGGTCAGTTTCCGGATGTATGTCGATAACCTGCTCGATGAGCAAAGGATTGAATCCTACAAACTCATGAACCGGTGGGTGGTGTATGCACAACGAGTTAAATGACGACGTGAGGTTGTTGCCGATGCCTGGACCTTTCGGGAACCAGGATGGCGAGGCGAAAGGGGAACGACAGGGCGCGTCCAAATGCGACAGCGCCGTCGGCGACGAGATCATGCCGGATGACCTGCCGATGACCGTGTGGTTGCGCGGGGACGAGGCGTTTTTCAACGATTTCTCGGTGGATGCCGACGTGGCGATGGCAGAACTCGGCATCCGCAGGTCACGCCTGACGCAGATTTCGGGGCGGGAACTTCGCGTCGGGAAAAAGCGCGTCGACCGTTACATCCGCCCGTTCTTCCGCCCGCAGGACATCACCGCCTACAAGAACTTCACGCGCGCCACCGTGTCGCACATGAAATCTTCGCAAGTCCTCGATGACGTCCTGGCGCGACTTGAGGCCGAGACCGGGCAACTCATCGACAAGGTCGCGACGACCGTCACGCAAAACGCGGTGGATTTCAGGGACCAGCTCGAGGCGATCGCGACGGAATTCCGCCAGGCGCAGGGACTTTTGTTGCGCGAAGTCACCGACCGCGTCGACGCCATCGAACGCGGGCTGGACGGGGCCCTGCAGTCCGCGTTGTGGCGCGTTCAGGCATCGCTCACGGAACTGCGGGAGCAAAATGCCGGGCTGGAGCAACGCCTCGCCGCGCAGAACGATACGATGCTGGAACTCGCCAACCAGAACCATCTGATGATCCGCGAACTGAACGCGGCGCAGGGCACAAGATTTGAAGCCCTCGCCCAGCACGTCGCGTCGGCCGTCTCCGGCGTTGCCGGGCAAGTGAACGCGGGAACGGAGAAAGCCACCGGACAGGTGGAAATATTGATTCACCAGACAAGACTTGCCCTTCGCGGCGACATCAAATCCCTGATGGAGAAACAAAATGATCGGGAAGAAAAACAACTTGCGCCGCGCCGTGTTTTCCGTCGCGCTCGTGGTTGCGGGCATGATGCCCGCCGCGTGCGGAACGGACAGCAATTCCGGTGACAATTCAGGCACTTCGGCCGCGGGACTGAGCGACTCATTCAAGGCGAATTGCGCCAGTTGCCATGGATCCACGGGCAATGGCGGCAGCGCGCCGAGTCTGCGCGGGTATTCCCGCAACAAGATCTCGTTCACGACGCAAGTCCGCAACGGGGGGGGCGGCATGCCCGCATTCTCGGCTGAAACCTATTCCGACGCCAACTTGACGGTGGACTACACATGGCTGATTTCAAACTGATCCCCGCCACCCTGAGCCTCCGTCATCCTGAGGCTCCCCGTCATCCTGAGCCGAAGGCGAAGGATCCTCTCCTCCCCGTCATCCTGAGCCTCCCCGTCAGCCTGAGGCTCCCCGTCATTCTGAGGCTCCCCGTCATTCTGAGGCTCCCCGTCATTCTGAGGCTCCCCGTCAGCCTGAGGCTCCCCGTCATTCTGAGGCGAAGCCGAAGAATCCTCTCTTCCCCCGCCCGCATGATCCTCGCGTTCATGCTCCTGAACAGCGCACCCGTTATCGCGGCAGAGGAGAAAGTCAACGAGTCCACCTGGAAGATCGAATCCGGGACCGTGACGTTCCTCGCGACGGGAAAACCCGGATTCCTGCGCATAAACGGCCAGGGGGCGAAACCGGCCGGCCAGTTCTCGATGGACAAGGCAAAGACCAGGTTGACCGCCGGCGAGGTCAAGGTCGCGCTGGACTCTTTCGAGACGGGGCTTTCCTTGCGAGACCGCCACATGAAGGAAAAATACCTTGAGACGGCAAAATTCCCCGAGGCTGTCTTCAAGGCCGACGGCCTTGATTTCGCAGGCGGCAAGATTCCGTCGTCCACAGACCTGAAGGGATCGCTCACGCTGCATGGCGTCACCAAACCGGTAACCGCTAACCTGAAAATTGAAGAGACGAGTGGCGACTTGGACATCACCGCGGAATTTGAAGCTATCCTGTCCGATTACAGCATCGTCATCCCGGAATACGCGGGAGTCACTGTCGCGGAGAAGGTAAAAATTTCGACAACGTTCAAAGCCCGCCCGACGACTCCATGAATTTCCTCAACGTCATTCTGAGCCGCAGGCGAAGAATCCTCTCTTCCCTCCTCCTCTTCCTCGCCGCCACCCCGGCCCTCGCGTTCCCCGAGAACGTGCGCTACGGTTACGCGAGTTGCTCCAGTTGTCACGTCAGCCCGACGGGCGGCGGTGTCCTCACGCAATACGGACGCAAATCCGCCGAGGAGTTTCTCGCGACCTGGACGCGCGAGGGCGAAAACGGCCTGCTATGGGGCGCTGTGGACCTGCCTGACAATGTCGCCGCCGGCGCCAACGTCCGTCACATCAATTACCAGCGAAGTCTCGACGGCATGAAAACGAGCCGCCGGTTCATCATGCAGGCAGAGGGCGAAATCGCCGTGCGCTTCGGCAAACGTTTATGGCTGGATTTTTCGCGGGGCAGTTACAACAAATTCGAGCAGACGCAAAGGGCATACGCCCTCTTCAACATCGATGACAATTTTTACGTCCGGGCCGGAAAATTTTTCGCGCCGCACGGTATCTACGAACCCGATCACACGACAATAACGCGCCGCCAACTTGGCTTTGACCAGGGCATGGAGACGGTGAATGCCGAATCGGGATTCATCTCGGAGTCAGGCGAAGTCATCGTGGCCGCGATCCTTGGCAATCCAAAAACCGGGGACCAGTCGATCGACCCACGCAGTGACGACAAGGGCCTTGTGATTCGCGCGGCAAAATACCTGGGTGGAAAGAGCCAGGCCGGCGTCAGCACGGTCTCGACAAATGGCGATTATTTCACCCGCGCGATCGCCGGCGCGTTTGTGATGACTGGTATCGGCGACGACTTCTGGCATCTAGGCGAAGTCGACTATGAAAAAAAGCAGGCCAAGGACCACGGCGGAACCGGGTCAGCCCTGCTCTCGCATCAAAAACTGGGCTGGGTTCCTGTCCGGGGGGTCACGTTTACCCTGGACTGGGACGCCCTTGTTCGCCTGCGAGGCAATTTCCACAGCCGCCAATGGTCTTTCGGACCGGGCATTCAATGGTTCCCGCGCCCACATTTTGAGGTTTCGTTCCAGGCACTTCACGTCTATCAAGAGGCCCGCTCCGTCAAACCGGCTCAGGACCTTAAATTGATGGCCCACTTCTGGCTGTAAGGCGCCATGTCGCCCCTCACTCTGCCCCCGTCATTCTGAGGGCGCAGCCCGAAGAATCCTCTCTTCCTCGTCATTCTGAGGGCGCAGCCCGAAGAATCCTGTCTTTTCGCAAAGAGAGGATCCTTCGCCTTCGGCTCAGGATGACGGGAAAACGGGCCCAGGATGACGCAGCACCCCGTCATTCTGAGGGCGCAGCCCGAAGAATCCTCTCTTCCCCGTCATTCTGAGGGCGCAGCCCGAAGAATCCTCTCTTCCTCGTCATTCGGGAGGGGCGCAGCCCGAAGAATCCTGTCTTCCCCCGACAAATCCACCCAATCCGGATTCATCGCCGAAATCATCGCGATTTTCTTGGCCCTAGTCTTGCCCTTGATCTGTTTTTCCCGCGCGATGGCGTCTTCGATCCGGTCGTGTGATTCAAAGTAGACCAGTTTGACGACGTGGTACTTTTTCACAAAACCCTCAATGGATTGCGATTTGTGTTGCGCCACGCGTAACTCAAGATTGGCGGTTACACCGGTGTAGATTACCGTGTGGCCGGGGTTGGTCATGATGTAGGTGTGGCCGCCTTTCGTCATGCGGGCGTTTTGTCACATGACGACTGATGGGGGCAAATGACATGCGGAGGGAAGAGAGGATTCTTCGGGCTGCGCCCTCAGAATGACGGGGGACGGGGTTAGAGCAGGCCGTGATCGCGGATGATTGCGATCAGGGCGTCGATCGCCTCGTCCTGGGAATGCCCACTGGTGTCAAACTCGACGGCGTCGTCGGCTTTCTTGAGCGGCGCCTCGCCGCGTTTTGAGTCCTGGTTGTCGCGGCGCGCGATATCTTCCATCACTTCACTCAGTGACTGGTTGTTGTTCGACACGCCGGCAACTGGTTTTGACTCGAGTTGCCGCAACCTGCGCCGCGCGCGTTCCTCGAGATTCGCCGTCATGAAGATTTTCAAATCCGCGTCCGGGAAGACAACCGTCCCGATGTCGCGCCCGTCGACCATCGCCCCCTTCGGGGCATTGAGCGCCAGACTGCGTTGCACCGGCAAAAGCAGTTTCCGGACTTTCTGCTGTTTCGCGATGAAACTTGCCGCGTTACCGGCCTCGGCCGATCCAAGGCGCGGAGTCAGGTTCTCTTCGCCGCAGAAAAGTTGGTGCTTCTCGTAATCCCAGAAAATCGCGCCGGCCAGTTTTTCCAGCATCGCGCCAACAGCCGCCTCGTCCTCGAGGTTGATGCCCCGGTCACTCGCCAGAAGCCCCACCCCGCGGTACAGCGCGCCCGTGTTCACATACGACCATCCGATCCGGCGGCTGACTTCGCTGCAAATGGTGCTCTTGCCGGAACCGGCCGGTCCATCGACTGCGACAATAATTGGCCGTTTGCGTGCCGTCACGACAAGATTCCCCGTTTCCTGGATGGAGAAGAAGTTTGCGCGGAATTTCGCAGTGACGTTAACACAGCCGGGAAGTCTGGAAAACTAACTTCCACGCAGGATCTGTCTGAAATCGTGCAAGTTTTTTGCGCAACAAATTCCGACACCATCTCGAGCACCATGGCCGCCATGGCAAGGCGGTGATCACCGGCCGGATCGAATTCAAACGACTTCAGCGCGGCAGGCGTCAACCCGCCAGCGATCTCGAGATCATCCCCAATCGCGCGCGCCGCGCATCCCGCCGCCTCCAGCAACCGTATCGTCCCCGCGAGGCGGTCGCTCTCCTTGACGCGCAACTCCCCCACCCCGCGAAACAGGCTCCGGCCCGGGGCGAATGCCAGAATCGTCGCCAACACGGGGATCTCGTCAATGATCGCCGGCACCCAGGCCGCCGGAATTTCGCCGGCTGGCCGCATGACTCCGCGCGTCGCCGCCGCCTCGACCACCCAGTCCTCGGCCGGCTCCGTGAATTCATGGCTGGCCACCGGCGCCCTCTGGATAACGACGCCGGCTTGATCCAGCACATCCAAAAACGCCGATCGCAACGGATTTCCGCAAACACCCCTGATGATCACGCCCGTTCCCGACAACAACGCCGCGGCCACGATGAACGCCGCCGACGACGGGTCGCCGGGCACCGTCACCTCAAATGGATTGATCTCCGCCGGGCCATGAACCGTGATCGTCTCGACGCCTCCCTCGCGCGACGCCGTCACCGGAAGTCCCAGATTCGCGCACAGGATCTCGGTGTGATTGCGCGATCCGTCCGGCAACGTCACGCGCGACACGCCGTCACACGTCAACGCCGCCAGAACCATCGCCGTCTTGACCTGCGCCGAACCGTGCGGGCTCCGCACGTCAAACGCCTTCAGCCTGCGACCGTGGACCGTAACGGGAAGCGTGTCCGACGCGGCACTGGTCGCGCCGGCTTGTTCCAGCAGATCCAGGACCCGGCGCATGGGACGCCGCGAAAGACTGGCGTCGCCCGTGATCACGGCCTCCATCCCGGGACACGCCGAGAGGACTCCCGCCAGAAAACGCGCCGTCGTCCCACTGTTACCCGCGTAGAGCGGCGCGGACGGACGCCTGTGCCACCCGGCAATCCCCGGCGAATCGACTTCCACGACATCGCCCGACTCATGAAACCGCACGCCGAGACCGGCAAGGCAGTCCATGGTGGCCCGCGTGTCACCGCTCAGCAGCGGCCTGACGACGCGCGACCTGCCCCTCGCCATCGCGGCGAGGAACAGGACCCGGTGTGTGATCGACTTGTCCGGGGGACAAGAAATGGACGGGACAGAAGTCGTCGAAGGTTTGGCGGGCATTGTGAGATTACCGGTCTCAGTTCAACCCGAGGATCTCAGCCCCGTCACCAGCAAAGCCCATCTTCATGAACTTCTCGATGCGCGTGTCACGCAACTTCTCGCCAGGAAGTTTTTTCAACTCGGCAAAATCGCGCAGCACCTGTTGCTTGATCAGCGCCGCCGTCTGCTCGACATTGCGGTGCGCCCCGCCTTCGGGCTCGTCGATGATCGAATCGATGACGCCAAGACGCAGCGCGTCCGACGACGTGATTTTCAACATCTCGGCGGCCTGACTGGCGGCGCTCGCGCTCTTCATCAGGATCGAGGCGCAGCCTTCCGGCGAGATCACCGAATAAACCGAATGCTTGAGCATGTGGACGCGGTTGGCGACGCCGAGGGCAAGGGCACCGCCACTGCCACCTTCACCGACCACGACCGTCACAATCGGAATCCGCAGGCGCGACATCACGAGGATGTTTTTCGCGATGGACTCGGACTGGCCGCGTTCTTCGGCATCGATGCCCGGGAATGCTCCCGGCGTGTCAATCAACGTCAGGATCGGCAGGTTGAAACGCTCGGCCATCGACATCAGGCGCAGCGCCTTGCGGTAACCCTCCGGGCGCGGCATGCCGAAGTTGCGATGGATGTTGTCCTTCGTGCCGCGGCCTTTTTGATGGCCCGCGATCACGACCGACTGCCCGTCGATTTTGGCGAGCCCGCCGACAATCGCCGGATCATCCAGGAAATTCCGGTCGCCGTGCAGTTCGATGAAATCCGAGCACATCGCGCCAATCAACTCGAGCGTGTTCGGGCGGCGCGGATGCCGCGCGATCTGGGTCGTCTGGTACGCGGTCAGTTTCGAGAAAATCTCGTGACGCATGCGCGCGGCTTTTTCCTCGAGGTCGGAAATCTCTGAATCGAGATTCATCGACTGGCTCGTCGCGAGGCGTTTCAATTCATCAATCCGGTTCTCAAGTTCAGCGACAGGTTGCTCGAGCGTTATGTAGTCCATCCGGGGACAAGCCTCCCAACGTGGCGGAAGTTTTGGTTAATCGCACGTATCTTGCGACTCCCTCAGGAAAACCTCAAGTCCGAAACTTTGGACGGAAAAGCGGCGGACCAGGCGACCACGGGCGACCGTCGGCGGCCTCAGCACTTTTTTCGAGGCTAAGTTGCCAAAATTGTTCGGATCTTGTTACCATGGATTTAGAAGAACCGGAGCTCGGAGGTCTTGTCGGCGCCATGGTCAAGTCAGAACTCATCGAAGCCCTCGCGGAACGCACGGACATCACCTTGTCCAAGGCGGAAGAAGTCGTGGAACTGTTTTTCAACGCCATCACCGACACCCTGTGCACCGGAGATCGCGTGGAGATTCGCGGATTTGGCGCATTCACCGTCCGTGAATACAAGGCCTACGAAGGCCGCAATCCAAAGACCGGCGAAAAGATTGTCGTCCCGCCGAAGCGCCTGCCGTTCTGGAAGACCGGCATGGAGCTGAAGCAGCGGGTTGACTCCGCCGCGATCGGCAAGTGAGGGGATAGGATCCTTCGCTTCGCTCAGGATGACGAGGCACCGCTCAGGATGACGGGCCACCCCCGTCATTCTGAGCCGAAGGCGAAGAATCCTCTCTTCAAAGAGAAGATCCTTCGCTCCGCTCAGGATGACGAGGCACATCCCAGGATGACGGGCCACCAGTCATTCTGAGGCCGCAGGCCGAAGAATCCTCTCTTGACAACCGACCGCACCGGCCCCTTATTAACCTCGCAAATCTTGATCGAAACGATCTGCGAGGTTTTTTTCCTATGCCGATTTACGAATACAAATGCGCCGCCTGCGGCAAAGTTACTGAAATGCTTCAGAAATTCTCTGACCCGGCGCCCGCCAAATGCGAGGCCTGTGGTTCCGGCCCGCTCAACAAACTCATGAGCCAGACCAGTTTTGTCCTTCAAGGCAACGGATGGTACGTGACCGACTTCAAAGGCGGCAAAAAACCGGATTCGTCCGGTTCCAGCTCATCCGGCAGCGGTTCGTCAGGATCGGACAAGTAGGGAGTTCCCCCTACGCGTCCCCCTGATTTCATTCATTACTATAAATTATTAAAGATTTTTATTGATTTTATTGCCCCGCCCGGGTTAAAAGCCGCCCCGCACAGAAGAATCCTTTTGAGGGGGTGGAGTATGCAAGTGCGTGTCAATTATGCTCTGATCATGGGTGCCAGCCTGGCTGTTCTCGCAAGCTGCGGCGGCGCGAAAACCGGCAACGACAATACAATCCAGTTTGACGAGATGGACTACGCCCTGGCGACTGAGTACCTCAGCCTGCCGACCGCGGTCCTCGTTCGCGTCCCCCTCGATGCGGCCGGCAACGAACTTGCCGATAACGCGACCATGCGCGCCTACGAAGGCGACGCCATGGTTTCCGTGGAATCCGACCTCGCCGGCCTTTTTGACGCGGGCCGCGCGCCGGGCAACTTGATCAGCAGCCTTACTGACCTCGGCGAAGAGGGCACCTCGACCCAGTCATGGGGCCACTGGAACAACCAGGCCCCGATCCAGTCTCCGGCTCAGGGCAAAGTCGTCCAGGCCCCGATTCAGGCCCCGATGCAGTCGCCAGTTCAAGGCAAAGTGGTCCAGGCCCCGATCCAAGCTCCGATCCAGAAAATCTTTCTCGGCCCCACGCGTGAAACGCTTTCCCCATGAAGTCGCACAGGCCAAGGGAATTAGCAGCATGACACTGATCCAAGTCAGTATCACGCCGATCACACATGACCAACCGAACTCGCGCACAATTTCATGGCTCGCCCATCCAAGCGACCCCATGCCGATGGCGGTAGTGAATGACGTCAGGAAACATGCCAACCCCACCAGCTCGAGCGTATGCTTGCAAGCCGCTCGCGAACTCATTCCCGCGCGCAT
>RGVZ01000112.1 GCA_010029825.1 bacterium | reverse complement strand
GGTGGAGAAAGTCGTGTTCAAGCAGCCGGTCCACGTCGGCGAGCTGGCGACGTTCATGGCGCGGATCAATTATGTCGGCAAGACCTCGATGGAAGTCGGTATCAAGGTCGTCACGGAAAATCCACGTAACGGTGAGTGTCGTCACGTGATGACGTGTTTTTTTTACATGATCTCGGTTGATGAAAATCGCAAGCCGGTTGAACTCGAGGCTTTTACTCCGGAAACGGACGAGGACAAGGAACGCTGGGCGGCCGCCATGAGGCGCAAGGAGAACTTGTCGGCTTGAGAATATGGCGCGAGGTTGCGATGAATCAAGGCCATGAAAACAAGTCCATCGCGTTTGATTACGACTTCGTCGTGATCGGGTCTGGATTTGGCGGCAGCGTCTCGGCGCTGCGCCTGGTCGAGAAAGGATACCGTGTCCTCGTCATCGAGCAGGGCAAGAGGTTCCGTGATCACGATTTCCCGAAGACCAACCGCGAGTTGCGCAAATACTTGTGGTTGCCGCTGCTGAAGTGCTTCGGCATCCAGGACATGACCCTTTTCCGCAATATCCTGGTCCTGAGCGGCACCGGGGTGGGTGGCGGAAGCCTCGTTTACGCGAATACTTTGCTGGAGCCTGGCGATGCGTTCTATCGCAACGGGACGTGGGTCGGGTTGCGCGACTGGAAGTCGGAGATGGCGCCGCACTATGCCAGGGCGAAGTTCATGCTGGGCGTCACGGAAAACCCGCGACTTGGCGGGCAGGACGAGATTTTGCGTGATGTCGCGCGGGAAATGGGCAAGGAAGGGACCTTCCGTCCCGCCCATGTCGGCGTTTATTTCGCGCCACCCGGCGAAGAGGGCAAGCCTGTCCCCGATCCGTATTTCGGCGGTGAGGGTCCATCACGAAGCGGATGCACATACTGCGGCGGGTGCATGGTCGGGTGCCGTCACGGCGCGAAGAACACCCTGGTGAAAAACTACTTGTGGTTCGCCGAGAAGAAAGGCGCGAGGATCATCGCCGAGCGCAAGGTCATCGATGTCCGCCCGATTTCGTCCGCATCCGCTTTCGCGGCGGATGATCAGGGAAATCCAGAGGGCTACGAGATCGTGACCGAGATCTCGACGCGATGGTTCCATCGCGACCGGCAGGTCATCCGCGCGCGGAATGTTGTTTTCGCGGGCGGTGTTCTTGGGACGATGCGGCTCCTGCTGCGGTGCAAGCACGTGACAAAGTCCCTGCCGCGCATTTCGGACCAGCTGGGGTGGAATGTCCGCACCAACAGCGAGGCCCTGGTAGGCGTCTCGGAGGAAAACCTGGTGGACAAACCGGCCTACAAGCCTGGAGTCGCCATCACCTCGATTTTTCATCCCGATGAGCATACGCATATCGAGCCGGTCGTGTACGGACGGGGTTCGGACTTCATGCGCCTTCTGGCGGTGCCGATGGTGGATGGGGGATCTCCGTTCATCCGCGCGGTGAAAGTGGTTCTCGCCATGTTGACCAATCCCTTCCTGATGTCGAAACTGTATTTCTCACGGCTCTGGGCGGAAAACAGCGTGATCCTCCTGGTCATGCAGACCCTCGACAACCGGATGCGCCTGCGCGTTTCACGCTCCATTTTCTCGCTGTTCCGTCCCGTGATGACGACGGCGCGGCAGCCTGGCGTGACGGAAGTTCCCGCCTACATCCCGGTCGCGAACGCGGTGGCGCGGATGTTCGCGAAACGCACGGGTGGGACTCCCGCCAGCGCCATCAACGAGGTCCTTTTGAACATCCCGACAACGGCCCACATCCTGGGTGGATGCAGCATCGCGCGCGACGCCTCACACGGCGTGGTCGATACCAGTCACCGCGTGTTCGGTTACCCTGGCCTTTATGTCTGTGATGGATCGGTGATCCCCGCCAATCTTGGCGTCAACCCAAGCCTGACAATTACCGCGATGAGCGAACGCGCGATGGCCCTGATTCCCGACGCCCCGGTCAAGAAAGTGAGTTGATCCAACTCAAGATCGCGGCGAAGACTTCATCCTTGCACGGTTCGTGATGGATTTCGTGGAACGCGCCCGGCCACGTCTGGAATTTCGCGTTCAGCATCGCGGCCAGATCGCGCGCGGCCGATGGCGATGTCGCGCGGTCGGCATCGCCATGCATCATCAGGACCGGGACTTGAATCTGGCCCGGGTTTTCCTTGATGGCCGCGATCGTGCGCATCCACTCGTTGTACCAGCGTACGGAGATGCGGTCGTGGACCAGCGGGTCGGCTTTGTAGGCGGCGACCACGGCAGGATCCGACGATAACCAGGCGGGATCCAGTTCGTTGCCCAGGGCGAGGCCAGGCACCAGTGAGTCCAGCATGTTGGCGAGTTTGATCTTCCATGCCGGTGGCTCGAATCCGGGACGCACGGCCGTCCCCGTGCCGATCACGCTGGCGATCCGGGCGCCTGCCGCGTCTTGCGCGCGCAAAGCGGCGAACCCCAGAGCGAGCGCGCCGCCCATGCTGTGCCCGTACAAGTGTGTCCGCGCGGCAGGATGGGCCGCGGCGGCTTTCATCAACAAGTGCCTGATATCGTCGAAGATGAGCCCGAAGGATTCCGTGTGACCGCGTCGCCCGGTGGTCCGCCCGTGGCCATGGGTGTCCAGCGCGTATACCGGAATCCCGTGGGCCACAAACCGTTGCGCCCACGCGGCGAATCTGCCGGAATGCTCGCCGAGTCCGTGGACAATGACCACGGCGGCGCGGGCGGAACTGACATCCCCGTCAGGCGTCCAGATTTGCGCGAACACATCACGCCCGCCGCGGTTCAACCATGTCAGTGTTGAGGGTTTTGCCATTTGCGTCAGGCAGCCGCGCTGGAGATGCGGTAATAGTGCGCGCGCTCGGGCGTGGTGCGGTACGCGTAGAATCCGTATTTCTGGTACTGTTTGCTGTGCATGACCTTCTGGAAGTCATTCTCGAATTCGCGTCGCGTGAACTCAAAGACCCCGTCACGGCAGCGAACACGGAACACCGCGTCCGTGGCGAGTGATTCAATGACCTGTTTGATGAATGTCAGGCGCGGATATTCATACTCGATGACGGACGCGGATTTCTGTTCCGCGAGAAGGCGTGCCGCTTCGTCGTCCATCCACTGGTAATACGCCTCGCGCTGCTCCGGGAGCATCTCGCCCAGGCGGTGGTTTTCCTCATCGCTGAAAAGTTCCGCTGCCAGGTCACGGATGACGCCGTCCGGAGCGATCAGCCTCAGGCGATCATGCCGCGAATCGTCAATGACCACGAAAAGCCGGTTGGACCGCAGGTTGCGGACGCAAGCAACGATGTCGTCGTGCTCGTGGACCACAAAAAAACCCTCCCTGTCATTCAATACATCGGTGAGGCTTCGAAAAAATTAAGCTTTTTTTTGGGTTTCAAGTGGCTGTATTCAATGAGCTTTCCAGGTACATCCCGGCGCGTCATGGTTCGCGCAACAGGTCTTGATCGTCTGGATGGCCTCACCATAGTCGCGTTGCCACGCGGTCAGGTCGGTATCCAGAGCCTCGGCCCCCGGCGGCATCCAGGGGCGATTCTTGACCCAGGCTTGCAGCCCCGGGTGATCACCCATGCCGGCGGAGTCCATCGAGAAGGTCTTGCAGGTGCGCCCCTGGCCGATCCGGTGGCACGTCAGGCAAGGTTCCGCCTTGGGCGCGGTCAGTTCGACAACATGGGATTTCTCCGGATCCGTGGTGTGCACGGCGAAGTATTTGCCAAGGGTGTAGGCTTCGCTGGTCTGCCAGTTGGCGCCTTTCAGGTAAGGGCTGTACATGAACGGGTCGTTGTCGTGGCATCCGGCGCAGCTGCCGCCTTCATGGCGGTAATACGTTTGAAGGAAGGCGTCGATTTTCTCTGGCTGGCCGGCGGTCAAGTCAATGTCCGGGTTGTTATCGCCATTGGTTACATCGTCGACATCGTCATAGTAGCAAGTCGCGCCCGTGCGTGAGTTGTGCATGATGATGCCGTGGTCCTCGTAGTTCACCAGGGGATCGTAAAGGCGATTGTGAACGTGTTCGCGGCGGCAAATCCATTTCACGAAAACGTCGCCGCGCTGGATCTGGCCGAGTTTGCTGCCAGGGATGCAGCCACCGCTCTCGGCATAGGCGTTGGGAAGTCGCGGCGGGTTGAAGCACTCGGGCGCGGCATCCGTGAGTTCGCGCAATTCGACGCCGCCATCGCGCGAGACAGCCTCGTAAACGGGAATCAATTCGGCCGCGTTGCAGCTGACTTCCTCGCGGCTGGGCAACCATCCGTCCATCGCCGCCTTGCACTTGCACGAGTAACAAACGGCCCAGTTCTTGTCGTCCTTGTCGCTGATATTGGCGCAGGCTGCCTGGCAGGCGGGGCCGGCGTCCAGGGCTGACCTTTCAGCGGCCTTCAACGGTGTCGCGGCGGAACGCTGGATACGCGCCTTGCAGGAAAGGATGCCGAGTGAGGTGGAGACGAACAACAATGCGGCCAGTGCGATGTGGGCTCCTCTCATGACCGGGATCCTTCCTCGTGGGTTCGCGTCGGGTTCGCGTTGCGTCCTTCGTATCCGTTTTCAAAGTTCACAGAGTTGCGCGTTCTTGAACGTGACTTGCGCATCGATCAGGCACACTGGCATGACTCCCAGCGTCCCGCTGTCGCCCTGGGGCTCCTTGTAGAGGTAAACCACAGGCTCGCGCGTTCCGGTGCGTGTCTCCATCGTCCCACACTGGTCTGGCAGCCATCCGGCTGATTGGAGGGCGTTAAAGAACGTCGCTGGATCAGTTTTCGCGATTCCGGCCGCTGGATTTTCCATTTTGATGGTGCCGAGCGCGTTGAATTTGGCCGTGATGGCCGTGAAGTCGCACCATCCAGACTCAACCTTGACGTTGCTGCAGCGATTGACAACCTGGTTGTTGAATTTCCCGCGGATGAATGCGATCCCCTGGTTTTTGCAGGACTCCGCCTCGGGTACGTTGATCAGCGCTGGAAATTTCGCGGCCAGGTTGCTGGCATCATATGCTGGAGCGCTGTTGATGGTGGGTTGCGACGTCGGGGAAATTGACGGTTTGGGCGCCGACGGGGACTCTGTCGGTGCCGCGGTGCAGTTCGCCAGCATGATGAGCGACAAAGCGGCGGCGATGCAACATGTCTGGCATGTTGTTGCCGGCAATTCCTTCCTTTGCGCGGGACGCGCTCTCATGCGGCTCCAATCGCGGAATCAGATCTTTCGGTGATAGTTATCGGGTGTTAAATAAAGAATCTGTAGGGTTTTCCGTGGGTTGCGTGTCTAAGTTGGCTCAAGTGCCCGTAATCAATGGAAAAACGCAGAGAGTACGGAGGATGCGTTGATGGGTTTGATTCCCGAATCTGGACAGCACAGTGTTCTTGTTGCCTACGTCATGTGGCTGTTCGGGTTTCTTGGTTCGCATCGTTTTTATGTCGGGCGTCCGGTCAGCGGGACCATATGGTTTTTCACGCTGGGCCTTCTGGGAATCGGTTGGATCTTCGACTTGTTCGCCATTCCGCGTCTCGTCGAGACAGCGAATGAGAAATTCCCGGCGAAAGGGCGTTACGATTACAACGTCGCCTGGATCCTGTTGACGTTTCTTGGCCTGTTCGGCGTGCACCAGTTTTACCTGGGCAACTGGATCAAAGGCTTTGTTTGGTTACTGACAGCCGGTTTTTTCGGGCTTGGTTTGCTCTACGATTTCTGGACGCTGAACCAGCAAGTCCGGACGGCCGAGGCTCGCGCAAGGCCCTGACAGACCGTCCAGAAAATAGTCATTCCATCTGAGACGTCCCCAATGATTCCGGGGATTTATCCGCGAATGTCCTTGGTGTGCTTGTTGCATCGCCCAGACGCTGAACCATTGAAATCGTGTCAAGCCAGGAACAGGAGAATCGCTTTGCGGACTGTCGTGACCATTGCCTTTGTCGCCGGGTGCGCCTCTGCCACCGTTTCGTGTTCCCGTCCCGATGACGCGACCGGAGCATTCCCGGGTGGCAGTTCGCTCAGTTCCATCGCGGTAGGCCTTCCCGACACGAGCGGCATGAGTGATTCGCAGAAGAATCTGCTGACGGGCTTTCGATTGCTGATTGAGCCACTGGATCCGGCGTGCCCACGGGCGACCAAAGTGGACGCGACCAGGGCATGGACCGCGAGCAATTTCACGCAGTCGGTTGCCCAGGGCTGCGATTACTCGATCGGCCTCGAGCTGGGCGAGATGTCCAGCGCCCAGGGAGCCTCGTCAAGTCCGGTCTTGTCGGCCGCGTATTTCAGCAACATCAAAGGCCCGCGCGACGCCGAGATCCTGCGCAGGGACGCCATCGCGGGCAGGGCGCAGGTTTCGATCAAGATCATGCTGCGGGTAACGCAGGCTGGCGTTGCCGCTGGTTTTGGCAGTGACACGTCCTTGCAAGGCGATGTCACCCCGCAAGGCGACTTGCCCGGCAATGGCGGCCAAATGCTGGCCGGTGATTTTGACTGGCGCGCCGTGTTGCAGACAGTCGATGTGCCAGTTGCGGGATGGAACGGCAATGACCATGGCAGCGCGTTCTACCGCGACATCATGAGCCACGCCTCGCGTAAAAACACGAGCGACTCACCGACGACAAACGCCCATGAGACTCAGCATTTCCTGAACTCCGAAGTGCGCAACAAGACCAGCGCGCATGACAACACGGTTTATGTCGGCGATGGCAAGGCCGGCCTGGTCCCCGAGCCGCGCATGCACGCGCGCGAGGTCAGGAATTTCGTTTCGCCGACGATGAAGCGCGCCAGCCGGTATGAGTTGTATGTGATCCGCCAGATCGACACTTCCTGGTCGGAAGTCCTCTATCTGTTCGACGAATGGAGCGGCTATCGCGCGGATTTGCGTGTCGCGGTCGAATTGATGCGGGCTGGCAAACTGGGTGTCCTCGGCAATGAGGTTTGCGTTGGTGATGGCGCCGTCGAGTTCCTGCACTATGGCGCGGCGGCGGTGGCGGCTCTCAAGGAAAAGGAACCGGCGTACCTGGAAGATCAACAGTTCAAGGCGGCGTTCGCGTTGCTGGCCGAGGAAACGGTCAATTACTCGAGAGAAGGCGCCGGTAACCGGACGATTGATTGCGAGTCCTCACGTTACCTGGAACTTTTCCGGTCTTCCCCGGAAGTCGAAAGAAACCGTCAGGTTATCCGGGATTGGCTGGGGCCTGTCTGGACCGCTCGGGTTCTCGGATACTGACCGGTTCCTGATTGGCAGAATTGGCCCCATTGTGGTAATCGGGGCCAATGGTCCGGAACCTCTCCAAAAAGTTCGCGATCCTCGGACTTGGCGCCTGCATTGATCCGGCAGGCATCAAGGATGTCGTCGATTGCCGCAACGCGGCCGGCCTGATTGGTCCCGCCTCGGTATCGGCTGTTCTTGAAGCCTACGCGCCGTTCGCGTCGGTCGCCTGCACGCGCAGCCAGTCGAGTGGCCAGCCGGCATCTCCGGATATCGGCGATTTGCGTTGTTTCCAGATTTTTCAAAGCGGCGTGATCGTCTCTTTCAACCTGGTCGAGGGGCTGAACGAGGACCGGATCGAGGTCAGCCAGCCAGCGGCGCCCGGCGATCGTGAGCGTATCATTTTGGCCAATGTTCCCTCGAAAAACAGCGAGGACGTCTTGTTGTCCGACGCTCTCGCTGACGCGTTCAGGCCGGTGGAGCCCGGAGGGCGCATGACCTGCACCACGTGCCACCGGACGGTCAATCATCCGCGGGTCAAGGTCGGCGGGATTGATACCTGGGTGCTGCAGGGCATCCGGCTGAATTCAAGTGTTCGCGGAACGGTGGCGAAAAACGGTCAAATCGATCCTGCGCGGCTGGACGATGTGCTTGATGGCCTCACGCGCCAGCATCACTGCCACGATGGCGCCGCCGCCCAGGAAACGTGCAAACGCGTCGGGGCCGTCCGGGCATCGCGTGACCGGTTCCCGGTTGACAACCCGCCTCTCGAATAAAATTTCCCCAAGCCCGCGGAGCTGGCCGTCATGTCGCCCAACAAGAAGCCGTCGCACGTCAATCCGTCTGTCCTCATTTTTTCCCTGGTCGCGGGACTTCTGCTCGGCATGCTCGCGCACCAATTCAACGATGTCGGCTGGGTCGACACGATCGCCGTCAGCGTCCTGCCGCCGATCGGCCAGATTTTCCTGCGTTTGATTTTCATGATCGTCGTTCCGGTGGTTTTCTCGGCGATCGTTCTCGGGATCTTCGAACTGGCCGAAGGCCAGCAGTTTGGTCCGGTGGCGAGACGGACGTTGATCTGGACGGTTATTTTCAGCGGCCTGTCAGTGGCGGTGGGCGTGACCCTCGTCAACGTTGTCCAGCCCGGGCGCATCGTCACGGTGGACATGAGCATCGCCACCCAGGCGAAGGATTCGCTGGCGACGATCGCGGCCAACGCGTCGGCGGGCAAGTCGTTCGGCCAGGCTGTCGTGGATATCATCCCGCGGAACCCGTTGGAGGCGGCGGTCAAGGCCCTTGATGGCGAAATGCTCAGTCTGATGTTTTTCGCGCTGGCGTTCGGGTTCGCGTTGTTTCAGACGACGGGACATCCGCGTTCCGTGCACGCGCTGCTCAAAGAGTTGTTTGACGTCTGCATCTATCTGATGGGATGGGCGATGAAACTGGCGCCGGCGGCGGTGTTTTCGCTGACGTTCGTCTCGTTTTACCGGACTGGATTGCAGCTTCTGGTTCCGCTGGGCGCGTTTGTCCTGGTCGTTGTCGGCGGCCTCTTGTTCCAGATGATCGTGGTTTACGGCGGCGCGTTGAAGTTTGCCGCGGGTCGCAGCCCGCTGGAATTTTTCCGGCAGTGCCAGTCCCTGATGCTGACGGCGTCGTCGAACGCGACGTTGCCGCAATCGTTGCAGACGGCCGAGGAAAAATTGAAGTTGCCTCCCAGGATCGCGCGCTTTGTCCTGACGGTGGGCGCGACTGCCAACCAGAACGGCACGGCCCTGTTCGAGGGCGTGACGGTGTTGTTTCTCGCCCAGTTGAGCGGCGTGAACCTGGACTTGACCCAGCAGATGACGGTGGTTGGCATGGCGATCCTCGCCGGTGTCGGCACGGCGGGCGTTCCGGGCGGTTCGCTGCCCCTCGTCATGGTCCTCTTGCAGCAGTTGAACATCCCGCCCGAGAGCCTTGGATTGATCCTCGGGATCGACCGGTTGCTGGACATGTGCCGCACCGTCGTCAACGTGACCGGCGACCTCGCCATCGCGACGATCGTGAGCGGATCCCCCCGTCACCCTGAGGCACCCCCGTCATTCTGACCCTGAGCGGAGCGAAGGGGAAGAATCCTCTCTTCCCCGTCATCCTGCGACCAGGCGTTTTGTCTGCCGATGAGTTGCGCCTGCCGGCTCACTCGACACAGGACAGGCCTCGCTCGCGCCAGCGCAGTCTTTTATCGGCGGTATGAATCTTCAGTTTTTAAAGGAGCCAAAAATTAGAAAAAACCTGAACTGCTCCCGTTATGAGTAGCGCGTGAAGGCGGAGATGAAAACGCCCCGCTGGATTGGCGGGGCGATCGGGCTCAATGGAATGCTGTGTTGACGGACGACATTCAAAAAATTGAGTGCCAAGGGTCATCTTGGTCGCCGGTGACGTCGCCATCAAGCCCGTCCTTAATGAAATTTTCCGCGCCGCGCTTGTAGACGTTCAATTTTCCCAAGGATCGCGTCTTTCGATCGCCAAAACCAATCTGACCACTTGTTGAGCGCGCATCAATGACATTGTCGAACATAACAAAGGGATACTTCAGTGTTCCACCGCCGCCGACGTTCACGCCCTGAAGATCGGTGGAGATCCTGTTGTTGTGGAGACTGCCCCCCATTGTTCTAAATCGTGTCCAATGCGTTAGATCATAAAACCAGGGAAAGATGCCAATCTGCACGCAAATATCGACCTTTGAATTGCAATCAAACACGTTGTTGGCGATATCAAATCCTCGGAAATCAGCCCATTGAGCCGTTTCCGGTTTTCTGCGATTGCTCCAGTTGGTCAGCATGAAGGCCGCGAAAGAGCGCTTTTTCGAGTGCTTGATCGTATTTCCGTTAAATTTCGTATTGATGGCTCCGCCGATAACAAAATCGACATCCGTGTTATCCAGAAACAGGTTACCACTGATGAAGGAATTAGAAACCTTGCCGATCGTCAGTCCGTCACTCCAGTAATTTGTGTCGGGTAAGCCATTGCCGTTATTCGCGATGTAATTGCGATGTATGATCGAACTCTTGCCGGTCTTGGCAACAGCCCAACCGACCGCCGTACCACCAACGGCATTTACTGAGGCAGAGTAACGAAGTGTATTGTTCGCACCGCCCAATTCCATCAAATTTCTACCACGTCCCTTCGACCTGCAGTTGGCATTTCCATTGACAATTCGAGTCTGCAACGCGCCGTCCAACGCGATGTGATCGATTGTCACGCGATTCACAGGTGTCTTCTCTGTTCCAATCCACAGCATCGCATTCTCGCAGAAGTCATTGGCAGCCAGGATGACTGCGCACTTTTTTGAACTCGAGTCCTTCATACAGGTTGTCGTGTCGTTGGACAGCCCCTGCGTCGACAACGTAATGCCATCGTACTTGATGTTGATTGTCGATTTGATCAGATATGTTCCTGGCGGCAGCGCCAAGTTTGCATTTTCGGCATTCAGACATGAATTGATCCCTGGTGCGGCATCGGAACAGCCAACCGTATCAACGACGGTTCCAGGACAAATTTCCTGGTTGAGAACGACGCACTTATCCAGATCCTTCGCATTCACAATGGAATCGGCACTGTGACTTTCTACACCGGAAGAGACTACGTTGGAGCTGGAACTCCCGCTCTGCACGTCAGATCTTTGGCCGCATCCGACAAAGACGATGAAGGCAGCCGTGGATGCAAGACATCGAAGGCTCCTCAATGCATGTTTGGCTCGGATCGCTTTCATAGTTTATAGCCTCAGTCTATTTCGACTCGTGGACCAACCCAAGGGTCTCGTTCGGCAAATTTGCGCATGGCATGAATTCATCCAAAAAATAGAAATGAAATCGGATGGATCCTGAACCAGTTCAAAAATGCCGGTGAGTGTCGCGGCCAACTTCTGGCCGTCGAGGAAACCCCGCATGTATGCTGTACTGGCTTGCCACCATCAAATCACTCCCAGTTGATTTTTGCTCCGGGAAGGATCAGATCTCTTCCGTCTTTCAGGTGCAAGATCGCCCCTTTGGTGGACCATGTTCTAATACTCGTTGTGTAACCGCTGGTCGCGAAGTTGTTGTTTGAATCGTTTGTTTTAAATGTAGCCCATTTTCCAAAAGTCCCGTCGATTTGCCAAGTAACGGATTGCACTTGGTTCATGTCACTGGCAGTACCAGTGATTCGCAATGCAAATTCCTTTTGTCCGTTGTCGACGACGTTGCCGTAAACAACCTGCGTCTGAAAATTTTCAATGCCAGCCGGAACGGGAACATCAATACCGTTGTCGAAATGAGTGCCAACAGCCCCGTAGAGTATCGAAGCCAGGTTTCCACTGGTATACCACTTGTTGCAATGATTTGTATTTTTTGAGCAACCAACTGTGTCTGCGATCAAAACATTTGTATCGTCTTGCGTGCAGCCAAGTCCGACGATGGCATGCCAAATTGAACCGTACATCGCAAAAAGGTGTAGAGGCGATTGGTTCGTCCTCATCCAAGCGCAAATTTTTCCAACGTCTGCCCGGGAACTTTTCCCTGCCGTTCTTCCATAATGGAAGATTTTTGTGATTGCGATCTTGGGCACTGCTTTTGCTTCCGCGTCCAACTGCGAAGAAATAGTTCGCGCGTTGTCCATGGCGGACCTGAATGACGTGTAACGATTGTAGTGGGCCTGTGACGGGAATTTTGAATCTTCGATCCAGAGGTTTGCTCCAGACGCGCCAAGGAGGGCGTCAGTGTCCGCAGATTGAAATGGCAGCCGTGCCAGAACATAAGGACGGGAGACGCGAGCGGTCTTAAATCCAGACTTCCTCAAGTACCATTCAATCAGCGATGCGGTGGAGTTGTACCAGCAGGTGGCAGTGCCGTATTGCCTTATACCAATGTCGCAGCATTCTCCGGACAGGTTGACGGGGGGTAGAGTTGACGTTCTCAGCACGCGTCGTGGGCGCTTCCTTTTAATTGGACTTGCTTCAGCATCGGATTGACCGTCAGTTACTTGACCGTCCAGGACGTCAGGGGCCACGGGGGAGACAAGCAAAACCCTCGTCGCGGTTTCACTTGAGGTCAAAATGGTGGCGGTGCACTGCCCGTTCTGGCACCAGGCAACTTTTTCAGCTGGATCGTTCAGGTCGACGTTTCCGACAATCGTCTCACCATCTCGAAAGTAGATATCACCGTTGGCGGTTACGGTGAGGGGCAATGCGGTTTGTACTGGTTCTCCGTCATTGAGATAGAAATTTCCATTGTGGTACCGGACGTTTTTTGCGTCAGATTCATTGATGACTGGCGAAATTGCCTGGTCAGTAGACGCATCCGGTTGTGAGGATTCAGGCACCATCCCGCATGCTGTGATGAATGTGACGCCTGATAGAAACGCCCGCCGAAATTTCCTGAACGTCATTTTGGCCTCCTTGCCAGAATTTCGTGAAAACGTTTTTTGGGTACCCAGGAAAATTATCACGGAAGTGCAGGATTCAAATCTCTGTGGCAGCGGATTTAGCCTCTTATAAGAAAAGATGATGGCACAAGCCTGTCTTCGATGATCCGATGGCAACGATCATGATGGGCGGACGACTTTTCATTTCAAGCGGTTCGCAAATCCTACAGTGGATCAGGGATCCGCACTGGCTCGTCAACAGATTGCCTGTTTGGCGTTGATGATTGTGACTCCGTCGAAAAAGTCCCTGCTGCGGCATAAAGCATCGATTGCAGTTTCGAGGCACTGAACCATTTACTGCAACCTCGCCCGCTTGACGGGCAGCCAACGGTGTCGACGATCATGATTTGCGAGTCACCTGCTTTACAGGCAATCCCAACGACGGCGTGCCAGATGGTTCCGTACATGACAAACACATGGACCGGTGATTGGCGGGTACGCATCCACTCACAAATGCTGGCGACATCCCGGCGGGAGGCCTGACCAGAATTACGGCTGTAGCGAAAGAGGGTTTCAATGTCCAGGTCTGGGATTGCCTTTGCCTGGTCTTCGACCCGCGCGGCCATGGATCTGGCCTGAGACTTTGTCGCCGAATAACTTAGGCGCTGGTTATAAAGAGGCTGCGTTGGCAGCAGGGCGTCATCGAGCCAAAGACGCATGCCGGAAATACCTTTCAAGGCTTCGGTGTCACGATCCTTGTACGGAAGTTTAAGTAAGACATATGGTCGCGACAACTGTGCCTTTGGATCAATCAATTTCCGGATGTACCACTCGATGATTGTGGTGGATGAGTTGTACCAGCACGTGGAAG
>RGVZ01000111.1 GCA_010029825.1 bacterium | reverse complement strand
TGTTATTATTGAAAAAAAATTATCTAGGCTAAAATCCGTTCCAGCGCCCGGATAAACCGGCGGGGGTTTCCGTTCAGATTCCCGTACACGTTTGCTTCCAGCTGCGCCACCAGGCCGACCGCCTCTGGATCGGAGCGAAGCACTTCAGGATGCTTTCTGGCCAGCAGCAGGGTCAGATCCAGTGCGACGCCCATAAAATTGGAAGTCCGCACCCGGTGCTCCCGGGACGCCGCAGCGTTGCGAGCAAGCCGATCCGATTCGCCGTCCAGCGCAACAGGGCTGCTAGCGTCACTGCTCGCGTCGCGCGTGGCGCGCGTGCTGCGCGTCTCGCGCGTGCTGCGCGTCTCGCGCGTGCTGCGCGTGTTGCGCGTGTTGCCAGTGTCACGCGTGTGGTCCGTCCCGCGGGCGGCGCGGGCTGGTTCGCTGTAAGGTGTAGCTCGAGCGTGGGGAGTGCGCTCAGTTGCAAGGCGTCCTGATGTGCGGCGTCCTGTTGTAGCCGCAGTTGTAGCTGCAGTCGCAGCCACCGCCACCACCACAGGAGCTTGCGCAACAGGCAGCGCATTGGGCAGCAAAACCGGCGGTGGCGCGACCGGAAGCATGACGGGTAGCGCGCATGAAGGATCAGACACGCGAACCTGCACCGGCGGAATGGACGCTGCTGATGCCAACAGCGGGTCCCAAGGGGGCGGACAAGCAGCCTGCCCGCCAAGATACTGCGACAGCTCGTGTATGTAGCGCGCAGCGTCGGCTTCCCCAAGCTCCTCCATTTGCGACGGTGAAGATGCAGCGGTGAAAATGAAGCCGGTGCAGGCAGCGCGTGCAGCGCGTGCAGCGCGTGGGCTGAAAGTGCAATCCGGACAAGGTCGGGCAAAATTCTAAAAGCGGATCATAATTGGACAAATACCGGACAAAGTCAAATACCGGACAAAGTCTGGAAGGAGCCGCGCCGGGCAAAAGTCAATGGTCGAGGGTGGTACCCTAAAGTGACGTAACATTTTCACTGTGCGCCCCGCTCATGGCGGAGCCTCCTACAAAGCTCCCATGCCCCGAGGTTTGTGCTGCCACTGCGCGCTATTTGCCTGCTAACTGCCTGCTAACTTGCTTTTACTGTTTGTGTTTTAGGGCTGGCAGCTTCCCGACAACTGTGCCTCGTCAGTGGCGCACCGACCGTCAGCGGCGCACCGCGCGCCCGGGCATACCATGTCAACCCAGACGACTGTCACGAGCGTGCAGTGGCCCCCACGCAGCATACTCCGAACCACCGGCACGCAGACCGACCCGACGGATCAGATGGACGTTGACAGCAGCGTGTGGTCTGTGGAGGCCGAGGAGTGTGAGCACCCGCCTGCTGCTGCTGCAGCGCTGCTTGCGCTCATGCCACCCTGCGGTGCTGATGGCGCGCCGGAAGCAGCGCAGCCGGAAGCAGCGCCGGAAGTCGCGCAGCCGGAAGCCGCGCCGGAAGTAGCGCAGCCGGAAGCCGCGCTTTTTGTTGCCAGCGAGGAGGACGACAGCGAGGAGGACGACAGCGAGGAGGACGACAGCGAGGAGAACGGCAGCGAGGAGGACGACGACAGCCAGGAGCAGTGCGAGGAGGACGACAGCCAGGAGCAGTGCGAGGAGGACGACAGCGAGGAGGACGACAGCCAGGAGGACTTTCATGTCCAACCTCGCGCGGCTTGCCGTATTCCGGCTGGCACGATGGCCCTTCCGCATGTTCGCCCCGGATCACCGCCTTTTCAGCGCTGGCCGCACGCTACATTGCCAGCAGTCTCGTCGCCGCCGCCGCCGCCGCCGCCGCCGCCCGCAGCTTCGCCCGCGGCTTCACCTGCGAATTTACCGGCAACCGTGCGTCGAGTGCTCGCAGCTTCGCCTGAGGCTTCACCAGCACCGACAGTCGTCGCGGCCGGCGTTCCAGTGACTGTGCTAGCCGATTCAACGAGACCACTTGCGCGGTCAAGATACGTCCCGCTGAGCCACGCAGAGATTGAAGAGCGTGCGCGTCAGCGCCGCGAGAAGATGGCGGCGGACGCGACAGCGCTGGCGGCCGAACGCGAAGCAAAGCGCGCGGCAGAGAATGATGCCTTACGGCAGGCTCGGCGCGCACGAGAGCTGGAGCTCGCACATGCCAAAGATGCTGCGGAAGGGAAAGATCGCAACGATCCCGACTCAGCTACATCAACTGTGCGTTCTCGGCACGCAAGGACTGACATACAGTTGGCCGCGAAAAGGCGGGACCGGCTGGAACGTCAGGAGAAGTTTCGCGAAGTCCAGGCTGAGCGAGCAGCTGCGCCGGCATCAGGTGCGGCGGCGTCGCGGGCGGCGCGGTCAGCGCAATCAGCGGGTGGATGGGTCAACACGCTACCCGTGACGGACAGTACTGAGTTTCAGAAGCAGCTTCTACCCGCGAGCTTAATACGTGCCGGCACACGCCCGCTGCCCCCGGTGACGGATCTGCACCATATTGCTGTTGCCGCCGGGCTGACACCAACTCACGCGCAGTGGTGCCTTGCCAACTACCTTGGCGACACGCAGGAGAACGGACTCGGCCCGCGCCATTTGATGATGTGGCCGACAGGCGCCGGCAAGACGCTCGGAGCACTGCTTGCTGCTTTGCACGGCATCCGGACAGGGCGGCTGAGTGGTGCTGTCATTCTGGGCACGAAGCAGACGACTGAGAACTTTGTCGCCACGCTCGGAAAGCTCGTTGACGCTGGCATTGACCGCCGCACTGCCGACCTCATCACCATCAGCGCGCACGACACGTTCATCACGGCACACAAGGACATTGTGACCGACACGCAGCCCAAGTACGACGCCGCGCTGGCCGTGCTGAAGGCAGAGCTAAACAACAAGCTGCTTGTCGTTGACGAGGTGCACGAGTATCGGACCACCATTGTCACCAAGGGCTGCAAGGGGAAGGGAGCCTTGTCGATTGTGGAGGCGGCGGCCTGCGCCAAGGAGGTTCTTCTCATGACTGCAACGCCGGTCTGCAACAAGCCGGGCGACATGTGCAATCTGGCGAAGATCCTGCGCAACGACGCGAGCGTGCTGTCGCCCGGTGCGATGGAGCTGCTTGCGCCCCCCGAGGCAAGCGACAGCGACAAGATTGGCCCTTACCTGCGCCGCGCACTGGCCACCCGGTTGTTTTCCGGGCTCATCAGTACGGTGCGGGTGAATCTTGACGACTTTCCTACCATTCGCATCGTCGAGCATCCGATCACGCTGCGTCGCGCGGTGGAGGTTCGCATGGTCAACGCCGAGCTGGACGAGGCCGACGCGACGCTCATGGGCATCAGCAAGTCGAGTGCTTTCCACGTCAATTCGCGCACTGCGAGTAACGCAGTCAACCGCGGCCGCGCCGACGCCGATAGCGACGCAGAGGCAGATGGCGACGCGGAGGACGAGGGTGACGATGGCAAGCTCAGCGCCATTCGCAGTATCATGCAGAATCACCCTGGCCAGAAGACCATTATTCACTCTGCTTTTTTGCAAAACGGCGGCGGTCTTATCGCTCGCATGCTGGATGAGGAGGGAATTTCGTACGCCGTCGTCAATGGGAAAACCTCGCCCCGGGAGGTGGCCGCGGCGGTGGCCGCGTTCAACACGAGCGATGTACAAGTTATCATCGTGTCCAACGCCGGCTCGGTGGGGCTGGACTTTGTCGGGACGCGCGTGGTGATCGTGATGGAGCCAACGTGGCATCAGCCGGCAACGGACCAAATCATCGGCCGTGCTCGCCGGTTCCGCAGCCATCACCACCTGCCGCCCAGCGAGCGGAACGTCACGGTATACAAGCTGGTGGTGAGGCGCAATGCAGCGCTTGCCATGCAGGTGGGCGCATCGCTCGATTCGGGGGACCAACGCGTCGCCGCGCTTGCCGATAAGAAGTCTGCGCTAACCACAGCGTTTTTGCGAGAAATTAGACCCTGTTTTGTTACTCTTTAATCAATTACAATACATAGTGGTACATATTTGCCAGCCCAAGCACAGTCAGGTGTAAAAGTGATAGTACGCCTGTTACGGCGATCAGAAGCACCCCAGATATCCGAAACCAGTCGCCAGGCGTCCAGGCTGCCATCATGCGGTAGCGCTCGGCTTCTCGTGCCTGAACAACAGTGTTGATGACAGCACGAAATCGAGGATGCTGAAGCAACACGTGCAGGTGCGGGTGCTGTGCAATCTCGTCCCAGTTGGGCGCTTGTACATTCGGTGCTGGCTGATTTAGTGCCGGTTGATTCGGTGCTGGCTGATTCGGTGCCGGCTGATTCAGTGCCGGTTGATTCAGTGCCGGCCGATTCGGCCGACTCGGTGTGTGAAAATGCTCGCTGGCCTTCTCCCACCGGTCGACGGCGCCCACATAACAGTACATTCGGCACGACGCGCATAGTATAGGCATGGATGAGTTGGCCTGCTTCTCTGCCTGAAGGCGAAGACATTTGCGATGAAACACCATGGACTTGCATGTGGGGCAATGTCGCGAAGCTCGGCCATCAAACCGGCGGCATATAAGACACATCTCTGCGGTAGTGATGTTATTTTTTTAAGTTTTAAAAAGAGTCTACTGCACTCAGTGCGGCTTGCGTACACGGCCGACCCGCGGCAGCGCGCCAGAACATCTCAAATTGCGCAATGGCGCCAGCGGGCTCGAACAGGCTTCCTGGACCACTCAGGAAATGGGCCATGACCGCCGCGATCCACCTGCGCGCCTCGACGGTAAGATCGCTGTACAAACGGGCGCTGAGAATGTTGTTTGTTTCGTCGCTCCACTCTCTCGGGAGCGACTGCAGCGGACCGGACGAGTGAAACGCAATGCGAGCCAGGTCGTGCACGGCACGCGGATACATATCATAGCCGCGGACGCAGTATACGGCCGCCACACGCTCACCCACCTGCTCACAAACACGGTGTCGTTGCACACTGACTGTGTAGGGCGTAAACAGAAACAGCACGTTGCCGTAATTGTCAAGTTGCATGTCTACAATCACTTTTGCGGCCGACTCTCGGACGCACTGTTCGTCAACATACACAACACACCTGCGCCTCACAACCCCCAGCACCACGCGCGCGGGAAACGGATCGCTGAGCGCAAGCTCGGCCATGTTTGCCGCATCGACGTAGCGTGTGTCGTTTGGTAGCTCGCTGCTAGCCTCGTGGCGGCTCGCGGCCTCGGCATTCTGGTGGCTCGTGGTCTCGGCATCGTGGTGGCTCGGCCCAGTAGACATTTTTTCCTGTCATGTGCTAATCAATTGTTTCCGAAAGGGGCATTTCCGACAGCAACATGGATCCCCACGCTTCTGACAACCGCGACGATCGCACCGACTGCACCGCCAGCAACGCTGCCAGCAACAACGTGGCGATGATGGAACTGCTCCTGGCGGATCTGACCGTGTCTGACGAAAACGCTCGTGCCGTGACGTCGCAAGAAGACCCCGCGCTTGAGCAGTTGGCCATTACCATCAAGGCCGAGGGCCTGATCAACCCGCTCACCGTCGTGAAGGGGGTCAACGGGTACGAGGTGGTGGCCGGCTTCCGTCGTCTGCGAGCTCTGCGCTTGCTGGAGGCGCGAGAGCCCGGGTCCTGGGCTCGCGTGCGGTGCTCGGTCATGGCTCCGGGAACAAATGCCTTTGCAGTCTCGGTGGCCGAGAACATGCACCGGGCCGAGATGCTCCAGCGTGAAAAGTGCGATGCCGCGCGCCGCCTCGTCGCGCAGGGTGGCTACGAACTGGCAGCCGCCGTCATGCAGCTGAGCGTGCGCACAGCGCAGCGGTACTGGCGCGTGTCACACTTGCCGGCCGAGCAGCTCATGCGACTTGATGCTCCGGACGATACCCGGCTTTCCATGAAGGATGCCGACGCGCTTGCCATTCGGCTTGCTGCCGCTGCCACCGCCGCTGCTGCTGCTGCCGCAGACGCCGCAGACGGCATCACGAACAGCTCCAGCGCGCCCAGCACCTCTGGCAACTCCAGCACAGCAGTTGCGGCTGCGGCTGCGGCTGCGGCTGCGGCGGGGGCGGTCGAGACTGCAGCAGCGGCCGAGACTGCGGCGAAATCTAGCGCGACCGGCAACAACAGCAAGACTGAAAAGGCGCCGCGCCCGCGGCGCCAAGGCCTGGACATGAACAGGCCCTGGACCATGTCGCCTGAAGGCGAGCGTGTTCCCATACCCGAGGCGCTGTATGCGGCAGTGTATCGGAAGATTCTTGAGTTTAATGCCGAACACTAGTAAAGGTCCGGTTTTTTTTAAAAAAATGTTGACCGTCGGGGCACTTTTTTTTGACTGGCCAGCTTCTTCCACCGTCGGTCATATTTTGTTGACGCTTTTTGGTCATCAATTTTTCGAGACCATCATTTGTTCAACATGTCGCCCTACATTCTGGACGTCGGCGATTTCGTTCGGAATACGCGCATGTCGTCCGACGGCTCTGTCTTGGTCGTGACTACTGTAAGTGGCGCGGTTCAGGTATGGAATTTACGCACTCGATGTTGTATTAGCTGCTCGCTCGCGTGCGACAGCGGAGCGCGAGACTGTATGGTTTCTCCCGACGGGCTGGTGGCTGTCACACTACTGGATGGCTGCCGGCAGGTGAAGGTGACCTACATTGTGTCGGGCCGGACGTGTCTGCAAAACCACACCAGGCAGCCGGAGGTGTGCGCCTTTTCGAACGACAGTCGCAGACTGGTTGTGGGCGACAGCGGCGGCCGAATCACGCAGTACGCAACGTCCATGGAGTGCCGCATTTGGGAGACACGGCTGAAGATGGATAGTATTACGTCCTGCATCTACCAACAGGACGTGATCGCGGTATCCTCCGACGTCGGTGCTCTGCACCTGTTGTCTGGCCTCACGGGCGATGTGCTGATGACGGCCAGTCGCGTGCACTGTTATGCAGTTTCGGCCGACGAACGCTTCCTGTACCGAGTGGGCACCGGCTGGATGCGAGGCCATAACGTTCAGGTCAACGCTATCGACGCCATCGGCACTGGGTTGCAAAGCGGATGGACGGAAACGTCGTGTGTCGATGGCTGCGTGATAAACGCGTCCTTTTTCATCACATATGGTGATTATGTCATTGTGCGTGACGTTAACACCTTGAAAATACTTGGAACGCTGAAGCTTGCGGAGCGGCTGTCTGAATGCACTGTGCACGGTACCATGCTGATCGGCCACGCTTGCCACGGCGACCGCGCGTACGTCTGGTGCATGTCGGCGCTTCCGGCGTGGCGAGTCGTGTGGACGAACCGGGATAAAGCGATGGTGCCGCAGTTGAGGCCGACACACATGGGTCGGCAGGTTTACTTCGACGGCCTGGTGATTGCCGCGCCGAGCGGATATGTACTGTACCGGGCCAGCATGCGCGCGGAAAAGCTGTTGGTGTTGGCTGCTGCCGCGAAGCGACGGCAAGGACGGCTAGCAGTGCCACCCGAGTGCATGGCTACACTGCACGACTAGTCTAGCACTTGGCCCAGTACGGAGAGGTAGTTCCGTTGGCGTTTTGCCGCATCCGCATGCACTTGACAGTGCCATCGGCGTACACGGTGCGGTCGCCCTCCCTAGCGCCCATCATGTACGCGGCCCGCGCGCTCGCGCGAAGCACACCCTTTGCGGTTCGCTTCAGTAGCTTCACCGGTCTCGGTGCACGTTGCGCGCGTTGCGCGCGTTGCGCGCGTTGCGCGCGTTGCGCGCTCGTGGTCTTACGCCGTGCGGTCTTGCGCCGTGAGCTTGCGGTCTTGCGCCGTGAGCTTGCGGTCTTGCGCCGTGAGCTTTCGGTCTTCCCAGCTGTCGTACGCCGTGAGCTTGCCGTTTTGCGCCTGGTTGCCGTCTTGCGCTGCTTGCGCTGCTGGCTCTGGGCGGACTCGCGCTTGGTAGCCACGCGTTGGGGCATCTTTAGTTGTAAGAGAGGTACATAAAATATATGTGACTTGACGTACATGTTGCAAGTGCATGTCTGGTCTTATCTGGACGTTAACGTCGGGACCGTGGGAAATAGCACCGATATGGAGGAGATTTCAGCTAGATCCGTCAGTTCCGCCAGCCACGGAGGTTGCAGAGGACACGCCTCTACTGTTTGACGGCGAACCAACCGCGCGCTTGCCATCGCAGCAATCCGAAAACGATACAGTAGTTAGCAGTCTCCCACCGTGCTGAGGTGCGTTTAAAATTCCGTCACTTTCACATGGCGCAGCTTGCGGACACCGGCACCTTTGCCGCTGACGGCACGGGGTGCTGTCATGATGGCGAGCCGCCAGCGAAGCGAGTTGCCTCGGACCAACCGACTGACCAACCGACTGGCCAATCGACTAATCAACCAACTGACCAACCGACTGACCAACCGACTGGCCAGCCGACTGACCAACCGACTGACCAACCGACTGACCAGCCGACTGGCAGCGCCAGCAGCACGGGTGTCGACAGCGTGGACAGCAGCGACACCGGTGCCGGCGGTGCCTTGTACGTGATTCGCAACGGTGACACGGCGCTCTACAAGATCGGGTTTACCCGCGGCACGGCTGCGGTCCGTATCAAGGGCATGCAGACCGGCAATCCGGCCACGCTGACTGAAGTGGCGCGCTTTGCGATTGCTGGCAGCACGCCGGCGCGATGCGAGCGCTTTGTTCACGCCCGGTTTCACAGCAACCGCGTGCTGCGCGAGGGTGGGACCGAGTGGTTTGAGTTTGCGGCAGGCCTCCCGGTGAGCCTGATTAGCCGCGCAGTTGCCGAGTACAACGCGGATGTGAAGCTTGCGGTCGACGCCGACGCCGCTGCCGCCGACGTTCAGGACGGGTTCAGCGCCGTGTGTGCAGACGACCACATCAAGAATCTGCTGGACCAATACGCGGAGCTGGCTGCCAATGACGTTCTTGCGTCTGTCCAGATGGACCGCATCAAGCAGAAGCTGCGTATCTACATGCGAAGCGCGTCTGTGATTTTGGTGGGCGGTGTGCCCGTTGTGCGCTGGAAGGAGCAGACGGCGAACCGATTTGCACTGGACGAGTTCAAGGCAGCGCACCCTGATCTGTACGCCAAGTTTCTGCGCCCGTCCACCACGCGACCCATGACATTTGCGCGCAACTAGCGTCATAACAATTTAATCAATTACACGGTTTACCCATGATTCGCCTGACCGCAGCACAGGAACAATCTCTTGAACCTTTGGTGGCAAGAGCTCGGGAACTCAAGGCGCGAGACCCCAATTCCAGAGCGTATCGAGTCGTGTTTCAGCAGCTGGTGGATGCGACGTTCGGATTTCATGTGCAAAACATGCACGTGGCCCAACTGGCAGCAATTGCCGAGGCATCCAACGGCTCTACGGGTGAAGAAGCTATTTTGACAATGGGTGCGTGCGAGCCACACGATGAGCAGAAGGGGCGCGAGCATGCAGATGCCGTGTAGGTGTTATTTGCGTAACTTCATCACTGCAACCTTGCCATCGCTAATAAACTCGTAGGCCGCAGCACAGCGATCGCCGCGCCAGAAGCTGATCAGTACACGCGTCTCGCTGAGATATAGAACGGGTACGCGTTCTATCTTGAGCTCCGTGTCGGTAGTACTTATCCGCGAGCATCGGGCCAGCTCGGACCAGGCGTAGGCACGCAGCGACTCGACATCACCCGCAGGAAATGCTTTAAAGGCCGCAACGATGTGATCTGGAATGCTCATTGCGCGTGAACAGGCGCGTGAACAGGCGTGCGTAGGGGAGTGTGATTATAATAACGTCACTATACGCTGCGCAATGCCGGCATGCTGCTTTTCGCGCGACGAGTCTGTCGTGTTTTGCAGCGACCAGACGGGAAAGATGACACTGACGGCCGTAAAGGAACGATGTGTTATTGTCCAGATTGGGCGCGGCTATATCAAGACTGCCATGTTCTCGCCGACCGACAGCTATCTGTTGGTGGCGATACCCCACACCATTTTGATCTTCTCCATGCTTGATCTTGCGAAGGTCAGTGAACTTTCGTCAATGATCGGCGTGGCGGGCAGCTACGCATTTTCGCACGACAGCTCACTTCTGGTGGCGACGGCGTTGGACTGTACCGCGCGCGTTTACACGCTTCCTGCATGCGAGCTCAAGTTTTCGCTCACGGCGGTCGAACCAATGTGTGTGGCCACGTCACCGAACAGTCTGTTTGCCGTGACCGCCGTCGGGGAGAACGCAGCGGCCGTGTGGAGCCTGAAGAACGGCAAACGAATCGCCCTGCTGTCTGGGCACTCTGCGGCTGTCGGAACAGTTTTATTTGACACACGATATCTGGTGACGGCCTCTCCATACGAGACAATCGTATGGCGACGTAGCGATGGCGCGAGACGGAGCCCGACGTTTGCTCTTGTGCACAGGATTGATCATCCAAGTCGCGGACCGGCGCTACATACGGCGCTGCCCACGGTGGTACTATCACATTCCATACTGGCGCATGAATATATGAACAGTGTGTGTCTCTGGCAGCTAGACGGTGAAGTGCGTATCACGTCAGCGCGCACATTTGGCGGGCATGTTACCATCCGCGACATTTCACCGACACACGGCGTGGTGTGTGTGTGACATATGGTGATGCGATGGAGATGTGGTATATGCGCCCCGACTGTCCGATGTGGCACTACGACCGTATTTGGTATAGCTCCGCCTTTCTGTTTCTGTCGGATGGCGAGCGGATTGCGCAAGTTACTCGCAGTGGTGTGTGTGTTACCGACGCCTGCTCACTTGAGTCCAGCGTGATGCTTCTCTGTGCTGCGAGCTACCGGCGCTGCCAGCGGCACCGGCGGCACCAGCCGCATCACGCTGTGGGACTACCGCCTAAGGTATGGAAGTTGCTTGCAAAAGCAATAGTTGATTAACTATTATGAAAATACAAGCTGTGATTTTATTCAATAGTGATTGCCTGCGCGGGAAGGACAAACATTTGATTAAACTGAGCCACAGCAGCAGGCGTCGTGTCTCGCTCATGAAGTTGCGCCTCGGCCCAACTCAGCCGAAGTCCACCGCGCGCGGAAATGGCCACGGCAATTATGGCGACCTGGCCGGAACCCACGGCGTGAGAGATGTCATAGGTGGTGTCAGCACCGTCGGTCGCCATGGCCAACAGGTGAGTTCCGCGGTCCATGCGTTGCCCATACATCGTAGGCTGCACGAAACGAAAAAAGTTTGCATCTTTCACATATGCACGGATCCCTGTCTGGGTGTTGCATGAAACGGTCAGCGAGTCGTGTCCCGATGGTTGTTGGTTAATGTACCGCCAGACAAACGCAAAGAATCGGTGCCTGCCGGCGGGAACCTGCACAGTGATGGGGCGTGCAGAGTCAACGACCGCCATGACCCCGTTGAACGTCTCTGCGCTATCGTCCTCGCCGTCGTTTGTGTCCTCATCTGCTGCCGCGTGTTGGGGTTCATCAGCCTCGATGTGGCGCCCGCTGTCAATCTCATCGCAATGATGCCGGCTGTCGTATCCACAGTCCACCTCAATGTCAGAGTCGTCCGGGCCATCCGAGTCATCCGAATCGTCCGAGTGGTCAATTTGAATGATACCGTCGGGGGGAAGCCGTCGGGGTTGATCAACCTCGTCCATCAGATAAACCCTGCTGTCCAACGCGAGATGTGGAAATGACGATATAATATTTTTTTAAAAAAACCCATTATGTCATCCATTTTGCTACGCGCAACGGTCAAGGAAACATGGCTGGTAACCCGCCGGCTACCAAGGCCGTCACGAGGGCCGTCAGTCGCAAACTGATGGAACACATTATCCGGCGAAGCAAGTCAAAACAATGGCTTCTTGCGCAGATGGAGTGGGAGCTTGACGACATTGTTGACGCGCAGGAGGAATATTCACGCGGATTTCATGCGCAATGTCCGTGTGGACATCGAGTGCGGTATATGTGCCATATTCGCAACATACACACTGGAAAGGTTGCAGATGTTGGTAGTACGTGCATTAGCCATTTTACGGAGCACGGTATTCTTAGGACAGCAGCAAGACAGGCGCGTGAGAGCCTGAGACGTGGGTCATGCACGGAATGCGGCCTCTCGACAACTGTCAAGGCCGGTATTAGGTTTGGTGATGGCGTTTTTGTGTGTGCAGCCTGCAAGCGATTTATCCGCTGGAATGGTTACACGAGGAGTGATGCTGTCCATACACTAGCGCTTTGGGGATGGGATGTGATTGCAAAGACTCGCATATCGACCTGCAGGAGATGCGCTGCTATTTTCCGCGTATCGGGTGATGTAATTCCTCCTAATTGCGAGAAGTGCGTGCTGCGATCAAGTTCCATCGAGATATTAAGCACCGCTGACCTATTTAGCACTGACGACTCGCCGAGCGCCGTCGAATTATCTGTCACTATTGATGTTTTGAGCATCATTGACCCACCTGTTGTTGATGGCAAGAGCACCAGTGACAAGAATACCAGCGACGAGAGCGCCGATAACGAAGGTACCGGTGACGAGAGCGCTGATAACGAAGGTACCGGTGACGAGAGCGCTGATAACGAAGGTACCGGTGACGAGAGCGCCGATGACAAAAGTGTAGGTGACGAGAGCGCCGATGACGAAAGTGCTGGCGACGAGAGCGCTGATGATGAAACTTCCAGCGGCGCGGGTAATGAAGGCAGTGGATCATTGAGACTTTTGAGCGCAATCACGCCAGAACGAGTCAACCAGCTTATGCGCAAAGCCCGTGGGGGATTTAGTCTTTATCCGAACTTTCCGGCCGATAGGAAGCGATATCATGAGTTCCAGCGGGAGCTTCGCGCTATAGATAATGCCATGCGTGAAGCTGAAGAGACAGCCCGTGAGGCAGCTGCTCTTCAGGTAGCCATCCAAGAGGCTCGCGACGTAGCCAGGCAAGAAGCACATGAGGCAGCCGTACAAGACGCCCGCGATGTAGCCATGCATGCTCTCTTAGCAAGCCCCGCTCCGCCGAGTCCCGCATCGCCACGACACAATTGTGAAGCCTGCGCCTGGAACTTCAGATGTATGCCCAACGAAGATAAAACAATATGCGCTGACTGCCGGCGACGAAGTTATAAAGTGCAGTTTGATTGCCCGCAGGTTTGTGACTCGCGTGCCGGCACACAGTCGAGCGCCGCGTACGAGCCACCGGCAAAGCGGGTGATGTTGTCTGCTGGGGCGTCGAAGGACACGCCCATGGACACTGAGCGTGAAAACTTTTCATGCAATCATGAGGGTATCTGGGTTTTTGCGGCAAGATATTCATCTCCTTGTGCCACGTGCAGGAATAGCATGGTGCCACACCGTAGCTTGATGACCAAGGATGGAGACAGATACAAGTGCGTAAAGTGCTTTTTGGGCGCCACATCGAAACACATTTATGATTGCTGGAAAAAACGCCACCCGCAGTGACTTGTTTGTGAAATGTCATCAAAATATAGATCATATGTGTTGACTGTGGATGTTTGGGGCAGGCCATGATACTTTACGACAAAATTAGGGTTACGTCACAAAAAAAGATGACAAT
>RGVZ01000012.1 GCA_010029825.1 bacterium | reverse complement strand
CTCAGAATGACGGGGGAGAGAGGATTCTTCGCTCCGCTCAGAATGACGGGTGGCGTCAGAATGACGGTGGGATGAGGTCAGGGAGAACGGGATGTCCAGGGGGCGGAGCAGGTCGGCGAGGCGCGACGCGAGGAGGCCGCCGGTGACCGAATCGTCAAGGGTCACATGAAGTGAGTCGCGTTGCGCGGAGAGCGTGGCCTTGAGGGACGCAAGGGGGTCAGCGCCGTCACGGGCGACGCAAACCGGTTCGAGGGCCTTGTTCAGCTTGTCAATAAAGGGCGCGGATTTTTCTTCCTCGCCTTTTGGTATCCAGACTTTCACATGCACCATTGGGGCCGACGCGCGGTAGCCGAGTTGCAGGTCGCTGCCCGCCATGATCGATTCCACTTGTTCCGCGAGGGTTGATTCCGGGACTCCGAGGCACGCCCAGGTCAGGAGACGGGGTTTTGTGCCTGTGGCCCCGAGGTTGTGGAATTCTTCGTCGAGGTGATCTTTCCAGATGGCTTGAAGTTCACGCGGAGGACCGGGAAGTACGGTGACTCGCGTGTTGCGCGCGCGCAGTGAGAATCCGTTGGCGGAACCCTCGGAGTTGAGAAGGATGCGCGATCCTTCGGGAAAAAAGCACTGCTGGCGGTTGGATTGTGGCGCGGTCCGGCCGAATTTTTGGAAACGATCCTCGATGCGTTTCCACGACGGTTCGTCGAAGGAAGTTGTCAGGCCGGCCCAGGCGGTGATGACGTCGCGGGTGAAATCGTCGGTGGTCGGACCGAGGCCGCCGATGGTGAGGACGTGGGTCGCGCGGGCTGACGCGAAATCGAGGGCGTCGAGAATGGATTGCCGGTCGTCGGCCACTGCCAGGTGCAGGATCACGTCGATTCCGCATGAATCGAGCCTTGCCGCGAGCCAGGATGCGTTGCTGTTCATGATCTCGCCGGATGAGACTTCGGTCCCGATGGCGATGATGGCGGCGGTTTGCGTCATCGGGGCTGATCCAGTTCTGGCTTTGCGTCGCGGGTCAATAATCCCATGACGGCCTGGGCGATCGGTTTGGATTCGTAGAGAACCTGGAAACTTGCCTGCGTGATGGGAGCGTCAATGTTTAATTTGTGGGCGAGGTCGCGGGCCGCCATGGTCGTGGCGTAACCCTCGGATACGGAACCAAGGCTGTCGAGAATGGTCTTGATTGTCTCGCCCCGGCCCAGGCGGAATCCAACTTGAAAATTGCGGCTTTTTTCGGAGGTACAGGTGAGAAACAAGTCCCCGACCCCGGCAAGTCCCTCGAAGGTCAGGGGGTTCGCGCCCAGGGCGACCCCGATGCGGCGCATCTCGGCCAATCCCCGGGTGATGAGGGCGGCGCGAGTGTTCGTTTGAAACCCAAGACCGACGGCGGCCCCGGCCGCGATGGCGATGACGTTTTTAAGGGCGCCGGCGAGTTCGACGCCGGTTGGATCGTCGCTCGTGTAGACACGAAATTGCGGGGCGTGGAACAAGGCCTGCGCGAGTTGGGCGCGCGAGGCGTCGAGGCTCGCCGCGACGACGGCAGTAGGCTGGTGCGTGGCGACTTCGGAGGCAAAACTGGGGCCGGACAGGAAAACGGCTTGCTTGCCAGAGTTCGCGCCAAGGATGTCGGAAATGATGGCTCCTGGAAGGCGCATCGTCGAAAGTTCAATGCCCTTTGCGGCACAGATGATGAGGTGATCGGAGGTGGTCCCGAATTCTGCCACTTTTTTGAGCACGGGAGTCAGGGCCTGGGCTGCGGTCGCGAGAACGATGATGCGATGGTCCGTGAGAAGCTCGCCAGTGATGTTGTTGATCGCGCTGATACGCGGTGATAAGGTCAGGCCGGTCAAGTATTTGGGATTTTTCCGGTTTTGATTGATGCCCCCGGCAATTTCCGCAGATCTTGCCCAAAGCGTCACGCGGTGACCTTTTTCCGCGAGGTGTTGTGCCAGGCAAGTGCCAAAGTTGCCTGCGCCGAGCACCAGGATGCGGTCGCCAGTTGCGGAAGTGGCCATGGAATCCTCCGTCAAGGTAGCTTCAGGGTAGAAGGTTATGAATCCATATATACCAGTTATTGTCGTTTTAATCTTCGGTGTTGTCCTTGGTTGTATCCTGTCGGGTTTGGCTTATTTCTTCGGGCCGAAACGGTACCTGAAGGAAAAGATGGACCCGTACGAGTGCGGTGTTCCCAAGGTGACCGGCGCCGCTGAGAAGATGAGTGTCAAATTCTACCTGACCGCCATCCTTTTCATCCTGTTCGATATCGAGACCGTGTTCCTGTACTTGTGGGCCCGTTCGTTCGATCAGCTGGGTTGGTTGGGGCTGGTTGAAGTCGCGGTTTTTGTCATGATCCTGGTCGTTGGTTACATCTACGTCGTCCGTCGCGGCGCGCTTGAGTGGGATTGATCCGATGGGAACGAATTTCGGAATTGATTTGACGGCCCTTTTGCAATGGAACCAGTTCACCGTTGATCTGGTTTCTTTTGTCGTGAAGTTCGCGATCCTTGCGGGCGGGTTGTTGCAGATCCCGCCAGTGATGGTCTGGGTTGAGCGTCGCGTGCCGGCACTGATGCAGCGTCGTCGCGGGCCAAACCGGGTCGGTTTCTTCAAGTGGCGTCTTTATGGGTTGCTGCAATCTCTTGCCGACACGATCAAGTTGATCTTCAAGGAAGAAGTTGTTCCAGACGGGGCGCACAGGGTTTTCTACCACCTTGCCCCTGTGTTTTGTGTGTTCCCCGCGTTTTTGATCGCTTGCGCGATTCCCTACGGCCCGGATTTGAGGATTTTCGGTTACACGATTCCCCTGAGCGTCGTCAGGGTTGATGTTGGATTCCTGTTCATTTTCGCGATTTCGAGCCTCGCTGTGTACGGCGTTTCGCTTGCTGGATGGGCCAGCAACAACAAATACTCGCTGCTGGGGTCCCTGCGCGCATCGGCTCAGATGATCAGTTACGAGATCCCTCTCGGGATGTCCCTTCTGCCGATCGTTTTGATTTACGGGACGCTGGATCTGGGCAAGATCGTTGAGGCGCAGTCGTCGTTTTTCAAGTGGGGGGCGTTTACCGCGCCGTTCTCGCTGCTCCTGTTTGTGATCTGTATGTTCGCGGAAACAAATCGCGCGCCGTTTGACCTGGCTGAAGGCGAGAGCGAGTTGGTTGCCGGATTCCACACGGAATACAATTCGGCGAAATTCGCGGCGTTCTTCCTGGGTGAGTATGTTTCGATGTTTGTCCTGTCGGCACTGGCGTCGACGGTGTTTTTTGGTGGTTGGCAGGTTCCGTTCGTTCCCTACGAATCCCTCGTGGCGATGCTGGGTTCACCGAACATCGCGGCGATCATTGGTGTGCTGATGCTGCTGCTGAAGTCCACGTTCTTCATGTGGCTTTATATCTGGGTGCGCTGGACGCTGCCGCGGTTCCGGTATGACCAGTTGATGTCGCTTGGATGGAAATTCATGTTGCCGATCGGCCTGGCCAATGTGGTCGGGACCGCGGTTGTCCTTGCCGTGCTGAGGTTCAAATAGTGGAAGTCTTTTATTTTGTCCCGGAAGTGTTGTTTTACATCCTGTCTGGCTTGATCCTCCTCTCTTCTGTCATGGTGGTCTCAGCCCGCAACCCGGTCACAAGCGCCATTTTCCTGGTACTCGACCTGTTTTTTGTGGCGGCATTGTACGCCAAACTGGATGCCCATTTTACGGCAGCCATTCAGGTTCTCGTGTACGCGGGGGCCATTGTGGTCTTGTTCGTTTTCGTCATCATGCTCCTGAACCTGAAGCCCGAGGCGTTGCGCGGCGTCCGTTTCTCGGTCGGAGAGGCGGCCGTGTTGCTGATCACGCTGGTGGGTTTCGCCATCATTGGCAGCGAACTGGCACGAACAGCGCCTGACGCGGTGACTCCAGGCAATCTGGGCGCAGGCGCGATCGAGTTGGCCGGGGGCAACACGTTTGTCGTCGCGATGCGGATGTTCACCTCATACTTGTGGCCTTTTGAGATGGCCTCGATCCTGATCCTCCTCGCCATCGTCGCGTGTGTGATGGTCGCGAAGAAGGACAAGGTCCTTGGCGCCGCGCATCACTCCAGGGGAGGATCGCCAGAATGATCCCGGTAGAAAATTACTTCCTGCTCGCTTCGTTGGTGTTCTTGTGCGGTCTGGCTGGCGTGATGTTCCGCCGCAACCTGATCATGGTTCTGATGTCGATCGAATTGATGCTCAACGCGGTCAACATCATATTCGTCGCCGCCTCGCGCCAGCTGGCCCAGGTTGACGGGCAAATCATGGTGTTGTTTGTCATCACGGTGGCGGCCTGTGAGGCGGCCGTTGGACTTGCGATGGTGATCGCGTTGTTCCGGCGCTACGGCACGGTGAACACGGAATTCCTGAGACTTTTGCGCGGTTGAAAAGCCCCGAGGAGATATCGCACATGATCTGGATGATGGTCTTTTTTCCGCTGCTCGGCGCGTTCCTGAATGGCCTCGTATTTAGAAAGGCTCCGAAAGGTGTTTCCCACGCGATCGCGGTTGGCGCGATGCTGGCGTCTTTCGCCTGCGCGGTCACGGTGTTCATGGAAATGATGGCGGCCGGTGGCGAGGCCAAGGTGATCCACGGAATTCCCTGGATTTCAGCCGGCGGTTTTTCGGCTCCGTTCAACCTGATCCTGGACCGGCTGTCCGGATTGATGATCCTGGTCGTCACGGGGATCGGTTCGCTGATCCACATTTATGCAGGCGGGTACATGCATGAGGAGGAGCGGACGAGCCGGTTCTTCTCATACTTGAACCTGTTCGTGTTCATGATGCTCCTGCTGGTGCTCGGTGACAACATGCTGGTCATGTTCGTTGGCTGGGAGGGTGTCGGTCTGTGCAGCTACCTTTTGATCGGGTACTGGTTCCAGGACGACGCCAACGCGGCCGCGGGCATGAAGGCTTTTATCGTCAACCGTATCGGCGACATTGGTTTCCTTCTCGGCATTTTCCTGACATTCAAGCATTTCGGGACAGTGTCCTTCAGTGAACTGCGCGAGATGGTCGGCAGCGGAGCGCTCGATGCCGTGAAGCTCGGTGCCGTGGGTTGGATCACCCTCTGCCTGTTTATCGGTGCCTGCGGCAAGTCGGCCCAGTTGCCCCTGTACGTTTGGCTGCCGGACGCGATGGCTGGCCCGACGCCGGTTTCTGCCCTGATCCACGCCGCGACCATGGTCACGGCCGGTATTTACATGATGACCCGCGTCAACTTTCTTTATTACCTCGCGCCATCGACCTTGCAGGTGGTTGCCGTTGTCGGAGGCTTGACAGCGTTCTTCGCGGCCACGATCGCCCTCGTCCAGAACGACATCAAGAAAGTCCTCGCCTACTCGACAGTCAGTCAGCTTGGATACATGGTCATGGCATGCGGTGTCGGGGCATTCGACGCCGGTGTATTCCATCTTCTCACGCATGCGTGCTTCAAGGCATTGTTGTTCCTCGGGGCGGGCAGCGTGATTGTTGCCATGCATCACAAGCAAGACATGCGCGACATGGGGGGGCTGTCAAAATACATGCCCATCACCCACATCGTGTTCTTGATCGGAGTTCTCGCCATCATCGGATTCCCTGGCCTCGCCGGATTCTTCTCGAAGGATGAGATCCTTTGGAAAGCCTTCACCGGTGGTGGACCAATCCTCTGGGGACTTGGGGCCGTCACGGCCGGGTTGACTTCGTTCTACATGGTCCGGTTGCTGTGCCTGACATTCTACGGTCCCAACCGGAGCGACCACCACACTCGTGAGCATCTCCACGAGACACCTGCGATGATGTGGGCACCTCTTGTTGTCCTCGCGATCCTGAGCGCGACGATCGGATATCTGGGAGTTCCCGAGGTTCTTGGCGGGCACAACTTGTTCCACCATTACATGGAGCCGGTCCTTATGTTGCCGGCGCAAGTGTCAGAGCACTGGGAATCCCTGTCGGCGCATCATTCTCACGACTTGGAGACGGGCCTGATGGGGGCATCGGTCGCCATCATGTTCGTCGCGTCAGGATTGGCTGTCAGCCTGTACGCGAGAGGGCCCGCCGCAGTTTTGGATACCTGGGCAAAGAAGTTCCACGGCGCGTATGAGACCCTGTCGAACAAGTATTGGATCGACGAGATTTACGACGCATGGATCGTGCAGCCACTGCATGACATGTCGGAGTTCCTTTGGGCTATTGTTGACGTCAGGGTCGTCGACGGGATCGTCAATGGCGTCGGGCAAGTTTGCAATCTGGCGGCCGGACTGGCGAGCTTTCGCATGACTGGAAGTGTTCACCGTCACGGCATGGTGCTGGTCATGGGACTCGTCGTACTGCTTGTCGTACTGGTGGTTTGATCCGATTGTCAGCTGTGGCTTGTGAATAGCAGGTAATTAGCAGGTAAATAGATGGAATTTTTCAACTCGCACGTTTTGAGCATCCTTACTTTTCTACCGCTGGTCGTCGCGGGCGCGATTTTTCTGGTCAAGGGTGACCAGTTCGCCAGAATCGCGGCGCTCGGGGGTTCAATCCTGACTTTCTTCGTCAGCTTGCATGTTTGGCACTATTTCGACGCAAGCTCTGTGAAGCTCCAGTTCGTTGAAAGTTATGTTTGGATGCCCGAGTTCGGAATCCGGGCCATCTTTGGTGTCGATGGCATCAGCCTTCTCCTGGTCATGTTGACCACGGCATTGATGCCGCTCGTGATCCTGAGCCTTTGGCACAGCCACGTGGCTCACCTGCGGTATTTCCTGGCGTCCATCATGGCCTTGCAAACCGGCATGCTCGGCGCCCTGGTGGCGCTCGACCTGGTTTTCTTTTACGTCTTCTGGGAAGCCATGCTGATCCCGATGTATTTCATCATCGGGATCTGGGGCGGCGCGCGCCGGATTTACGCCACCACCAAGTTCGTCCTTTACACGGTCGTTGGCTCTCTCTTGATGCTGGCGGCGGCGATTGTCCTTTACATCAGTTACTACCGCCAGACGGGCATGTACTCGACCAGTATCCTCGACCTGTACAGCGCATCGATCGATCCGCGTACCCAGCTGTGGCTGTTTGGTTGTTTTGCCTTGGCTTTTGCCATCAAGGTGCCGATGTGGCCGTTCCACACGTGGCTTCCTGACGCGCATGTCGAGGCCCCTACGGCCGGGTCTGTGATCCTCGCGGGCGTGTTGCTGAAGATGGGAACATACGGATTCCTGCGCTTTGCGATCCCGATGTTCCCGGTTGCGGTGAAGTCATTCGCTCCGGTTCTGGTGTTCCTTGGGGTGGTGGGCATCATTTATGGCGCCCTGACGGCGTGGGTTCAGAAGGACGCAAAAAAACTCGTCGCTTATTCGTCAGTGTCTCACCTTGGGTTTGTTATTGTTGGATCCCTGGCTCTTCTGGCTGACGGAACCTTGTCTCCGGAAGCCCTGACGGGTGCCTTGTACCAGATGATCAATCACGGTGTTTCCACCGGGGCCTTGTTCTTTCTGGTTGGTGTCATCTACGAGCGTCGTCACACGCGCATGCTGGAGGACTTCGGGGGGCTCGCTTCCGTGATGCCTTGGTTCGCCGTGATGTTGATCGTAGCGACCCTCGGATCTGTCGGACTGCCAGGGACCGGAGGATTTGTCGGTGAATTCCTGATCCTTCTTGGAACGTTCCAATCGTCGCCATTGACGGCTTTGCTGGCCGGGTCGGGTGTTCTTCTGGGCGCGATTTACATGCTGACGCTGTGCCGGAAAATTTTGTTTGGCCCGGTCAAGCATGATGAGAACAAGGCTCTGCGTGACTTGACACCGATGGAATTCGCTTACCTTCTTCCACTGGCAGTTCTTGTGGTTGTGATGGGCGTATTCCCGGATTTTTTCCTGGGCAAGTCGAAAGCTTCGATCGAGCATCTGGCCAAGAACTACCGCAGTTACAGCCTTGCGGTTGACGCGCACTGAATATGTAAAAGGGGTTTCCCGTGTTCAGCTTTCCTGAAATCACATCGTCTTTCTACATGACGGCCGCGCCCATACTGGTTCTGGTAACGGGCGCGATGATCACTCTATTGCAGTCCGTGTCGCGCCGTTTTGGATCCAGGCCAGCGGTGGAATTCGTCATGTGGGTGACGATGGTATCGGCGATCGCGGCAGCGGCGGTCATCCCGGGCGAGCAGGTCGGTCACCTCGCCGGTGGGCTGTTGAGCGGAACCATGTCACGTTTTGCCCAGTTGCTGATTCTGGCGATCGCCGCATTTGTCATGCTGATGGTTCGAGACCATCACACCGGACCGGCATTCTTCCGTGGTGAGTTAAGCAGCATTTTCCTGATGCTCCTCTCAGGAATGCTGATGATGGTGGCCAGCGATGACCTTGTATCTTTGTTTGTCGGACTCGAACTTGCGTCGATAGGTTTGTACGTCGTCATCGGATACCTCCAGCCCAACCGGCGAAGCCAAGAGGGCGCCATCAAATATTTCATTCTTGGATCAGTCGCGGCAGCGATTCTCCTCTTCGGATTCGCTTTGTTATACGCCTCATGCGGGACCATGCGTTTGAGCGGCATTGTTGCCAATTTGCCTTCGGTTGCCTCTCACGGGTGGGCGCGCCTGGGGGCTCTTATGACCCTGGCGGGTCTCGGTTTCAAGCTCGCGCTGGTGCCGTTCCACATGTGGGCGCCTGATGCTTACGAATCCGCGCCGACGGCGATTACCGCCTTCATGGCCACGACGGTCAAGGTGATGATCCTGGTGATGGCCCTGCGTCTGTTCGCGGGAAGTTTCTCGACGATGGCGGAGGTCTGGTATCCGGCTTTGGTTGTCCTCGCGGTCCTGTCGATGATTGTCGGCAACATCATGGCCCTGGTGCAGTCGAGTTTGAAACGTATGCTTGCTTATTCTTCGATTGCCCACAGTGGATACATGGCTGTCGCGGTTTGCGCTCTGTCGTCAGCTGGTTCAGGTTTGCCCGTTCGCGCCATCCTGTTCTACTTGCTGTCGTATGTCCTCGTATCCCTTGGCGCTTTTGGTGTTGTGATGGCGCTCGAGACACCCGACAATGACCAACTGACGATCGACGACCTGTCAGGTCTGGCCAAGAAGAGCCCGTGGATCGCGTTTGCCATGACGGTGTTCATGTTCAGTTTCGCGGGGATGCCACCGACGGCTGGGTTCATCGGGAAATTCTTTGTTTTCAACGCGGCGCTGAGCAACCATTTGTACGGCCTTGTCTTGATCGGAGTCATCGGCAGTTCGATCTCGCTTTTCTATTACCTGCGCCTTGTTGTGCGGATGTACATGTCAGAGCCCGTCGCTCCGTTCGGCACCGTGAGGGCCGTGGTTCCTGGAATCAGTTTGACCAACGCGCTTTTGGCATTCGCGGTCTTGGCTACGCTGCTACTTGGAACCGCTCTTCCGGGAGTAGCCATGGAGCGCCTCGTGCGGACCTCGGCCGACGTGGTGGCAAGGAAATAACCCCCGGAATTCTTGGGGTGGAGTTTGAAGCCTGTCCTGTTCCATTGGCTCGGTATCGCCATACCCGCATGGCACGTCTGTTTTTTAGCCGCCTCGTTGGCGGCTTTTTTTTGTTTCCGCGCTTTGTCGGGGCGATATCGTCCAAAAATAGTGGATCACGACGTGGCGCTGATTTTCTCCGTGGCATATTCCGGGGCGATCGTCGGCGCCCTGGCATGGGCGTGGTTTGTTGAGGGGGCTCGTAACGGGTTGTCACATCCGGCGCTTGGCTCATCCGGTGGTTTTATCGGTGGTATTTGCTGCGGGCTCGTTTTGACATGGTGGCGTGGAGTGCCCGCTCTTTTGGTCGCCGATCTGGTTGCTGTCCCGCTATTGATTGGATTCTCGGTGGGCAGGATTGGCTGTTTTCTAAATGGCGATGATTACGGGATTCCCGTTGCATCCGTATTCCAATTTGCCGGGGTTATTTTTCCCTCACTCGGCGATGGCGTTTCCCGTCATCCTGCTCAACTTTATGAGTCGGTAGCCTGCCTTTTCTCAGCCGTCGCGATTTTGAGGATCCAGCAGGTTTCTCCCTTGAATGACCGGACAATTTGCCAGCATCCTGGGCGGTCGTCTGGTATTGCCATGGTTTGTTATGCGTTAATCAGATATTCGATCGAAGGGGTCCGCGGTGACTGGCGAGGTCCCACGATGATCCTTTCGCAACATGTCGCCCTGACGCCGCCGCGGGCCATTGCTTTGCTCTTGCTGTTGCTTGGGGCGTTTTTGTTGGCGCGACCACGGAGGATTCATGAATAGTGGATTCGCGTTGAGCCTCATCACCGCGTTCATGTGGGGTGTTCTCCCGGTCTTTTTGAAAGGGGTCCTTAGAGATCTCGATCCGGTAACCATCACATGGGCGCGTTTGCTTTTTGCCACGGTCACGGTCGGAGGCTACCATACATGGAGTGGCAAATGGCCGGCATCTGGCAAGTTTTCAGGAAAAAATCTTGGGCTCCTCGCCGGAGTGGCAGCTGCGATGGCTGCCAATTACTGGTTGTTCCTGGCCGGCCTCGATCTGGTAGCGCCTCCCGTCGCGCAACTCACCATCCAAAGTGGGCCGCTGTTCCTTGCCATCGGTGGTTGGTATTTCTTCTCTGAGCGAATTGGCAAGCGCCAGGTAATTGGTTTCGCGGTCATGCTGGGTGGTTTCTGGCTTTTTTACGCGGGAAAGATGGCTAGTCCCCGGGTCGCTGCCGAATCCCTGTCAGGGCGTGTTGAGGGTTACGGGATATTTCTTGTCATACTCGCGGCTCTGGCATGGGCGGCCTATGCGTTGCTTCAAAAACGCCTTGCGGCGCAGTTTCCTTCCTCATTTATTTTGCTGGCCGGTTATTCGGGGGCAGGAATCCTTTTGGGACCGGTATCGTCTCCCGGGCATGCTGTCGGACTCGACTTTAAACAGGTGTGCTACCTTCTTTTTTGCTGCGTCAACACGGTGGTGGCGTACGGGTGTTTTGCCGAGGCAGTTCAGAGGTGGGAGGCCCCGCGTGTGAGCGCCGTTCTGGCTCTGACCCCGCTGGTAACTTTTGTGGCTTCCATTGCCGAGGCGTGGATTGTCTCAGGCCGTGTCCCACATGAACTGCTGGCGAGTCCGGTGCAATGGATGGGCGCGTTTTTCGTCGTGTCGGGCTCAATGGTCGCCGCGCTGAATACGCGACGATCATTGAGCAAATCCCAGGTTTGATCAGGGATATCAGTCGTGTCCGAGGTCAACGGCCGGGGCGGCCGATTTCTTCGTTGAGTCAAGCGCAGAGAGTGAAGCTTTGCCGATGCTGTAGACCGTGTTAGCCGCCTTGGCCTCGGAGTGCCTCACGAGAAATGACTCTGCCGATCCTGCCTTGTCCCAGATCTTGATCTCAATTGGTTGGCTGGAGCCCTCGATTGTTAATTTGACAGTGTGCACCGGGGCCTTTTCCGTAGATTCCCTTGATGCCTTGTCCTTCGCATCGAGGATTTCTGTGGCTTTGGCAAATTCAAGGTCCACGAGGAGCGACCGGATCTGGCTGATGGCCTTGGTGGGCTCATCGCTGCCATACCACTCGGCGTTTTTCTTGGAGAAGGACTTCCCGTCCAGGATAACTTCCGTAACCTTGTCTCCAACAAACGAGAAAATCTTGCGATCCCGGAAATCAGAAGCCGTTTTCTCGAGCTTTCCCTTGATGTCGTCTGGCACCTGGACAATCGGCGTCGTGCCGCCTGTCCATGCGTGGATTTTCTTGTCGTACTCGACGAACTTGACGTTCACAGAAGTTTTGTCGTCCAGCCTAACCCGCAGCTCGCCGATATTTCGACCTTTGAAGGCATTCTGAAGTTTCGAGTCAGGATGATCGAAGAAAGTCGACGCGTTGGTTGAGACGATTCCATCGAGAAACGTGAAGACCTGATTTTGTTCAGCGGGGAACGATTGGGGTGCCGTGACAGCGAATGCTCCGTCTTTCTTCTCCAGTTTGACTGTTGGCTTCCCGGGACGAATCAGCTCAAACGCCGCGACATTGGCATTGCTGAAGGTCAGGAACTTTTTGTCGCGAAGGTCGTGCAGGGTTTTGCCGGTAGATACCGCAAGATGCTGGCTGCCGACATGAACCTTTCCCGCTCCATCGACCCCCGGACCTTCGGCCAATGAGTAGACGGAATAGCCAACAGGCGTGTTGGATCCCACCGCTATCTTGGCCGTGCCTTTTTCGGTCTTGAGCTCGATCACCCGACGCGGTTTGTCCAGTCCAAACGCAGAGGCATTTTTCGAAGCATCGTCAGCAACAACCGACTCGAACTTATAGTCCTTGAGGGTTGTCAACAAGTTATCCACAGCCTGCTGATCGGCTAAAAGCTTTGATGGACGGGTGATCTGCCACTTGCCGGACGCACGCTCAATGGAGATGTCCACAGGGGCAGTTCCCTCTCTGTTGGAGAACTCGATGCCCGTGACCTTGTCTGGCTCAAACGTGAACAGGCGATTTTCGGTTTCCTTCTTCTTCTCGTCCTTTTTCGTCTGCCACTCATCCCAGGTAGCCAAGCCACCCAAGGCAAGAAGAACGCCCGCGAGAATGCCCGCGGTTTTCAGTTGTTGGTTCATGCCTGGCGCCTCCTGATCCAGAACAGGATGCCTCCTGCGAGGAAAATAAACGGATAGATCCACGAAAGGCCAAGGAGGAGCAACTGGCTGGAGCCTGATGTGATGTTCAGGGTGCTCTTCGTCACGTCCTTGGGACGAATCGAAATGAAATCCTCGTCCTGAAGCAAATAGCTGATCGCGTTAAGGAAGAGGTCCCGGTTCTCGCGTCCATTCACGGATTGGTTGGTAGCAAAAGCCGCAGAGCCAACCGCGACAATGCGGATTTCCTTGCCGCCCGCCTGCATGGGCTCTTTGGCGTCCTTGTTTTCCTCTTTTTCGGCTTTTGCCATCTCCGGAGCGGTTGACTTTCCGGTTGCCACCGCCATGACAGGGAATGTGCCCGTCTCGATGCGATCGCTTTTAATGTTCCCGCCGACATCATTCCGGCTCGAAACATTTTTGACCTTGATGATGACGGGCGCCGTTTTCGCGACGAGTGATACTTTCATCGACGAGGTGTTGCTGGTGATTTCCTCCACGGAACGGGTTCCGGGCATGATCACGGCAACTTTTGATTGTCCCGCGAAATCCTTGGTCACCGGACTGAGATCGTCAAAGTCGCTGACGATGGCGTTATTCTGGCCCAAGAATACCGTCCGGGGATCATCCGGGCGAAGGATCAGTAAATCGTTTGAGAATTTAATCCCGTATTTCTCGAGCAGGCCATTGAGTGTTGGGACCGGGACCATGGCCTCGACCATCACCATGAGTCCACCCCCGCGCTTCAGGTGCTCCTCAAGCAGCCGGGTTTCCTCGACCTTGAAGTCATACTTGGGGCCGGCGATGACAACCAGGTCTGCGGTTTCCGGAACTTTGGCTTCCTCGAGAAGCGCAAGTTCCTTGACCTCATACTTATTGCCTTCCAGCTCGACGGTCATGATGTTGAGCCCGTTGCCGTCTGTTCCCCGAAGGGCGCTTTCTCCGTGTCCTTTGGTGAAGAAGATTTGTTTTGGCTTGTCCTTCAGGACCTTGACGAGGGCATTGGTGATCTTTTCCTCGCTGAAAGTGGTGATGCGCGCTTCCTGCGGGACACCGTTCGACTGGAGTTTGAAAATCACGGTGTTGCCGGAAGTGAGTTTCTCGGCCGTTGCACGCATGGGATCGCGCTGCGGATCGATATACTCAATCTTCAGATTCGCGCCTTTGCTGGTGTAAAGGCCGATCAGGTCCTGGAATTGCTTCTTGGTCTCCTGGTCCATGAAGAAAGCGAGAACTTCAACCTCGGATTTCCGTTTTTCGATGTTGCCGATGATTTTGACCGACTGTTCTGCCAGTGTGTTGGCCCCGCTTTTGGTCAAGTCGAGGTTCTTGTCGAACCGCGGTCGCGACGTCACGACGGATATCGCGGCAATGACGGCAATCGTGAGCAATACAACGACGCCTGAACTGGCGCCATATTTAGCGCCTTTTCTGGCGAACATGGCTTTGAAATTGGGCAGGTCAAGGACGATCCACAGCACGATCAATGCGAGAGCCGACAACCACCCGCCATACTTGATCCATGTGATGGCGGGGAAAGCCTTTGCGGCTGCCGACGAGATTGAAGCAACCAGGATTGACGCAAACGGGATTAGAAGAAGGTCAGGACGCATGGGCAATTACCTCCAGCGCTCGGAATCGAGTGAAACATTGGTCAGGAAGAGGAACAAGGCCGTGAAGCAAAGAAAGTAAGCGACGTGGCTGACAGTGAGCATGCCCTTGAGGAAACTGTCGAGATGGTCGGTCGAGGCAATGTACTTGATGACCGTTTCGAGACTTCCACCACCACTCAGGGTGGGCGCGAGCCAGTTCAGGACCAGGAGCAGGAACAGCCCGAACATGGTGAAAAGGAATGCCATGAACTGGTTGTTGGTCATCGAGGATACCCAAAGGCCAAATGCCAGTTGCGAGCACATCAGCAAGAACATTCCGAGGAGCGACGTCACGATCACGCCGGAGTCCGGATTGCCAAAAAGGACAAGATAGAGCGGATACACCGAAGCCGCCACCAAAACGATTCCCATCATGCCGGCCGTCGCGACGAACTTGCCGAGCACGATCTCAAGCGCCTTTACCGGCGCTGTTTGAAGGAGTCGCAGCGACGAATTGCGTTTTTCTTCCGAGAAGGACGCCATGGTTACTGCCGGAACGATCAGGACAAGTATGAAGTTCAGGTTGTAGAAGAATGCCCTCAAAAGCTGTTCCAGGGTCGGAGCCTGGCCACCCTGCATCGCGGCGCGTTGCTCATACTCGACGTAGCTCACGACAAAATTCTGGAAGAAAGATCCCATCAAGATGAGGAAGAAAAACAGGATGGCCCCACCCTTGGGCGAGGCGAAGTAGGATTTGATGTCTCTTTTGGCGATGGTAAAGACAGCGCTCATGGTTTGCCTTGCCTCCCTTATTTCGTGACCTGGAAGAAAACTTCTTCCAACGACTTCGTTTTCTGGCGCAGCTCGCGGAATCCAAATCCTCCATCCATGACGGCCCGCACGACGTCCTCGGGCGCGTTCTCACTGGCAGATTTTTCAAGCCCGAACTCGATGGCGTCCGCGCCGTGATCATCCTCGATTCTTGCGTGGACGATACCTGACATGCCCTTGACCCGCGTCAAGGCATCGTTGACAGACCGGGCGACCCGGAGGCGGAACACCTTGCCCTGCGACAAGTCACGGGTCAGTTCATCGTACGTGCCCTGGGTCACAATACGCCCTTTATTGATGATGACGATCCGATCGCAGGTGTTTTGGACCTCCGACAGGATGTGAGAGCTCAGGAGAATCGTATGCTTTCCACCGAGTGAGCGGATCAGCTCACGGATCTGGACGATCTGCGCTGGATCGAGGCCTTCCGTCGGCTCATCGAGCACGAGAACTTCAGGATCGTGAACGATGGCTTGTGCCAAAGCGACCCGCTGGCGGTAACCTTTTGAAAGGTTGCCGACGAGACGGTGACGGACGTCCGTCAGTGCCAACCGTTGCAGGGTATCGTTGACGCGCGTGTTAAGGGCATTGATGGGGACCTGGTGAAGCTTTGCCGCGTACGAGACGAAGTCGTCCACGGTCATTTCGAGATGCAAGGGCGGGACATCGGGTAGATAGCCGAGCCTTTTCTTGGCTTCGATTGGCTGTTCCGTGATGTCGTGACCGGCGATGATGGCGGAACCTGCGTCGGCTCCAATGCATCCGCAAAGGATGTCCATGGTCGTCGTCTTGCCGGCGCCGTTCGCGCCGAGGAACCCGACGATCTGACCCTTCTCCACGGTGAACGATACATCGTTCAGGGCCTGAAGCTGTCCGAATCTCTTGGACAGGCCTTTCACCTCAATCATAGTTCTCCTCCCAGTTGTTTCTGGTCAGCAAAAATCGTCATGTTGACCGACATTATATTCATCGCCTCACGGCGGGCAAGAACCTAAAATTCAGCAGGAATGGCTTTCATCATGGCCCCGTCGGTCCATCGCGTCCGCAAGTCTGAATAGTGAGAGGATCCGACATGCCCGGATTGGCCAACAGGGAACATCCACTCGCTGTCCTCGGGACGGCGCAGATTCCAGATCATCCTTACGGACGGTCCGTGATCCGGCTTTTCGGCGCGCACCAGATCGGCGTATCCGTACTGTGGATACGACCTCACCCTGAAGAACCATCCCGCCACCGGAACATTCTTGACGAACGGGTGTTGACCAGACCAGGCATTGCGCTCCGCGTACATTTCGCCCCCGCGATCTGCGGCGACCTTTCGCAAGATTGACGTCGCGAGATCGGTGTCCTCCACGCCAAAGGTCCTGAAACTACCCTTTTTCGACAGCAGCGCGACGACCCATGCGCGTTCAAGTTTCCAGTTGTACTTTTCGCCTTCAGCCAGATCGGGCTTGAAGTGGTCGCGCAGGCGGCCCAGCAAGATCTTGTAAAACATCCGTTCGGTCGAGATACTGTCAGTGAAAATATCCGGGTCCGTCCGCCCTGAACCATCCCATCGAATCCATTTTTGTTGAAGGTCTCTTTCTTTTTCTGTGCTGGAAACACTGTTCAGCGCGATCCAGCGCATCAGCTCCCGGCGGAAACGGGATGTGACATCCAACTGCAACTCCAGCATCTGCTGCTGCGTGTGGGTGTTCCGGCTGCGTAGCACCGAATTGATCCGCTCCTCGCGATCCTCGCCGTACCAGTTATGCCCGAACCGGTCGACCCAGATCCGCTGGTTGGCGGTGGCCATCGACGTCGGGTTGGGTCCCTTTTCGGCCTCAATCCACATTCTGTGGCGCTCCGTTGGGGGCGCGAAACCGGTCCATTCACCTTCGGTCGCCGGTTGCGGACGTCGCCCGGTTATTTTCCGGATGACGCCGGTTCCGGTTGCCCGGTAACCGATGTTGCCGGCGCGGTCCATGATGAGCACGTTTTGTGCCGGTACCGTGAACCCGTCCGCGGCCTTGTTGATTTCGTCCCAGTTCGTGGCGCGGTTCAAGTCAAGTGTCGGGATGCCTATACGCCCGGGCTTCAAAGGCAGCCATTGCCGGCTGTAAAACTTGCCGCTTCCCTCGGGTATCTCAACGAGCGGGCCCCGGTGTGTTTTGCGGATTTCGAGGGCGTGGGCGCCGGCCCCCTTCACGGGGATTTCCACCTGGCGCGTTTCTATCTTCCGCCACTGCTTGGAGCTGCCGCTTCCCTTGGCGACGTATTGGCTGCCATCGGCGCTCAGTTCTTCCTCGAGCAAGTCATCGACGTCCTCCCCGACATTGGTGAATGCCCACGCCAAAGAAGGGTTCATTCCCAGCACAACACCCGGAAGTCCGGGCAGGGCAACTCCAACGACCCATTCCTTTTCAGTGATTTTCATGCGCATCGCGTACCAGAGCTGGGGCGTACTCTGGCCGAGGTGAGGGTCGTTGACGAGCCACGATCCTGCAGGTCCGTTCCACGCCCACGAGTTGCTGCCGATGGCGTAGGGCTCGTCCGAAAGTTCCGCGGTCGAGGCATATTCCTCCGGGGTCAGTGGCTTTTCCGGGAGGGCGTCTTTACCAGAGGGGATTTCGAGCGCCTTGCGCTCTCGCTCGTTGAAGAATGGTTTGTTCCAGGGATGCTCGAGCGTGAACAGGAACGATTCCCATGCCGGTGGCAGTACTTTTCGCCACTTGGCCTGGACAAATTCGTCGTCACTCATGGACGCCAGCGCCTCTGACATGGAGAGAACAACGAGAAGCGAGTCGGCGCAGCTCCATGCGTCTGGTTTCTGGCCAGTAAGTTTGTACTCAATTCCCCATCGACCTGGAAATTTTTCGATGAATTGGTTTACCCCGCTGGCATAGGCGTCGCAGAATTCGCGCTGCTCACGAGGCAGCAGATCCACCGACTGTGCCATGGTAGCCGCGCGGTCTTCTCTCTGAGCCTTGATATCGAGTGGCAGGGCTTTTGGGCCAAACCATTCCGCGAGCCTGCCTGCCGCCTTGCGCCTGATCAGGTCCATTTGCCACATGCGCTCGCTGGCCACGATAAAGCCTTGCGCCTTGGCCAGTTCCTGCCAGTTGGCTCCCGCAATTGCAGGGATGCCTGTTTCATCGAAGTTGATGGTGATCCCGGGAAGCTGCGCGGTGTATTCGCCAACGCGAAGGCCTTGGTGTTTCACGGTCCAGATGGCTGTCGCTGTCACGACAACAAGGGCAGTCGCGGCGGCCGCGAATACGACACGTACATACGATCGATTTGAGGAACCCATGAATTGCCTCCGTGCACACGGGTTTTGATTTTTTACTTGTGTTGGAGCCGTCAGAATGGACGGCCGATCAACCCAAGGCGGCCCTGCACCATGTTCAATTTTTCCGCCGCGAGCGCGCGAGCGTTGCGCGAGCCTTCATGCAGCATTTCCCGCAGGTCACCCTGGCGGTTCATCCAGGAAACGTACTTGTCACGCATCGGGCCGAATTTTTCTTTCAACTTCTCGAGAAGTTCCATCTTCGCGTGCCCGTACCCATAGCCGCCCGCGATGTATTTTTCCCGCATGGCGCCAATTTCCGCGGGGCCTCCAAGAAGGGAGTAGATCTTGAATACGTTGCAGGTGTCCGGATCCTTCGGGTCCGCAAGTCCCTTCGCGTCAGTGACAATACTCATGACTTGTTTCTTCCATTCCTTGTCATCCGCGAAGAGGGAAACCGTGTTGTTCTTTGATTTACTCATCTTCTCGCCGTCAGTCCCCGGCACAACTGCCACCGTGTCGGAGATCATCGGCTCTGGAATGACCAGGCACTCCCCATAGTGATGGTTGAAGCGCTGGGCCATGTCGCGAGCCATTTCAAGGTGCTGTTTCTGGTCCTGGCCAACTGGCACCAGGTTCGCGTCAAACAGGAGGATATCCGCTGCCATCAATATCGGGTAATTGAACACGCCCATATTGATGTCGATCCCCTTTGCCTGTGCGTCCTTGAAGGAATGGGCACGGGCCATGACTCCGAAAGGAACCTGGCAGCTCAGGATCCAGGCCAGTTCGTTGACCTCTGGTACCGCGGACTGCGCGTAGAGGAGGCTTTTCGAGGGATCGAGACCGCAAGCCAGGAACGATGCCACCATCCGGTAGCTGTTGAGCCTGTTTTCCTCCGGCGGGTAGTGCTCATTGAGGGCATGGAAATCTGCCAAAAACAAGAAAAGTTCGAAGCGATCTTGCAGGTCTATGGCGGGCTTGTAGGCGCCAAAATAGTTGCCCAGGTGGGGCATGCCGGTTGCCCGGGATCCAGTCAGGACACGCTTTTTACGGGTTGTGGCCATCAAGCCGCCTTTCCCAGGTCTCAAAGGGTCAAGATCGCAAATTTTCATGCTGCCGGGGTCGGTTTCTTTTCGTCCGGGCAGGAAGTTGGTAATATATTTTAGGCAGTTAGAGAATCAAAGGAGTTTTCATGACGCTGACCAAGGACACTCTCATTGAGATGATTCGTGATAAAGTCGGTTTCCCCGTCAAGGAAGCCAAGGACATCCTTGAAACCGTCCTCGAAGAGATCAAGCAGAAGCTCGAAGAGGGTCGCGAAGTGAAAATTTCCGGATTCGGCAAGTGGACCGTGAAGGAAAAGCGTTCACGCCCGGGCCGCAATCCGCACACTGGCCAAAGAATCGAAATCACGGCACGCCGCGTTGTGACGTTCCACCCGTCAGACAAGCTGCGCGAATCCGTGAATCGTCAAGAGCGCGTGACGGATACGGGAACTTCGGGCGACGACGAGTTCGAATAAGCCGTAAAGCGTCATCTCCAATGGAAAAGCCGCCCCGGTTGAACAAAAGCTGGATGGTGGCTTTTCTTGTTTCTGGGAGCCGAAAGTCCCGGTAACTTGTCTCCTTGGAGGATGGATTCCGGTGCGGCTGACGAAAATCTATACAAAAGTCGGGGACAAAGGGCTCACTTATCTCGCCAACGGGATGAAGGTTCCCAAGTACCATTTGCGAATCGAGGCATATGGCACGATTGACGAGCTGAATTCGTTCACGGGCCTTCTTCGCGACAAGTTGCACCAGATGGAACAACACAAGGTGATGCCGCGCATAGCGGAATTGATCACCAGGCTTCGTCGCATACAGAACGAGCTTTTTGACGTCGGTGGAGAACTTGCGACTCCTGTTGACGCTCTTGATACGACGAGGCAACAAGTTGTGAGCCATGAGTCCGTATCCCGGCTGGAAATGGAAATCGATGACTTCAATGACCAGCTGGAACCTCTCGCCAACTTCGTCTTGCCAGGTGGGCATGAGGCGAATTCGATGGCTCACGTGGTCCGGACGGTTTGCAGGCGGGCGGAACGCGCTGTAGTGGCCCTTGCGAGTGAGGACACTGTCCGTGAAGAAGTATCGATCTATCTGAATCGCCTGAGCGACTGGTTTTTTGTCGCGAGTCGAGTGATTTCCCAGGAAGCAGGCGTTCCCGAGCTACTTTGGCAACAAAAAGGCAAGAATGTCCCCACGGTCTAAATGCCCCTGGACCCATCGGGTTTTGGCAATTTTCGCGACGTGCTTTTTGACCGCGGCCGCGGTGCAGATTTTCTCCGGTGCCGTGGAGGCTCTCTGGGCCGCCAAGGTCGCGCGGGAACTGTTGGAGCGCGACAGGAAAGGACTGGCCCGTTTGACGGGCGTCGATGACCTTGCAGTCAAGAGGTCTGTGCAGGCGGCGTTCCGTCAGGGTGGCTTATATGTTCCCCTTGAAGATGTTAACCTGAAAGACCGTGGACAGGTCTCGGTATGGCTCCCGGTTCCGTTCCGGGTTCCCTGGGTTGGGTCGTTCGTATTTGTAATGTACCCGGAATTTACCGTTGATCCATCCGCGAGGCGGGCTCAGTGAGCGAAAATTCTTCAATGCAGACGACGGATCAGGCCCTCGAGGCCATTGTCGCGGACGCCGAATCGACACTCGGCAAGAATGCCTTCGTCGCGGCAAAGGAAGAGTTTTATTTGCGCTTTGGAAAGGTTTTCCCTGAGGATCCATTCTACGACGCGCGCATGAGTTATTTTCTGGATTACTTTGTCTTTTTGCGCGTGGTTCCGGGCGAGACAAAGACACCGTTCTTGAAGTTCGCGCCGTCAAACAAGTCGATCACCGATGACTTGCGGGCCATGATGGAGTGCTTCCGCCATTCGATTTTCGTGGTCGACGCACTGTCTCAGGGTCATCAGATGACGGTCAGGGACCTCCGCACTGGAAATGGCTGGAAAGTATTTCCAAAGCCAGGGGAATCATTGCGTGGATTCAGCAAAGGGTCAGTTTTTCAAGGCTGCCTGTTCCCCGACAGCAACGGCGCGTATTTGAGCAATGGACTGGTGATGCATCCCCCCCAGATTCTTGGCGATATCAAGAAATTCCTGAAAAATTCTGCAAATTCCGCTGATTTCGACGAGCAAGAGGTCTTGGCGAAGCTGGCATTTGTCCAGCTCCGGTCCTTGCGTCACAGTCGGGCCGGAGCCAAGCGGATCTATGCCAGCGAATTGCCTGTCTCCCCCCGGTCCTCATAAAATCCACCGATTTTGCCGATGACCCCCTGTGAAGTGGAGGGGCCCGGGTGGATCAGTTTCGCGACATCGTCAAAAAAGCGCTTGGTCTGACGGATGAGCAGATCAAGGAGGCGACGGAACACGCCGCGAAGGCTGAGATTTCCCTGACCCATGCCATCGAGCTCCTGGAGTTTGTTCCGGTTGAGAAGTACCTGGAGATCATGGGGAAAATCTACCGTGTTCCCCACATTCGCCTCGATGAGAAGGAGATTCCGCGCGCCATCGTCGAACTGATCCCGCGTGAAGTGGCGATGAAGTTCAAGGTCATCCCGGTCTCTCAATCGGCCAATGAAATCGTTGTCGCGATGGCGGATCCCCGGGAACTCGAGACAATCAACTCGGTTCGTTTCAAGACGGGATTGTTTGCGCGACCGGTCCTGGCGGCGGAAAGCCACATCCTTGAGGCCCTCGCCAAGTATTACGGCCGCTCGAACATGGACCTTGCCGCTCTCGAAAAGCAGGGTCAGGACCTGGAAACGGCGATAGACGTCCTCGGAGTCAAGCGTAAGGACATCGGGTCAGGCGGCGCCGACACCGACGGGCCGATCATCAAACTCGTCAACTACATATTGCTGGAAGCCCAGTCCCGTGGCGCGTCCGATATTCATATCGAGCCTTACGAAACGTATGTGCGGGTGCGCCTGCGTATCGACGGTGTTCTGCGCGAACTGACCCGTCCTCCGGCCAACATGAAGGCCGGGCTCATTTCCCGTATCAAGATCATGTCTCGCCTGGACATCGCGGAAAGCCGCCTGCCGCAGGACGGCGCCATCAACATCCTCATCAGTTCGAATCCGGTCGACTATCGCGTCAGCACCCTGCCGACGTTTTACGGCGAAAAGATCGTGATGCGTATTCTCGACAAGTCTGCCTTGAAGGTAGACATGACGCAGCTTGGGCTCGACCAGGACCAGTTGGATAAATTCATGAACTCCATTCACAGCCCATTCGGGATGGTGCTTGTGACTGGGCCGACAGGTTCGGGAAAGACGACCACACTTTACTCTGCACTGTCGGAATTGAACCAGGAGTCCGACAACATCATGACCGCGGAGGACCCGGTTGAATACAACATCGAAGGTATCAACCAGGTTCAGACAAAACCCGAGATCGGATTGACGTTCGCAGAGGCTCTGAAATCATTTCTTCGCCAGGATCCAGACGTCATCATGGTGGGCGAGATCCGGGACCTTGAGACGGCGGAAATCGCGGTCAAGGCGGCGCTGACTGGTCACATGGTTTTGTCAACCTTGCACACGAACAGTGCTCCGGACACGATCCATCGTCTCCTCAACATGGGTGTTGAGTCGTTCAATCTCGTCTCTGCCCTGAATTGCATCACGGCGCAGCGTCTGATCCGGAAGATTTGTGTCAAATGCAAGACAGTCGATGATTCCGTGACTCCGGACATGTTGATCAGGTCAGGTATCGCGTCCCAGTTTGTTCCCCGCATAAAGCCCATGAAGGGAACGGGTTGCGGAGCATGCTCCAATACCGGGAACAAAGGACGTATTGCCGTGCACGAAGTTCTGAAGGTGAATGACGCCATACGTCAGGCGATCATGGACGGCGCGGCATCGATGGACCTGAAGAAGGTGGCCATGGCGAACGGAATGCGCACCCTGCGCCAGTCCGCGTTGATGAAAATGGCGGCAGGCCAGGTGTCATTCAACGAAGCCATCAGCAATACGGCGAGTGACGACGATAACGATCAGCTGGCTGTTTCCGCAGCATAAACTGACAAGAGGGATCCGTGGCTGAGTTTGCGTACAAGGTGAAGAACAAGGACGGTACTGTCTCCGAAGGCGTCATGTCGGGACCATCGGATTCCGTGGTTCGCGGACGTTTGACCAGGAACGGTGCGAAGGTTGTTTCCATCAGCAGGAAGTCCGCTGCGAAACCGGGAGCGCCGTCGTCATCATCTGAAGGGACGATCGCGCTCGGGCCGATCAAGCTCATGAAGGATGCAAGGGGCCAGTATCAAATTGTCATCGGCAGTGGCGCGCCTGATACCCGGGATCTTGTAATTTTCACGAAACAATTCGCGACGATGCTCTCAAGTGGCGTGCCAATGATCCAGACCATCAACGTTCTGGGTTCCCAGCAAAAGAACATGGCATTCGGTGCGATGCTGAAAAAGGTTCAAAACGACGTTGAGAACGGGAAGACTCTGAGCGAGGCCATGAAGACGCACAAGATGGCGTTTGATTCCTTGTATATCGCGATGGTCCGCGCCGGGGAAACCAGCGGTAGCCTTGACCAGATCATGATGCGCCTGACGTCATATATCGAGAAGGCGGCCAAAATCAAATCTCAGGTCAAGTCGGCCATGATTTACCCGGCTATCGTTGTGGTGGCCGCGACTTCGGTGATTTCCGCCTTGCTCGCGTTCGTGGTTCCGACTTTCGCCAAGCAATTCCAGGATTCCGGACGTGAGCTTCCGGCGTTGACCCAGATCGTGGTGGATATTTCCAACTTCTTCCGCAACAACTCGCTGACAGTTTTCGGGGCGATTGCCGCGATGATTGTGGCGATCAATGTGTATCGTAAAACCGAAATGGGTAGCGCGCAGTTCGACCGCCTCGTTCTTTATCTGCCAGTGATCGGTGACCTGATCCGAAAAGTGGCGGTGGGTCGTTTCTGTTCAACCCTTTCGACCATGCTGAAAGCCGGTGTGAACCTCCTGGAGGCCCTTACCATTTGCGCGGCGTCTGCCGGCAACAAACGCATCGAGGAGTTCATTCTCTACGTGCGATCCCAGATCGAGCAGGGCGTCAAGTTCAGTCAACCCCTGGCCAAGGATGGTCTGTTCCCACCCATGGTGGTCTCCATGGTTGAGGTTGGTGAAGCAACCGGAGCGCTCGACGACATGCTCATGAAAGTCGCCGAGTTCTATGAGGAAGAGGTAGACATCGCGGTGAAGACTTTGCTGTCCCTGATCGAGCCCGTCCTGATTGTTTCGATCGGATCCGTCGTCGGCTTCATCGTGATCGCCATGTACCTGCCGGTATTCGACATGGCAGGAACCGTCGGCGGTTGAGGCAGGTCGCGTGGCCCCCGGCGATTCCCCCGAGTCTCACTGCTTGGGGATCCAAACGTGTTCACAGTCAGCGCACGAGTATTCCATGGTTGCTTTTTCCCGGCCGGGTCGGACGTCCCCCAGGTTACGCGATCCGCAACGGGGGCAAATTTTTTCGCTATGGTTCTGAATACACAGTGAGTTCCGGCACCGGATGCGTCCTGTGGCAGAATTCTCAATGACCGCGGGTCCCTGGCATACGGGGCATCGCGCGGACTTGCGACGATCGTCATTTTCAGCGTTCACGGGTTGCGATTCCGGTCTGTTTGAGGGATGTTACCCCGACCGAGGAGGACGTGTCATGTACAAGAACCGCAAGCTTGCTGCTTACATCGATGGCCGTTGGACTGAGGCCCGGGGCGGCGCAGAGTTTCCGAGCATCAATCCCGCCAACAAGAAGGATATCGTTGGCGTTTTCACCGAGTCTGGCAAGGACGAGGTCCGCGAAGCGGCGCACGCTGCGCGCAAGGCCTTCAAGGCCTGGTCCCAGACGCCGGCACCGGTGCGGGCCAGCGTCATTGCCAACTACGGACGACTTATTGAGGCCAACAAGGAGGCTCTGGCTGAAGTGCTTGCCCGTGAAATTGGCAAGCCTTTGCGTGAGGCCCTTGGCGAAGTTCAAGAGGCAATCGACACCTGTAATTTCTTCGTTTCCGAGGGCCGTCGCCTTTATGGTCAGACGGTTCCATCAGAAATGCCGAACAAGGAACTCTTTACATACCGTCGTCCTGTCGGGGTCTTCGGTTGCATGACGGCGTGCAACTTTCCGTTCGCCGTCCCTGCCTGGTATTTTGTGCCGGCCCTTATCGCCGGCAATACCTGTGTCTGGAAACCCAGTGAGGACGCTCCGGCAACCAGCTTCTGGTTTACGGATCTTCTCCATCACGCAGGATTGCCCAAGGGCGTCTTCAATACCGTTTTCGGAACGGGGTCGAAGACCGGCGCTGCGATGGTGGAACTCATCGATGAAGGTTGCTTTGACAAGATCGGTTTTACTGGATCCACCGAAGTCGGCCGGCGTATCGGCGAGGCCTGTGGCCGCAATCTTCAGGTGCCTTGCCTCGAGCTTGGCGGCAAGAACCCGCTCATCGTCTGCAAGGACGCTGATATCGACCTGGCTCTTGAAGGCGCGTTGTTCAGCGGATTCGGTACTGGCGGTCAGCGCTGCACTTCACTGGGTAACCTGATCCTTGACGCGTCCATTCATGACGAATTCGTTCAAAGGCTTGTCGACCGCGCCAGGAAAATGGTGATCGGCGACCCGATGACCCAGGGAATCATGTATGGTCCGTTGATCAGCGAGCGATTCTTGAAGAATCACCTCGGACACTTGGAGACCCTGGTTGAGAAACACCATGAAATGCCTCTCGGGAAAGGCGGCTGGATTGGTCACGGCGTGGACTGGGATCATTTCAGGGGCGATGCTGAAAACGGTTTCTACGCGCGTCCGAACATCCTTCTGAACGTTAAATTGAACGACCGGATTTACCGGACTGAAACTTTTGGTCCCCTCTTCAACGTCATGAAGTTCCATGACTTCGAGGAGGCCATGGCGATGGCAAACGATCACGGTTACGGATTATCCTCGGCGATTTACACGAACAACCCGATGCTGGTTTACCGGTTCAAGCAGGGAATCACCGCCGGCATGTCCAGTATCAACAATTCGACGACTGGCGCTGAAGCGCACCTGCCATTTGGTGGCAACGGAAAGAGCGGCAATGGCGGGCGTCAGTCAGGGATCTGGGTTATCGATCAGTTTACGAAGTGGCATGCCGTCAACTGGGACATGTCTGGCAAGCTCCAGCTGGCACAGATGGATACAGCCTATGTCGAGCCGGACTTGAATTATAAAGTCCAGCGGTAGTCTATATATAAGTTATTGTTTTAATTGATGAAACCCGTCAAATCATGGCGGGTTTCATGTTTCCTGAACGGTTTCCGCACGTATTTAACAGGGGAGTGGGTCCTGAGGGGGATCGCTCCCCGCTCTCTTTTCTACTTCTCTTGATCATTCAGGTTGCAACAATTTCCTCGGATGGGCAGCAAGCGCGATACGCGAGGCGAGCATCGTGACGCAGATGATCGTGACAGTGATCATCGCGGCAGGGACGGTGGCGGCCCCCGCGGCGAACACCCATACTCCGTCAAACAGGAATACGGATATAACCCAGGCTATCCCGAAGCTGATCGCGAGTCCGCACGTCGCGCCAAAAATTGCGACAATTCCGGCTTCAACAAATATGCGGAACAGGATGTCCGTGAATGAAGCCCCGAGAACCTTCATGATCGCGGTTTCGTATGCGCGAGTTCTCGATTGCTGCAACGTGATAGCGGTCAATACACCAATACCCGCGATGAGGCATAGCAAAGCCATCGCGGTGACTGCAGTGGCCACCTGCGCGGAGATGGATAAAATTCTCGCGACGGAAGCCTTCACATCGATGATTGAGATGTTAGGAAATTCTCTCGTCAACTCGCGTTGCAGTTGTTGTGTCTTGTCGAAGTCCATCTGCGGTATCGTGCAAAGCGATGTACGCGGGGCTTCATCGATCACCCCTTCCTGGAATTGCACGAAGAAATTTGGCTGGAAACTGGCCCATCGAACGCGCCTCAGGTTTACTACCCTCCCCTTCACCGGTACGCCCTGGATGTCAAAATCCAGAATGTCCTGGAGACGAATGCCAGTCCGTTCCGAAAATCTTTTCTCTATCGAGATTTCCGGCATTTCCTGCAGTGAAGGGTCAAATCGCCCGGCGGCGAATTCCCGGCCCGCCGCAAGGGTCTCGCTGGGGGAAAGTCGCGCGCGGAAGGAAAGATTGTATGTGCGGTTCTTGAATTGTTCCTCGGTCCGCCTTTCTTGCGTCCCGGGAATCGTATCAAACGTTTCTGCCACGGGTTTGCCGTTGATTCGCTCCAGCCTGGCGCGGATGAGCGGAGAAAAAGGACCTGAATGGATTTCACGGATCGCGAGGAATTGACGCAACGGAGCCTCTTGCTCTGGCTGGATGTCAAACAGGAAGAGTCCGGGCAGGATCGTGTTACCGGTTGAACTAAGCTCTGACGTCAGGATCGCTTGTATTTGCGGGACAGCGCTCAACAAGGCAGAACACAATCCCAGCGTGATCAATGAAATCATCAATCCCTGACTGGATCGTCGCGAGTTTCGGAGTGCCATCATGACTGGCCAAGGGTAGCGTCCCCCTGATTTCTTGAGCCATCGTGTGATTTGATCGATGGACCTGAGCAAAAGAAAGCCAGCCGTGCCGAGGATCAGGATCGACGCCCCGGTAATCACCAAAAAAACCAGCCCGGTCTTGATGCTGCGCGCCTGCCACGTCGCGAGACTAAAAATGATCGATATTGCGGGAATGGCGGCGATGAACCACTGAGTCGCCCTGATATTGGAGGGGGCTTCATGCTCCCTGAACAGTGACGCCGCGTTCATCTCATTCAGGTGCGCGAAAGCAGGCAGACCGGCAACCGGGGTGCCGATCGATCCCAGAATCAAAGCCGTGACGATAGAGTCCAGTTGCATTCGCAGCTGGATCCCCGATCCAAGAAAGGGTGCGAGGACGTCTTTGACAGAAGGCATGAGCGCGGCGGCCAGCGCGATGGCTGCGATAGATCCCCCTGTTCCAAGAAGGGCCATTTGCCAGCCAATAATCCACCTTGCCGATGATGGCCTGGCCCCGATGGACTGTAGTATCGCGAGGTCCCGGATTTTGCTCCGGATATGGGCCAGTATCAGGAAATTACACCCGAGCGCGGACAATATGATCGCCACCAGCGCGACGATTCCGAGGTAGTCTCCAAGGAATTTCAAGATCCTTCCAAGCTCATCGGTGGCGGACGTATGACTCCTGACCCTGATGTCGCTGCGGGATTTGGCGAATGCCTTGAACTTCGCCTCAAGCGGGGCTTCCTCGACGGTTCCGGGCGTTACCGCGTATTTCCTCGTGTGGACGATCCGGCTGCCCAGTTGGACAAGGCCGGTCTTCGCGACCCATGCCTGACCGATATAGATCCTTGGTGCGATTGAAAAGCTGGCCGATGAGGTCGACGGGTCATTCGTGATGCTTCCTGCCAGTCTGAAAACCTGATCGCCAATCTTGACTTCGCTTCCCGGCTTCAGTTCGAGTTGAACGAACAGTTCCGGAGCCGCGATGGCGACTGGTTCCACGTTCATTCTCTCGAATATCTTTTCCTGTGAGTCGTGACCTGATTCGTTGGTGAAGGAGATTTCGCCATAGAACGGGAAGGCTTTGTCTACGGCCCTGATCTCCATCAGGCGGGCGGGTGGTGCCACGTTTTGTGTCTCTCTGGTGATCGCCGAAACCATGCTCACCCAGCCGGTCTCCTCCGCGATGCGAGTCGTCCGCGGCACGAGAGAATCGAACCTGGCGATTTCGTCGGGATTCAGTTGTCTGAACGCGGACACCGAGATGTCGGCTCCGAGGATCTCGCGCGATTTTCCAGAGAGGCTCTCATCAATAGACGATTTCAAGGCGTCAACCGCGATGAAGCCAACGAGTCCGAGAGCGATATTCATGACAAAAAACAACGAGAACTTCGGGGTGTTGATGATTTCGCGCCAGGCAAGTCGAAGCCAGATCATCATTACGAGATCCTTTGAAGTTGTCCGTCGCGTAACTGGAAACGCTCATCACACCGCGCGGCAAGATCCTCGTTGTGTGTCACGAGGATCAGCGTCGTTCCTTCCCTCTTGACCAGTTCGAACAGGAGATCCGTGATCCTTTCGCCCGTCCTTGTGTCCAGGTTGCCACTTGGCTCGTCTGCCAGCAGGATTTTTGGCTTCACGACAAGTGCCCGGGCAATTGCCACGCGCTGACACTCGCCCCCGCTCAATTGTGACGGCAAATGGCTCGCACGGTCCGCCAGCCCAACGGAATTCAGTCTGGCCATCGCCTGGGTCGACGCATCTGGCGCTCCCGCGATCTCAAGGGGGAGAGATACGTTTTCCAGGGCCGTCAGCGTCTGGATCAGGTGAAACTGCTGGAAGACAATACCGATGGTCCTGGCGCGGAATGAAGAGAGCGCGGATTGCGACAGTCCGGTGACTTCAAGTCCGTCCATGAGGATCTGTCCCGAGTCAGGCTGGTCAAGTCCGGCCAGAAGTCCAAGCAGCGTTGATTTGCCGCTGCCGGAAGGTCCGGTGATAGCGATCGTGCTGGCCCGCCTGGCGACAAAATCAAGGTTGTGCAGGACAGAAATCTTCTGATCGTCACGCCCATATGATTTTGTAACGGATTGGACTTCGATGACGGGGCCTTGCTGGTTTTCTTGTCCGGTTTGTTGAATCACAGAAGTGGCTCCAGTTTTTTCCAGACGTTTTCGAGGATCACCTTGTGTCCGCCGGGATTCGGGTGGATCCCATCCTCGATGTTCATCGAGGAGTGGGCGGCGACACCTTCGAGGAGGAACGGGATCAGGATGACTTTTTGGTCACGAGCCACATTTTTGAATGTTTCCTCAAATGCCCCGGAATAACTTTTACCGTAGCTGGGTGGGACCTTCATGCCTGCCAGTACAACCTTGATTTGATGATCCTTGGCGATGGCGATCGCTTCCTCCAAATTCTTGCGCATCGCGCCAACAGGCAGCCCACGCAAGCCATCATTTGCGCCAAGAGCGAGGATCAGGTGTGTGGGTTTCTTGGGAGATTTAAGGAGAAACTTCAATCGAGAGGCACCGCTCGCCGACGTGGCCCCGGAGATTCCCGCGTTGATCGATTCGGCCCCGGGGCCGAACTTTTCCTTGAGTCGCTGGTCCAGCAAGGCCGGCCAGGCCGCGGAAGGATTGATCTCAAAACCTTCCGTCAAGGAATCGCCGAGGCAAAGCACCACGGGCGTTTTTGGGATGCTGCCAGGCTCGGCATTCCCGGCAAAAAGAGGTCGTGCCGCGAGCGCCAGCAACAGGATCAAGATGGTTTGCATTGGAAAGGCTCCGTCAGGGATGACGGAGAAAAGAATACACCAAGTGACCGGATAAATGGTGCTCAGGGCGGGACTTGAACCCGCACGCCTCTCGGCACTAGCCCCTCAAACTAGCGTGTCTACCAATTCCACCACCTGAGCAAGGTGCGTACAGTCAAGTACGTAAGGGATCAGGGTTTCGCGGCCGGCGAAGCGACAGGGGTCTTCGACGCTTCAGACGGCGCCGGGCTTGGTGAAGCCGATGGCGCAGCCGAGGCATCCGGGGAGGCAGAGGGGCTTGGTGAAGCCACTGCTGCTGCCGCCTTTTCCTGCAGTCTTTTACCGAGACCTACGTCTCCACTTTTCCCTTGGATCACACTGAGGGAGATCGAAGTCACCATGAAAATCCCGACAGCCGCGTAAGTGAGCTTGCCGAGCAGCGTGGTGGCCCCAGTCGCGCCGAGGAGTCCAGAGGACGAGCCGCCGCCGAACGCAGCGCCCACACCCCCGCTGTGCCCGCCTTGAACGAGGACAACGAGGATCATGAAGAGCGCTACGCCGACATGAATGACTGTCAAAAGGGTTTCCAAGGCCGATCCTGTGTTCAAACGTCCTTACGGACGGATGTTTAAGATGGTGGCGCCTCCCAGAATCGAACTGGGGACACGTGGATTTTCAATCCACTGCTCTACCGACTGAGCTAAAGCGCCCTCGCAAGAGACCAACTATCTACGCACAGCAGTCCGACTAGTCAAGATGACTCTTGCGCGCCCCGGGCAGGCCCCTTTAACCTCATCCGCCGGATATGTACCGTTATGCCAGTGAATCGGGGGTAAATTCACGTGAAAGTAGCCTCTGCGCCCATCTTCGTCAGGGACTCCGCCAGGCCGGTCGTCATTGCCGGCCCTTGCATGGCCGAATCCCAGGACCTTCTGGAGGCCACGGTGGCCCCCCTTGTCCGTTTGGCCCGGGATCTGGATTTTCAACTGGTTTTCAAGGCCAGCTTTGACAAGGCCAATCGCTCTTCCATTGAGGGTTATCGTGGTCCTGGCCTGGAACGGGCCTTGGGTTGGTTCGCTGATATCAAGTCTCGCCATGGGGTAAGGATTCTCACCGACGTGCATGAAACGGCGCAGTGCCAGCCTGCGGCCGAGGTATGTGACGTGCTTCAGATACCTGCCTTTTTGTGCCGGCAGACAGACCTGATCGTCCAGTCCGTCCAGACGGGGCGGGCCGTGAACATCAAAAAAGGTCAATTCATGGCGCCGGAGGCGATGGCAAACATAGCCGGCAAGGCGATTGCGGCGGCCAGGGCGGCAAATTTACCAGTGGACGTCGCGTTGACCGAACGGGGCGCGAGTTTCGGATACGGTAATCTGGTGGTGGATATGCGGGCGTTTCCAGTCATGGCCCGCTCTGGTACCCCGCTCATCTTTGACATTACACACAGCACCCAGTTGCCGGGGGCTGCCCCGGACGGCAAGAGCTCGGGAGCGGACCGTGAGTTTGCTCCGGTGCTGGCCCGTGCTGCGGCGGCTACCGGTTATCTCGATGGCTTTTTCCTCGAGGTTCATACCGACCCGGCGATGGCCAAAAGCGATAAAGAAGCCCAGCTGACGATTCCCCAAGCCGAGACTTTGCTGAGGCAGGTCGTCCCGCTCTGGCATTCGGCAAGGAAACTCAAGACTATCGACGCCGCTTTCGGTCCTGGGTGAATCGCCAGACCTGACGCGCGGTCTCCTTGACGACCGTGTCATCATCCCCGGCGTCATTCAAAATAGTGCCCAGAATCCCGTCAAGGGCGGGGTCCCCTGTTACCGCCATCGCGATCAGCGCATTGCGACGCAACCCACTTTTCCTGGCGCGTGTCATCGCGGTGCCGCCAAAAAGTTTTTCATAGAGCCCTTGATCCATCGTTGCCACTTGTCTCAATGGAATCGACTCAAGTGAGCGCATCAGGTCCGTTCGACTCAATCGCCCGCCACTCCGGTTGTACGGGCAGACATCCTGACAGATGTCGCATCCGTACCAGTATTTTCCAAGCCACGGCCAGAATTCTTCCGGGATGACCCCTCGATGTTCGATGGTCCAATAGGAGAGGCATTTGCGGCTGTCCAGGTTCCACGCCACATCCAGCGCGCCGGTCGGACAATGCGTCTGGCACCGCTGGCAGGAACCACAGTCGTTGGCGTTCCGTCGCGACTTCTCCAGTGGCGCTGGCCTGGTCTCTTGAATCTTCAGCGCGGTGAGGACCACGCCAAGCAACAGGAAACTCCCCAGTTTTCCAGCGATGAAACACGTGTTTTTCCCGATGAATCCGGCACCGGTCTTGGCGGCAAGGGCTCGTTCCAGGACTGGCGCGCTATCCACGCAAACGCGCCGCGAGATGGCCGCGTCTGGCACGGCTTCCTGGAAGGCTGCCTCGCCTTCCTCCCACATGACTTTGTGGTAGTCGCGCAGACGCGCGTATTTTGCGATACCAGGCCGGACGGCCTTGGCTTCCGCGTCCGGCGGCGCGTAGGGCAATCCAAAGACAACGGCCGATTCCGCGTCAGGAAGGATATTGTGCGCGTCACGGCGCAAACCGGCATTTCGGACAAGGAATTCCATGCCGGCGTGGTTTCCCGCGTCCAGCCACGCCAGGAACCTCGCGTGGTCTGACGCCACATCGAGATCCGTGACGCCGAGAAAAACAAAACCGCGGGAATCGAATGATTCCCGCAGGCGTTTCACAACCGAAGCTGAATCTCGTATTACATCCAAATTCAATCACGCTTTGAGTTGACGCTCTTCATGCGCGCCTGCCCGACGGCACTGCCAGGGTCTGTCTCCCCGATCAGGAGCGGCCTTCTAATGGCCCTGATGGCGACTTGCAAGTAGGAATCCTCCTCCAGCACCGGGCACTTGTCTCCGTAGGCGGCGACGATCCTGCGGTGCGCTTCTCCCAGATTGTAGAATGGAATTTTAACAAACGCATGGTGCACGGAATGAAAGTTGAGCCCATTATAGAAGAAACTCACCAGATCACTGGTGCGAATGTTTCGGCAGTTGAAAATCTGGGTTTCGAAATAGTGCGCGGCCTTGCCGAACCGGCCGTAGTGCTCCGCATGGGCGCGCAGTTGTTGCAGCGTGCCAACCATCCGCTCTACAAGCAAGTAAAGCAGGAAATATTTCAAACCCAGACCCTGTGAGATGCAAATACCGTAGATCGTCAAGTTGACGCCAAGGATTCCAATCGCGTCAACGATCAGGGCGCGCCGCATGGATTTGACGTGACGCGCGAATGGGAGCGCGCGGCTCAGCGTGGAAATGATGAAACCAATGCCACCAAGGACAAACATGTCTACCATCCACTGGTTACGCACATACCATTGCACGAACTTGCCCGCCTTGGCGTATTCCTCTTCGGTCCACTGGACGCGCTCGGGGTCATTCTCGTCGCTGCCGTTCATCTTGTGATGGATCTTGTGGATCTCCCGGTAAGTCTGATGCGGCCACAGAAGCGGGTAGCTCACCGCGAGCGGATAGAGCTCGTCATACCAGGCCCATCCTGTCAGAGTCCGGTGGATCGCGTCATGAGTCATCACCATCAATGTCGTGACAATGAGTCCGGCAACAAAAGCAAGTCCGATTGAAACCGCCGGGTACGGACTGTACACAGCCGCGATCGCCAAAACCATGAAGACCCCGTAGCCGATGGCGGATTTGGCCAGTCCGCGCCAGGGTTTGATTTCTTCTAGGTCCCGGATGAGCGCTTCCAGGTCCCTGGGTGAAACCAGGCCCAGCCGCTTGTTCGAAGTGTCATGTGCCATGACAAACCTCCTCCTCTTTCTTATCGAACGCGGAAGAGAAATTCTTGAACATGCGCAAGCCCCCGTAATCATGATCATATTTCGCTTAATTTTCCCGTTTTACTGTTTGCCTGCGGACTGATCATGAAAAGTAATGACCCGGCATTTTGTGCCTGCCAGCTGTTCGAGTAAAATTGAGAACATCGTTGAAAGCGTACCGTCTGCCCGATTTACGAAAAGGAAGTCGCATGAAACTTCTGGCTTCAACCCGTTCTGCGTTTTTGCGTCCTGTTGTTTCTGTCGCTGTCGCCATCGTTTCGGTTGCGGCTCTCGCAGGAAGTGCTCTCGCTCACGACGGAGACGATTCCGATGGGAAATCCCGCATCCTGACTCTCAAACTGCGTGATTACAAGAACCAGATGCGTGAGCTTGTTGAAGGTGGATACGACATCGCTGGCGCGAATCCTGACACCGGACTCGTTGATATTGTGCAGCGCGCCGACTCCAGGCAGCCTTTCGACAAGGCAATTTTTGGTCAAACGGTCGATGTGAGGTCATTTGACCCCGCCATCGCGCCGGATCCAGGATACAAGAACCCTGCCGAAGTTGAGGAACTGGTCAACCGGATCAAGAACAACCATCCGGATCTGGTCCAGGTTGAGTCGTTCGGGCGTACCCACGAAGGTCGCGATCTTTGGGCAATCCGCATCACAGCCCCGGCAACAACAAAAGACGGCGACAAGCCCGTTGTATTCCTCAACGCATTGCATCACGCGCGTGAGGTGATGACGGTTGAGGTTGCCCTCGACGCGGCGGAATACTTGACCACTCAGTACGCCACGAATCCTGAGGTCCAGAACTGGCTGAATCGCGCTGAAATCTGGATTGTCCCCATGGTCAACCCGGACGGAAGCAACAAGGTCTGGACCGGGGACAACATGTGGCGCAAGAACACGACCGGTTCAGACGGCGTGGACGTGAATCGCAATTACCCCTACCGCTGGAATGGCTGTAACGGGTCAAGTGGCAGCCCTTACAATGACACGTACCGCGGCCCGAGCGCGGGTTCTGAGAACGAAACCCAGGCCATGATGGGCCTCATCGAGCGGATCCGTCCCGTTTACAGCATTTCGTTCCACTCCTATAGTGAGCTCGTCCTCTATCCCTACAGCTGCGATGGCGAGCGTGTGCCGCAGCGCGAGGTGGTCGAAGGCGGTGGCCGTGAGATGGCAAACCTCCTGGTGTCTGACGCGGGGAGCGGCAAATATCGTCCCGGCACTTCGTGGGAGATCCTGTACGCCGTGGACGGCGGCGATATCGACTGGATGTACCATGAGCACAACGTCATCCCGTACGTGATTGAACTCAACGGGATGAGCCAGGGCTTTCAGCCATCGTTCAGCGCCTGGCGCAACAAGACTGTCACCAAGTTGCGGGCGGCCTGGCAGTATGTGATCAAGCGCGCCCTTGGCAGCGGTGTCCGTGGCAAGGTGTCATCATCCGGCGAGTCCGCCGTGGACGCTGTGGTGCGGATAACGAACCTCGCCAAGCATGGCGACGCGGGGCAGATGATCAAGGTGAAATCTGACGGAACCTTCCACGCGGTTCTGGTCCCGGGCACCTACAAGTTGGTTGTCGCAAGTGGAAACCGGACGGTTGAGAGGACGGTTCTTGTCGGCGGCGATCTGCTCAGGATGGATGTGACTCTCTGAACTTCAGCCCCGGCAAGCCGATTCGATGATCTCGTAGGGCGCTGAGCGGCCCCACCAGATTTCCTGTGCGGCGCGGGCTTGCTCGATCAACATGGGAATCCCGTCTTGGGCGGGAATTCCCATGGATCTAGCGGCCTCGAGGATATCAGAGGTTTTCCCGTAGCACAGATCAACAAACCAGATTCCAGCCGACAGGCCTGAGGCGCGAAGCGCCTCCCCGAAATCCGTCATCTTTTGGCCGCGCAAAGGGGCTGGCGTTGCCTGCACGACAAGGGTACCCGGGCGGCTTTCCGCGAGAAGCCTGGCAAATTCTCGCGGATGCCACGGGTGAACATTTTCCGCGTCCGCATCCGGAGTCCGGGTTAGGCAGTCGACAGGGCAGTCAAGGCCGGCGCGGATGGCCTCAACGACGGCACCGTTCCCGAGAAAAATCACGCGCTGAATCGATGCCTGACGACACCCGATCCGGTCAAGACCGGTAAAAAATCCGGTGGCGTCCGTGGATGCCGTGCTCCACCACGACTTGCCTTCTTGCCGGAACAGCGTGTTTACCGGGTTGTCACCCAACAATTTTTTCCATGGTTGCGTGATATTGAGGCCAGTGAAGCCATTTTGCCAGGCGACGTCGAGGAAATTCCTGACGGCCCCGGGTGTCGGCAAGTCATGCAGATGATAGGCTGCGTTGATTCCCAGTTGGCGCGCGGCGAATTCGTGGATCCTGGGTGAGAGGCTATAAGAGATGTCACGGCCGATCAGGCCAAGGTGCTGGGTCATTCGGGAATATTCTGGTTCAGACGCGTACCGGGCGTTTCAGTTCCCTGATGAAATTGGCCAGGTGGTTCCGGTCTTCCTCAGATAGTTCATTGAAAGCGAGGTCGACATCGAACGATCCGTTGAGTCCCGGGACCGGAATGGCACGCAGGACGCGCCCTTTGATCGGAGACGGGATTCCTGGCAGGGCAAGTTCTGCGGCCTGGCCTGCCAGTGGAACGTTGTCGACTCCGGCGCGTTGAATTGTCACAACTGAGGCGTCGCGAAGACTCAGGGAACGGAGGAAAGATTTCCCGACCCCTCCTGATCCAGATTTTCCCTGACCAAGAATCAACCCCACGTCGAGATACAGGTGGTCGATCCGGAAATTGTTCAACAGGCGTCCGATCGCGGTCTTGGGTGAAGTCAGGGTTGACCAGAGGCCGAGGACGAGGGTGACGAAAACGAAAAGGCTGGCGGCTATGATGGCGATTTCTGTGGCTAAATCCAGCACACGATCCGTCGTTTGCTGGGCCGAGAGGCTCAGGACACCTTCGGCTCCGAGCGCGGACACGGCCGGAGCATAGAGCTGGCTGGACCAGTCGACCGAAGCTGCGGTAATGATGCGGAGCTCGTTCATGCGGGGGTGTTTAGCACACCAGCGGAAAATGAACACAGGATTTTAGGTTGCAAATTCACAATTCCATTGAAGCGTTCGTGGCGTCGCGGACGCGCCTCAAAGCATCGTCCGGTTACGTGCTAACCATCGGAAATTTCGATGGATGTCACCTCGGGCACCAGGCATTGATCCGGTCCGCCCGGGATCTTGCGGGTGACGCTGATGTATGCGCGTTGACGTTTGAGCCGCGACCGGCAGTTTTCTTCCGGAAGCAAAAGGGCCTACCCCCTGACGAGCATGCGCCGGTCACGGAGTCGCTGTTTGACGCGAGGCAAAAGACCGACGCCATGGCGGAGATGGGGGTCAACCATCTGATATTCCAGAATTTTGACCTGACGTTCAGTCAGCTTCCTGCAATCGATTTTTTCCGCGCCGTTGCCTCCGGCGGATGCACAGGCATCGTCGTCGGTGATGATTTTCATTTTGGCGCCGGGCGGTCAGGTGATACCGCGTTTCTCGCTTCAGAGTGCGAGAAGGCATTCATCGAGTTCCGGAAGGTCAGTGGCGTCACGGTCAACGGAGTCCGCGCCAGCAGCAGCACCATCCGTCGGGAACTGCTCAAATCGGGCAATGTCGAGATCGCCTCCACACTTTTGGGCAGGGAATATGCGCTGGACGGTGAAATTGAGCGGGGCGCGCAGAATGGCCGGAGGATCGGAATCCACACGGCCAACCTCAAGGCCCTCGATCAGATCATCCCGCGCAACGGGGTTTATGCCGGTTACTTTTCCCTGACCGATGGTGAGGGTCGCGCTCCGTTGATGACGCGGGACCCGGCGGCCATGCCCTGCGTCATCAACATCGGTCACCGCCCCACCATCGACTTTAGCTCGAACCCGAGGCTCACGGTTGAGGCTCACATCTTTGATCGCGAATTTGGCCCGGAGGATTTTTACGGAAAGCGCGCCCGGATATATTTCTCTGCCCGGCTTCGTGATGAAATGAAGTTCACCTCGATTGAACAGCTAAAGTCCCGAATTCACGAGGACATAGAATTGGCGCGCCAACTGACACGCAAGTGATCAAAGCCACTTGCGCAGCAGTAACCCTGCGCCGTTCCCTGACACTTTGATAGTCCGCCTTGCCCCGTCAAATGTTCTTGAGCGAGACTCCTCCGGCGTCACCGTGGCGTAGAGCGCAACTTCCGTGGAGTCCGATACTTTATGGTTGTAGCGCGCCTGCAGGTAAGGGACGAGCGTGGACGCAAGAGTGAACGTATCGAGGCTGTTCGCGCTCTCGCCGGGTGAATTCCAGGCGAGGCTGGCGGTGCCGGTATCCGATACTTTGATCTCCGAGCCGAAGGTCAGATCGAGGTGGTCCTTGTAGCCCTCAAATTTGCCAGTGCTCACCTGGGATCCCTTGATGAACAGACTGAACCGGTCCCAGGCCCTCGTGTAGGCTGCCGAGATGCTTTGGGGAGACTGGTTCGATTTTCTTGCCGGTTCAAAGCTCAGGCCAACATGATTGCCGTTCGCGTGCCACGTCAGACTGGTGACAAAATAGTCCTGGCTGCCAGAAGGCACGTACATCCTTGTCGCGACTGATACGGAGTCAGATACCATGTAAGCGGCGCCTAACTGCGTCGTGACGGTCGAGAACTCGAGTTTTTGGTCATCGCCCAGCGTGTCCGTCGTCGCTCCGGTCTGGGATTTGAGTTTGTACTTGATCCGGCTGTAGCCCGCGGTGACCCGCAAGTTGCTCACTCCACGAAGTCCTGTGACACCAAGCCAGTTCTGCCATTCGGCGCTGGCTGAGAGTTTTCCAGCGGAGTCGCCGTCCTCTGCCGTTTCGTCCGCGGTTGAGATTCCATAGAAAAATTCGCCGTAAGGCTCGTTGCCGAAAACGTCAGAGTCATTGCTGACCGGCGATTCATTGGTCGGGTACAGGGGATCCGCCGAGGCGATCGAGGAGATCGGGGCGATCGAAAGAGGTGCGCAGATCACTAATGGACGCAGGATTTGGATACGCATGAGGACTCCTTGTGATTTAGATTTTGTTGTCGGAGGCATCCCAGATTTTTGTCCCACCCGAAGCACGGCGAATCACGATGATTTCCGGGTCACCAGTGAGAACCGAAACGTAAGCGATTGTCAGGTTGGAGGCCGCGGCTGCGGGACTGATCACCGCGGCGCCCGGCGCCAGGTCCAGCATCACACCCTCGCCAGTCAGCGTTGTATCGCAAGGATCACTGACCATGTCGAACGTCAGGCTTGAGGATGTTTTTCTGACAATCAGGCGCTCGTAACTGGAGGCTGTCGCTGGTGTCGCGGAAAGTTTCAGGGTGGTAACGCGGGCAGAGAGGCCATCCACGGTGCAGCGCGCCATCTCGTTCACTGTGGCGAGTGTTGCCGCGTTCGACGCGGCGATGCCTGTGATCGCGCTGCCGGCCGGGGAGTCCATGGAGCCTTCAGCCAAAGTCGACGGATCGATTAAAAGAAGGTCGTTGCGCGCGAAGATCTTGCGGTCAGGCAGCGCTCCGGCCCCTGTCTCGGAAACGAACCGGTCGGCCGAGGGACTCAGGGCCCGGACCGTCATGATTTTATTGCCATCATCGGCCAGCCACCTGGCCGGATCGTCGGCCATGGCCATGACGGACTTCTCTGTCACAGTGACGGGGCTGGACGCGGCCACGCCGCCGATGTTGTTGAAAGTCCAGGACTCGACGCGGGTGATCGATTGACCGTTGGACTCGACCAGCGATACGGTCGCGATCTTGTAGCCAGCCCCTGCCCTCAACCATCGGATGCCCGTTATGTTGCGCGATCCTGTACCCAGGTTCGCGCGCGAGGCCGCGTTGGTCGCGTCGACCACGACGACGTTGGTTGCCCCGTTTGCCAGTGACGCGTAAGCGATCAATGCGGAGTCGGGACTGAATCCGAGGCTGAACGCGAATTCCCCGTCGACTGAGATTTTATCCGACGCTCCCCCTGCCCACGGTGTGACGTAAACGCCCCGCGTGCCATCGGATTTTCCTCCGATGAACGTGACCTTCGCCCCATCTGGCGCGATGGACGGAGACACTTCCGAGGTCAGGTCCGTCGCGCTGGTCAGACGTTCCGGCGCGCCAGTCGTCGCGTCTTGTTGTGTCGGATCGGAAGGAACCGTGGCTTTGAAAACCCGCAAGGTGGAATTGTCCCTGCCGGATTCGAAAACAAGTTTGAGCCCGTCCGACGAAATGGCGGGGGCCCCGTCGTAGTATTTGATGTCACCGGCGAAGGTGCGTCCTGAGGGGCCTGTGGACGCGGTTGTTGGCCGATTGGTTGTGCCGGACCCGCAGCCCTGCGCGAGGATGAGGGCTGCGACACCGCAACGAACGCAGATTGTTGTCAAATTGTGCTTCATGGATGGTACTCTATGCGAGTTATCCGACAATGAGAAGCGGCAATAAGACGTGAACAACCCAGCGCACAGATCCAGAAACCGGGACGACCCGTCGCTTGAGCCGGGCAGTCATGTCATCGCGGCAATCGATATCGGTACGAACTCGATTCACCTCGCGGTCGCTCAGGTGAACCCGCGTGGTCATTTCAAGATCCTTGACTCGGACAAGGTCTCCGTGCGCCTCGGTCAGCACATGACGGCCGGTGGTGATATCGACGCCGAAGGGATTGCCAAGACCGTCACGACCATGCGCCAGATGAAGGAGATCTGTGCCGCGTATCCTTGCCACATCCGCGCGATCGCCACGCACGCGGTGCGGGAGGCTGGCAACCACCAGGCACTGATCGACAGGGTTTTCAGGGCGACAGGCATCCGTATCGAGGTTGTGGACGGCGATGAGGAAGGGCGCCTGGTGTTTCTCGGAATGAAGCACGGCAATCCATTGGGCGACAAACCCGTCCTGGCGCTCGACATCGGGGGCGGCAGCACGGAAATAGTTTTCGGGCGGGGCGAGCAAATCAGTCTCGTTACGTCATTGAAACTGGGCGCCGTGAATTTGAGTGTGGCGCATGGCCTCCTCAAAAAGGTGGATGGCAATCGACTGCAGGACATGCGCAACGCGATTGCGTCGCGCCTGGAACCGGTGATCGAGAACGCGCGATTGCAGAAATTCGCTATTGCCGTCGCGGCTTCCGGGACAGCCAAGGCCTTGGCCTCGATCAATCCCGGGACCATGAGGGTACGCCAGGGAGTCGAGCCCAACGGACAGATCCTGCGCGCGGCAGACCTCGAGACGATAACGACCGGGTTGCGACGCTTGGGGAACCCGTCTGCGATCCGGATGAAGACTGGTCTTGATGCCAGCCGCAGCGAAATCATCCTGGCCGGCGCTGAATTGCTGAGCGCCATCACCCGCGGTCTTGGTGTCCGCCAGTGGATGATTTCCGGTTACGGCCTGCGCGAGGGCATTGTCATCGACACATGGCAGCGACTCGAGCCGGATCGCCAGTTGGCCCGCGTTGACGTCCGTGAGGAAAGCATTCGCACATTCGCCAACCGGTTCGATATTGACCGGACCGTTGCCGCTCACACAGTGCGCCTGGCACTTCGGATATTCGACCAGATGGCGCCTTGGGCCCTGGGTCATTTCGATCGCGAGGACAGAAAACATCTTCGGCGCCTGCTGGAGTCGGCAACGTGGATTCATGATTGCGGACTTTTTGTCAGCCGCCAGGCCTATCACCGTCACTCGCACTACCTGATCGCGCACAGTCATTTGCTGGGTTTCACCCAGGACGAACGGACGTTCATGAGCCTGATCGCCAGGTTTCACAGGAAGTCGGTGCCTCCCAAGGGGTTGGATCCCTCGCTCGGAGTCGACCTCGCGGCGGACGAATGGGCGGCCATGCGGACGCTCTCGGGTGTGCTGCGACTCGCTGCCGCGTTGAACCGGACCAGAGGGCGACGGGTGCGGGACGTGTTGTTGAAGCGTCGTGGTAATAACTTACAAATAACTGTTTTAACTGGGAAAACATCCGCTAAAACCCTGAATCTCCACAAGGCTGGAAAGGAAGTCGAGGCCTTGCAAAAATGCTGGGATGTCAGAATTTCGCTCGATTCCTGACCCGCAACCCTGCACATTGGCGGTTATGACTTCGAAGACAGCCAAAAGAACATCGCCGGCACAGTCTGGAAACGCTGGTCAAGCCCGCTATCAGGCCGGCTATCAAGTTTTCAGGCAACATTTCGCCGCAAAATTGCGCGAATTGAGCGGCGTTCATGATGGCGACTCATGGCCACCATTGATGGTTGTCTCCGGTGATTCGGAATTCTTCATCGGCAAGGCTGTGCACGCGCTTCGTGACGTATGGAAAAGGCGAACTCACAAGGCTGACGGGCCATTGGATGATTCGTGTGCTGCCGTGATCAATTCCATGGAAGCGACCGAGTTGGCAAAGGACGGGTTGCTGGACCTGGTGTTGAGTCAAAGTCTTTTTGAGGATACCCAGCTCGTGATTGTGCGCCGGGCTGACAAGAGGTCTGACTTTGGCAAGTTGCTCGGGATGCTGCCGCAGTCCCGGGACTGGTCGAATCGTCTGGTCGTCGCGTTTGAAAAACCTGCCTTGACGGCTGAATTCCAACGCCAATTGACACGTTTGGACGGTCAATGGATCCAGGTAGCCCAACCCTTGACGCAGGCGGACTTCATCCAGTTCATCCAGACGGCTGCCCAGCGCGCCCGCCTGCAACTTACGGTCGAGGCCCAGCAATTGATCCTGAATTGTTGCGGCCGCGATGCCATCGTCATCGAAAACGAGATCAACCGGCTGGCCATGCTGTTCCCGCCGCCGGGAGACGCACGCGATGGTCAGGGTGGCAAGATGACCGACCTCGGGACGGCCGAGATCTCCGGAGTTCTTGGGGTGCTGCGCGAGGATGAGGTTTTCCGCCTGGACGAACTTCTGGTCAACCGGCGCCATGCCGAGGCCGAGATCCTTCTTCATGCCCTGCTGGAGCGCGGTGAGAGCGTACTGGCCGTAACCGGGGTACTGGCCCGCCACTGCCGCAACGCCCTGGCCGTTCAAGACGAAATTGCGCGCCGGGGCGCTGTCGACATGCCGGGAATGGCCGCCAGGTTGCGGATCCCGCAGGCTGTTGTCCGTACTTTTGTTCGCTATGTGCCTTCCGTGCCCCGCGCGACTTTTGAACAGGCCCTGGCGGCGTGCGCGAGGGCAGATGTCGAATTGAAGACGAGTGGCTTGCCCGATGGGCTGGCGCTATCTAGAATTGTTGAATGCTTTCAAACCCACTGAAGATTTCATCCCTGTTGTTGGCCGTGGCGGCCGCGAATGCCTCTCCCCTGATTGCCGGGGGGGTTACGGAAATCTTCATGCCGCGCTACCAGGCCGCGCAAATGTCCGGGGACCAGCCGTTCTCGGACGTGGCGATCAGGTCCTCCGGCGATGATTCCACCAAAAGGGACGTATGGTTCGCGGGACGGACGTCTCTCTGGCGCTGGCAGCCCGCCGACCAGTCGGTCCGTCGTTTCCGCCTGATCGAAGCCGTCTCCGGCAGCAACGCGAAAATGACCTCTCAGCCCGCGGCCATTCCTTCTTACCGGGTTGAGGTGGAGGGACTCCACCGGATCCTGATGGATCAAGGCAGCGGCGCGATTCTGGTTTCGTCTTCGGACGGCATGTATGAAGTCGATCCAGTTTCCGGAAGGATCTTGCACTACCCCCTGCCAGACCCCCAGCCGGACAAGGCCTTGCCAGTCACGACAGGATTGTTCGGGTTCGGGGATCACGTCATATGGACCACACCTGCGGAGATGATCCATTTGGATCGTTACGGCAAACGATTGCGGGTCATGCCTCTCTCGCCGGTCTTGAAGTCGGCTGACAGGCTGTTTTGGTCGGCACAAAACAAGTGGTTCTGGCTGGCGCGAGGCCAGACATTGAGCGCGCTTCCCCTGGTTGAGGGCAGCAAGGAAAAGCAGGTTTGGTTGGCTCCGAAGCCTCTCTCTGGCCTGGCCGGTGACGGGAACAGTTTGTTCGCCTGGACCGGAAGCAACGTCGCGCGTTTCTCGGACACGGGAAAATCGGCCGGCAAGAATCTGGACAACATAAAGGTCGATTCTTCGCGGCAATTGAACATGCTGTCTACCGTCGCCGGGACTCAAGGCTATCTGTTCACGGACGGGACACTGGAAATATACGCCGCCGGCAGGCGAGATCGTCAGGCTTATCAATTGCCACTACCGCGCGGTCGTGACGCGAACTTGATCCATGGACTTGTCCTCGGCGGTCCAGAGGGGAGCGCCCAGGTCTTTTTGCTGGTTGCGGGCAGGCCGCGGGTCTTTTCCCTGGCAAAAGACTTGTCTCTTTCGCCCGGGGACACCAAGGTGGAGTCATATCCCCGGGAAGGGAAGTGACTTCGATGAACAACGGGCTGGCGCGCATCACCAGAATCGTCGGATCGCCCGGGCGGGCGCCCCTGCCCGTCGCCTTGGCATTTTCCATGATTTTTGGCGGGGCCGGCTGCTCACATACTCGCGAGCCATCGAACTTTGACCTGACGCGTGGTCCGCTGGTGATGGATGACCTTGACCCGGTCGAGGATGACAATGTCGCGGGCGTTCAGGAGTCTGAGGCATACATCGCTGGACTGAGGCGCGATTCAAACTCCCTCGAGAAGGTCACGACCAGGTCGGAATCCGACAGGAACCTGGTCATGCCTGTGCTGCAAGTCATGCGTGCGGAAATCGCCGAGATTGAGGGCAACAAGGGCGCGGCTGCGGACGCATGGCGCGCGGCTCTGCGTGCGAGTCCAGGCCAGGGTCGCTTGGCTCGCATGATTTTCGAACACTGGGTTCGCCATCTCACGCGTAACCTGCAACCGGGCGCGGACGCCGCCGTTGTCGCGCGAGGTGCCTTGGAATCAGTCGGCGGTGGTCGCGACATCCAGTATTTGCTGGCCCAAGGCCTTCTGAACGAGGCTGATCTGGCACGACGCCTTTTCCAGATGGCTCCTGACCGGATGGTTCTTGCGCCTCAGACAAGTGCCAGTGGCACCGATGACGTGATGCCCCCTGCCAGCGTTCCTTCATGGGGACGCGGCAACGCGGATGATCCCTTGCTGACTGGAACTCTGCGACAGGCGTGTGCGGGGAAGCTTCCTCATCAAGTCTCTGCGTGGGAGAACTGGGCCAAAGGTTTCGTCCAGCCCTGGAAGGGTTACTGGGAAGGTTCCATCGCGGATTGCGGCGGTCGTCATGGCAGCGCGGTCGCCGCGTTCCATGAAGCCCTTGGTTCCATGGACCGTGCGCTGGAGGAGTCCGGCGCTGAAGAGGAAACGGATCCCTTTCTGGCATCGCTGCGAGTTGAATTGACCAGCCGCATGATCAAGGCCCGACGTGCCCTGGGCGAGCGGGAAACCCTCAACGAAGCATACACACAACTGCTGGCGGCATGGGCCTCGCGCAATGTTTCAGCCCGCTCGATGGGGATGAATCCCGCCGCGTTCGCGTTGCGCCGGATCGATGAGACTTTGTGGGCCGGTAGGCAGCGCGCGCTCGCCGATGACCTGGAAGGCGCCGAATTGCTGGCGCGTGAGGCGTTGAATCTCGCGAACAAGTCGTTTTCGGATCCGGCTTTTGTTGCCGGCAACTATCGTCGTGACCTGGCGGCCCTGCGATGCGAGACACTTCACTTTCTGGCGTTCCGGATTGCTTACGAACGCCGCGAATGGACACAAGCGGCTCTGTTGACGGAGGACGCCCTTCAGACTCTTTCGATCGCGCCGGAATGGCAGCGCCGGTTGCAGTCTCAGGCCATTCTTTACGATTTTGCCGGGGGCCAGATGGCCTTGGCACGCAAACGCCTCAACGAAATGCTCGGGGACGCGCAAGAGGACTCAACGCGAGCCTTTGCCCTTTTCTGGTTGGCCAGGGTTTACGAGCAAATGGGCCAGAAGACGGAGAGCGATTTTTACCTGCGCACCCTGATCCAGGAGCAGCCTCTGAGTTATTACTCGGTCGTAGCGGCTCCTGCTTCCGGCCTTTTGGCCGGGGACGCCTGGTTGCGGAATTTCGGCGACCTGGAAAAACTGCGCGAGCGCTTGCGGTCCATTTCACTGCCTGCCGGTGCCGACATTGGCTCTGGGCGTTCGAATTGGCAATCATCACGGCAACTTGCGGAACTCCTGATCGCTTCCAAGGTGGCTGGGCCCTGGGCGCGCGCCGCGGTCGCGGACGCCGCGGAGGCCGCCTTCAAGGAGTCCCGCCCCGATCAAAACCCCCAGACTTTTCTCTACCTGTCACGGTTGGCTTATTCGGCAGGTGACTTCGGTCGTGCCATTGAGTTGACCACCCAGTTATCGTCTTTGGTGGATAATTTTTGGTCACGTTACCCGGAACAGATTTTCATCGTCTACCCGTTTCCCCGTTTGGGGACTTTCACGGGCGCGGGTGGGACGAACGACCGTATCACGCTGATGCTGGGGTTGGCCCGTCAGGAGAGTAGTTTCCGTGCCGAGGCGCGAAGTGCCGCGAGAGCCTTCGGATACATGCAGTTGACGGCGGCGACGGCGCGACGAATCCTGGGCGGACAAGCACCTGGCAGCGACGACCTGATCGAAACCATGTTACTGGACCCACAAACCAGCATCCGGTTGTCGGCCAGGTATCTGGATGCGCTCGACCGGCGTTTTTCCGGTTCTGAAATGCTGGTGGCGGCAGCCTACAATGCGGGCGAGTTCGCGGTCGACAGTTGGCGCAAGAGGCGCGATTCCCGCGACCAGCCCCTGTTCATAGAGAGCATCCCGTATGGCGAGACCAAAGGTTATGTGAAGGCCGTCCTCCGGAACACCGCAGTCTACCGGCGCCTTTTGCCATTGACTCGGGAAAGCCTGGCCGGCAATAAAAAAGAGTCGTAATCAGAGAGGTTTATCGATGAGTTCCAAGCACAGCACGCACGCGCCTACCCCGGAAGACCTGAAACTGGAAGCCGGTGGTTGGATGACCATGATCGCGATCCTGTTCCTGTTCCCCACGCTTTTCTTCCTGTGTGTTTTCTTCCCGATCTGGGTCGGTTGGACTCCGCGCTGGTGAGTATTTGGAGAGGATCCTTCGGGCTACGCCCTCAGGATGACGGGTGCCCCGGGGTGGCAGGCTTCTCATGGTGACAGGCTTCCCACGGTGACGGGCTCGGAATCAATTCTTGTGTGGGACGCCGGGCTTGATTATAAGCCGTGTGTTTCCTGTCCATTTTTTGTCAGGGCCCGAAGTTGGAATCAGAAGCAGAACCGATCTGGCGAGATTATTTTCAGCTGACCAAACCGACCATTTCGATGCTGGTCGTCGTCACGGCTGTCCCGGCCATGCTGATGCCGGCGATGCGTGGAACGGGAACTGCCGGAGCGACATTGCCGGTCGCGTTGGCGGCGCTTTTCGGGACATGGTTTGCATCGGCCTCGGCCTCCGTTTTCAACCACCTGCTGGACCATGACGTGGACATGAACATGGGGCGCACTCGCGGTCGCCCTTTGCCGAGTGGTCGCGTTTCGAACCGCAAGGCCTTTTGGTTCGCGACAATCCTTGGTGTGGTCAGCTGGCTGATCCTGGACCGGTTCGCAAGTTCCGTCAGTGCCTGGACCGCTGTGGCGGCCAACGCTTTTTACGTGCTGGTTTACACGGCCTTCCTGAAACGGCGCACAGTGCAAAACATCGTGATCGGTGGCGCTGCCGGTGCGGTCGGACCGTTGATCGGATGGGCCGCCTGCACCAATGATCTTGGTTTGGTCTCTGCCTGGCCCGCCTGGGTTCTCTTTGCCATCATCTTCCTCTGGACGCCGCCGCACTTCTGGGCTCTTGCGATCAAGTACAAGGCTGACTACGCCGCGGCACACATTCCAATGATGCCAGTCGTTCGCGGTGACGCGGTGACGCGGTGGCAAATGTTGCTCTACACCACTTCTCTCGTTCCGGCGGTCGGCAGTCTCTATTGGTTTGGCGCAGCAGGACTGACCTACATGATTCCGTCGATGTTCTTGACCCTGCTTTTCGTACGCTACGCATGGAGATTGTGGCTCACCGGCGAAAATTCCCTCGCCATGCCACTTTTCCATTATTCGTGTTTTTACCTTTTCGGGATTTTCGGCAGCCTTGCTGCCGACCGTTTGTTGAACGTGGCGGGACTTGTTTGATGGGGAAGTCGCGTTGTTCGGGATCCGTCCAGCGGCTGATCGATTCCTGCGTGTTCGGGAGCGATGATCGCGCACAGTCGACGAACCGGTTCTGGTTGTATATCGGTTTTTCAATCCTGTTCGTTGCCTCGCTCGTGGCAGTGTCCGTCATGAAGCGGGGATCCTGAATCCAACCGGACAACGGAGTTGGCGCAAGTGCCACGGGTTGTCATCACAGCCGCGAGTTTCTGTCGCAATCATGTCTTGTGTCGCGAGGCCTCCCAGGCGTTTGCCGGGCATGAACTGGTTTTCCATCCTTTGGATCCCAAGGTCGATCCCGCGGTTGTGGCTGACGCGCTGAATGGTTTCGACGCGGCGATTGTGGGCCGGGAAAAGATTCACCGCGAGGTCCTGGCGAAACCTCATCCGCCGCGTGTCATCGTGAAGTATGGCGTGGGCATGGATAATGTTGACCCTGCGGTTTCCCCGGCGATCCGGATTATTGAAACTCCCGGCATCAACGCGTTTTCCGTGGCGGAACACACCCTCGGGTTGGCCCTCGCCCTCACCCACAACATGGTGATTTGCGATCGTCTGCTTCGCGAGGGCAAGTGGTGGAAGGATGGCGGAACGTCACTTTCGGGCAAGACGGTTGCCGTTATCGGAGTGGGCCATGTTGGCAGTCGGGTCGCCGGACTCTTTCGGGCCTTTGACTGCCTCGTGACCGGGGTTGATTTGCGGGACAAGAGCGAATTTCTGCGCACAATCGGAGCGCGTCAGGAAGACCTGTTGCCGGCGATCGGGTCAGCCGACATTGTGACTTTGCATGTGCCCCTGACCACCCTTACGTCGAAGATGGTGGACCGCCATTTCCTGGCGCGGATGAGGCCCGGTTCGTTTTTGCTGAACACGTCCCGCGGTGAAGTCATCGTCGAGGCGGACCTGCTTGAGGCGCTCAACTCGGGTCGCCTTGCCGGTGCCGGATTGGACGTGTTTGAAGTAGAACCTGCTGAAAACAAAGAACTTATTCGTCATCCTGCGGTTCTGTGCACGCCCCATACCGCCGGTAATTCGGTAGAGGCTGTTTTAGCCATGGGTCGGGCGTCGATCGCCGGCTTGCAAAACGCATTGAAAGCTAATAGAAAGAGCTGAAATTTTAAGGGTTTTCTATGATCGAGCAAATCAAAGAAATCATTGAGAAAGACATCAATCCGCAGCTGGAATTTCATTCGGGCGGGTGTGAACTTGTCGATGTCGAGGACGGCGTTGTCACCATCCGGTTGTTTGGTGGTTGCTCCGGATGTCCGTCCAGCCACATCACCCTTTTCAACGGCATTGTGCCGATTTTGAAGGAAAAGTTACCGGAAATCCGGGACGTGGTTCTCGGCTGAAGGGCTTGGTTTGCGTTTCGCGCGCAACATTCTTCTGGTTCTGGCCTGCGCGTTGCTGCCTTCGGGGCGCGGCATCGCCGACATAGTCATGCCTCTTGAACCACTCGTGTACACGGGTGCCTGGCACAGCAATATCTCCAACCAGTCGATGCTCGCCCGGATGTTCTTCATCCCGGGCGGCAATCATGGCCCTTTTGAAGTTCATCTGATCCTGTACCACGGCAGTTTTGACACGCGCGAATACGTGCCCGTCATATTCGACAAGGTCGAGCGCCAGGAAAACGGAAGCTACTTGTTGACGTCCCAGCGGATGACAGGAGGCGGGATGCCTATGCGTCATCCCGTCGTCGAGATCAATGTGCCGGGCGACGAAATGATCGAGGGCGTTTTCGACTCGGGGATGCAAACCCGTGTCGGGATTTTGCGCCTCGTAAAGGGGTGGGATCTTCCCGTTGG
>RGVZ01000110.1 GCA_010029825.1 bacterium | reverse complement strand
GAGCTGGCGCTGGTTGCCTACGGCAATCAAAACAAGGTGTTCAACGGAAATCCACAGATGACGTATTTTTACAAGGTGTTCCAGCGCTACACGCATTTCAGTCAGGAGTCATTCACTATTCCACTAGATGGGCCGAACGAGCTGATGCTGGACGCACCGATTCGCCTGCGGGCCAAGATTCCGCGCCATGCCGACCTGCTAACAGAGCTGACCTTCGTATTTCGTGTTCCCGAAATCTATAGCAAAATCTGGGGGAGCGCTGAAGATATCTCCAATGGCACGGCCCGCGTCCCCGCCTTCCGCTGGATCCATATGCTCGGTCCGCTGCTGATTGACAGCGTGGGAATCTATGTGGGCGGCTCCAAAATTCAGGAGTTTCCGGGAGAGTGGATTGTGGCCCGTGCGACAGCGGACTATCCCACGGACCGTTATCTGAAGTGGCGGACACTCGTCGGTGATCTCCCCGAGCTCCATTCGCCAGAGTGGGGCGTCTATGGTCATTCGCCGAGCTATCCGTTTGCGCGTGGAGAGTATCCGAACACCGTTGCGGATGCCTCGGGATCGCCACCACCTGCATCGGCTCCGAGCATACCTGCCCGCACTATTCGCGTGCCGTTGCCACTCTGGTTCTCGGAGGAGATTGGTCGCGCGCTGCCGCTCGTCGCACTCCAGTATCACGATGTGGAGGTACAGCTACAGCTGCGCACGCTCCGTGAAATCTACCGCATCATGGACCTGAGCGAGGCACAGCGGGAGCCCAGTCGCCTCGGTGTCACGCTGGACCTGGACCCCACGGTGCCGACCTCCTATGACCCCGAGAACCCGACCGCCTACGATAATCTGACTCTTCAGAACAACTACATCGCCCAGGTGGATGTCAGTGGCTATCCGCGATTCTTCTATACGGATGCGGGGCAGCCGATTCCGGCACAGGATGGTTTCGCGCTGAATGCGAGCCTGGAGGGGAATTTCGTATTTCTGACGGAGAAGGAGCAGATTATGTTTGCGGAGCGCGAGCTCCAGGCGCTGGTTCATCAGGTACAGACGTTCCGCTTTCCGTCGGTCTCCACGCGCACAAAGCTGGACCTGGATGTCCACGGACTGACACACCGGCTGCTGTTCTATGGACGCCGATCGGACGCTATTGCGGGGCGCAACGACTACATCAATCTGAGCAACTGGAAGAGCCTCGGACAAGCGCCGTACTGGCCGAATGCGCCGGGCTCGGTGGTGCCGAACTCAGGGCGCCTGGTGCCGTATTATGCCGAGCGTGCGGTGCTAGCGGCGGCACGACTGCTGATTGCGGGGAATGAGCTGTACGAGGAGAAACCGGCACAGTATTACGAGCTACACGCGGGTTACTACAATGGTGCGGGACAGGGAACCGCGGGGCTCGCACCTGGGTCGGGTGTGCGCCCTGAGGATGTTATGGGACCGATCTATCAGTTTCCGTTTGCTCTGAACGCATCGGACCATTTCCAGCCTTCGGGTGCGCTGAACATGAGTCGGCTGCGGGAGATTCAGCTGGAGGTGGCGCCGACGCCGCTGGATCCGGCAGGCCCGTACACCTACGATTTTACGGTGTTCGCGGAGACGCTGAACTTGATTAAATACCAGAATGGTATGGCGGGTCTGGCGTATGCGATCTGAACGTAGTGAAGGGGTGACCTGCGGTGGGAGATCTGAATGTAGTGGAGGAGTGACCTGCGGTATGCGATCTAAACGTAGTGAAGGAGTGACCTGCGGTGAGAGATCTGAACGTAGTGAAGGGGTGACCTGCGGTGGGAGATCTGAGCGGCACAGCGAGTGAAAATCCGACCTGCTACAACCGCTTCTGTGTCCGTCGTCGCGCTGTCGTGCGCCCAATCACCGCACATCCTATCCGCGCACCGCTGTGTCCCGTCGTCAATGAATCGGGATGACCCCCGCGACCGAGGTCATCTGGATCCGCATGGACGATGACGGTGCGCCCCCACAGGTCGCGCGCCCGCACACCCGCCAGCCAGTAGCGACGACGCACCCGCGGCCCGACAATATTGCCGAGATCGCCGGTGTGTCGCCGCGAGCCCGAGCCAGGAGGCCCTCCGTGCTGCGTTCCATCGCGCGGGAGAGACCAGTGGTCGCACGCACCCGCACAGCCAACACCGCGTAGATCTCCCGCCCGATGAATGTGGAAACCGTGGGCACCCGGTGGCACCACGAGGTCCACTAAAACACGCACGCCACCGGCCTGCTCCTCAAAAAGCACCGAGCCACTGACATCTCCTGCGCCCTGGAACACTGCGACGCCTGCCATCAGTGGCCTGCTCTAATAGTAATAGGGATAGTCCGGCACGTCATAGCAGACTGTCTCGCCGAACACATTCTCAAAGCAGGCCGGCCACCAGGGAGCCCAGTCCCACCCCCACCAAGGCGCACCACCCCACCAACCGCCGCCACCGAGTGCGACAGCACTACCGTAACGCGGCCCCCAGTATCTACGCCTTCCACCGCCACCACCACCGTACCGGGGTCTGCCGCCTCCAGAACGACGGCCTCCTGTCCGTGCTCCTCCTGTGCGCCCCCCACCGCCTGACCGCGCTCCTCCAGTACGACCACCATCGCGGAACTCATCGGCCTCTTCATCATTAAAAGGAGCCGCCTCAAAAGGCTCAATCACCCCCAGATGCCATGCTACCAATGCAACAGCCACGACCGTCACGAACGCAACAAGCAGCCAGCGCATATTCTAAGAGAAGCGCCTATTTCTCTACCCGCCCCAGATAAGGAGATGGCCCCACCGCCGCGCAGAACGCATCGACGCAGCAGAAGAAACCCTCTTCTGCTTCAGACCTTCTGGACCGGCAAGCCGCTCTCTCGTCTTGAACGCGCGGCCCTTCAGTCCTATGTCAATCATGGCTACACCGTCCACATCTACACCTACAATCCGCTCACCGAATTCACAGCCCGCGTGCCGGCCAGCCCTCACATCCGTGTTCATGACGCCCGCGAGATTCTCCCCGAATCCGAGCTGTTTGAGTACGGTGGCCGCGCGGCGATCGGAGTTCGCGACGATGCCTACCGATTCCTCCCTTTCTCCGATCTCTTCCGCTTCACGATGCTCCACAAGCGCGGCGGTGCCTGGATAGATCTAGATATCTTTTTGACACGTTCAATTCCCCCCTCACTGCTTCGCCGCCCCTACGTGTTCAGCAGCGAACGCACCATACAGAAGGGCGCCTACCGCAAGGCCGAGCCGGAGATTGTGGACATGGGGTTCATCAAGGTGCCCGCCCCCGGCTCTGCACTCACCCGCTGGATTCTGGAGAATCTCCCCGCCCCGAATCGTATCGGCAACCCGAAGACCCCGTTTGACTATATGAATCTGTATCGCCGTGCCATCGCCGCCCTTGGGCTGGAGCGCTATGTGCTGCCTGCCCGTGCCTTCTTGCCTCTCAACTGGTGGGATGTCAAGGAGTCGTTCGCCGCCGGTGCCGGTGCCTCTGCCGCCTGTTATCCCGGCAAATACGGTGTGGAGGCATTCTGTGTGGCTGAACTTCGTCGCCCCGATGTCTACGGTGTTCACTGGTTCCGGGCGATTCTGCGGAAGCGCGGTCTGCCCTATGAGGCCGCCGCCGCCGACCGCCCTGTGCGCGATAGCCTATACGAACGGATGATTGCACGCATTGAGGATGACGCGGGGCTCGTACGGAATTCGCTCTAGTAGCCGCGAATAACCCGCTCAAAGTTGGATAGCGTGACAGCTGGTCCACGCATCTCCTCTTCTATTGCCCGGTGTGCGAATGCCAATAGACGCGGATCAATCGCCTCACCCCGGGCCCTGACAGCACGAAGCTCATCAAGAAATGCCTGAAGTTTCCGAGATAGTGGTTCTGCGCTTCGGTTTCGGTTTGTTCTCTGTCGGTTGCTATTGATACTCTCAGATGAAGATAGTCTCTCCTCTGCAACTGGTGATAGCCTTCTTCTGGTGTGGGTACGGGCGCGGGGTGGCATCCTTCTTTCTGTTTAATGCGGCGGTTTCATATTCCCCGACACAAGCAGAGTAGACAGCCCTATGTTCTCCACTCCAGTAACTGGTGTCGTCAACGGTCGTGTCAGCCTCACGCCGCGCCCCAGTGCCGTTCTCGATGCAGCGGGAACCCCCGAATACCGCGCCCAGTTCACCTACCGTACGGAGGTCGCGCCCTCAGAGGCAGCCGACCAGATTCGTGGAAATGTTCAGGCCACGCCGCTGAACACCGCCTACTTCAGCCCGGCGAACGTCCAGATTGTTCAGAACAAGATACGCCACGATGTCTGGGAGCGATCCGATGGTGAGTTTCTGATTGACCCGCAGTCGGTTGATGAGCTGATGATTGTTATGCGCGCGATGTATCTACAGTACGGGCGGAACATGCCAGACCGCATCCCCGAACAGATTGCTGAGCTTAATCAAATTGTGGCCGACTGGTGCGTGCCGAAGATCCTGAGCGAGTGCTCTATGCATCGGACTTATCTGCGCGATATCCAGAATCTGCCGGTGCCGCTGGCCCACCCGGTTCTCCTGACCAAGACCGGTAGCAAGTCAGCGACATTTGACAGATTCTTTTAGTTACTTCCGGTAGGGAAAATGACAGCACCAGCTAGGGGACCAGTGCCACGCTTAACAGAAGAAGAGCGCGCACGCCTGGCGACTTTGCCAAAAGATAAGAAAGTTGGATTTGTAAAGATTTCGCATGATACCGCCAGTGCCGTTGCAGAAGCAACATCTGTACTATCACATGTAGCTGCGAGGGGCATTTATCGCGGTGCGGTGTCATTCTATACCGAGACAGGAGATGGGTGGACCATCGCCTATATAACTGCAGCCCCACCGTTCATTAAAGCTTACCGGACCGAACTCCGCACGGCAGGCGGTTGGTTCCCTCGTGGCGTTCGTATAGCAGAGATAGTACAGGAGCGTCCAATTGACCCTAGGACCATACGAGAAGAAGAAAGAGCAGCAGCCGCAGCAGCAGGAGTTCCATCAGAAAATATCTGGCGTCGACATGCGGCTAGCACAGTGCGTAACACCGCCTCTCCACATCGTGTCGGTATAGTAAGCGGTGTGGCCGCAAAATACGGTGCGACCCTAGAAAATGTCGCCCGTGCTTCAGCGAAAAAACGAGCCCCTCCTCGTGGTGTTAATCTGAATACTCTACTGCGGGCATCAATAGCGGAAGGTTCTGAATACACTCCTGAGGCTGCACACGCGGCAGCCCAATTAATGTCAGAAAGACTTGCCACTACGGGTGGTCGCCGTCGCCGCACCCTGAAAAACCGCCGGCGTCGTTAGATATGCGTGTCGCGACACTCCTTGTACTGCTGTTCGTGCTGATGGCACTACAAGCGATGTTTCTGACGGAGGCGTTCAGCGCGAGCCAGGGCGGGGCCCTCATTCAGCTGGATGCGTCCCGGCCTGCCTGGTATGTCGCAGGGATTCCGGCGCCGCCGGCCGTGGAATATCTGTGAGGGGGGTAGAGAGATGGCAGTGCCACAACGACGCACACTGCAACAGATGATAACTGCTCTTAGTATAATAGCAAATGATTTGAATGATCAGTATGGAATCCCCCCTGCTCCTGCTGGCGCGGGCCCTGCAGGTGGTGGTGGGGGCACCATGCCCCCGGCCGGCTTAATCCTCGGCCGCGCCGCCCGCGTCCAGCCCTTCCCGCCCGCCGGCCCTGAGCGTTCGCGACGTGATAGCGAGGCTTCTATCTTAAGCAACCTCGCCGCCGGCCCTGGTGGTGGTGGGGGCGTCCCCGCTGGCTCTGTTAATGGCTTTGGCGACGAGGCCTTCCGGGGCGGCGGCCGCCGCCGCCGCACAATCCGTCGCCGCCGCGGCGCAGCCAAAAACAGAAATACTACCCACTACCGCTAAACCGCCGTGCTCTTCTTCGCACCCACCCGCTTCTTCTTTGGAGCAGCCGCCCCTGCACCTGCCGCCACAGCCGCCCGTGCCGCCCCCCGCGCTGCCACGAACTCCTCGTACGCCGCCTCAAACACCGCAAGGTCTGACAGCCACAGCTGCTCTGGCGTTCTCTCCGCCAGCGCTGCCCGTGCCGCCCGTGCCGCCACCAACTCCGCCTCCAGCTCTGCCACCGCAGCAGCCTTCAACCGATCCACGCGCATACGCAACAGATACTCGTATCCGCGCAGGTCGTCCGCCCCGCCCCCCGACAGCGCCGGCAGCCCCAGCCCCTTCAGGCCGGCCAATAGCGTCTCATCCTCCGCGTTCGCCACCACCAGCGCCCCCGACACCACTGCCCGCACGAACCGCACCCGCGCATCCAGCTCCACAATCTCCGCATCCATCCGTGCCAGCTCGTTCGTCTTGCGTGCCACATAGCCACCCAAGCGCGTTCCGTAGAACGCCTCCAGAATCGCCCCCACCGACCCAAACCGCTGGAGTCGCCCATCCGTGTTGAACGCCACCATGTTCGTCAGCGCATGCGACTTCGTCAACTTAAACTTCTTCTCAAATTCCGCCGGGAAGGTACGCGCCTCATGATAGTATTCCGGCTCCAGCGTCAGCACAAACTCCACATCCACGTCGTTATAGTTCTCCTGGTAATCGCGCAGGAGCCGGACTCCAGAGGCTGTGGATGCAGTATCGGCACCCGCACCGGCAGAAGTCTTCTTTTTAGTTGCGGCCCCCTTCGCAGCACCCACACTGGTCTTTCCCTTAGCCCCCGTGCCCTCTCCCGCTGCCAGCATCTTCTCCAGGAACGCCTTGTAGTCCTTTGTCCAGACACCCACCGGCAGCTCCGTCACGCGCACCCGGCAGCCCTCGTCGTCAAAGAACTGATAGATTCCCCGCGTCGTCACCCGCTTTCCGTCTGGCGACATCGTCACCGTCCCCCGGAATCCGTCCCACCACGGCACCAGTCGCGTACCACCAAGATCGCTCACCGCCTCCGTCAGCCGTCCCCGCAGTGCCGCCACAATCTCCCGCGGCGAGAACGGTGGCACGTAAGACGAATAGCCCGTGCCGATACTCCCCTCCGTGCCGTTCGCCAACAGCAGCGGAATTACCGGCATGTAGTACTCCGGCTCTACCCGTGCCCCATCATCCTCCACCCATCGCAGTGCAGGATCATCCGCCCGCGACAGCATCGTTCCCACAATCGGCTCCAGTGCCGTGAAGATATACCTCGGCGCGGCTGAATCTTTGCCACCCTCCAGCCGTGTCCCGAACTGCCCGTTCGGCGCCAGCAAATTGATGTTGTTCGCCCCCACGAAGTTCTGTGCCATACCAACAATCGCCGCCATCAACGACGCCTCACCGTGATGGTAGGCCGCGTTCTCCGACACGTACCCCGCCAGCTGCGCCACCTTGATTTCAGACACCAGATTACGCTTCCGTGCCGCCCACAGAATCTTCCGCAGCGATGGCTTCAGCCCATCCATCACGTGCGGAATACCCCGATGATTGCTAGCAATCGAGAAGTGAATGAGCTCGTCATTGATGAACCGCGTGTATGTAACATCCGCTCCTCCCGCCGGCACCTCTAGCACCCGGTCGCGGTCGTAGGTCTCCAGCCAGGCCTTCCTGTCATCCGCACGCTTCTCGCTGAACGCCATGTCAATCGTCTCTGGTGCCGCATCGTCCCACATGAAGCGCACGGTGTTCATGGAGGTAAAGTACTCCCGTGCCTCCGCCGCCGTGCTGGTTCCGAGTCCCTTGTAGTACTTCACGTGCCAGCCGCGCCCCCCCGCCGCCTCCGCCGTCTCCAGCCACTTCTCGTATTCGGTGGCCGAATAGAAAGCCCGCAGTGTCCCGCCCCGTGTCGCCTTCAGCAGCGGCGTCATCATACACGACAGGAATGGCATCCGAAGCAGCTCTGGCCACTCTGCATCAAACATGTTGATGAGCAGCCCCTTGATGTGTGACCCATCTACATCCTGGTCGGTCATAATCATCACGCGGCCGTAGCGCAGCGACTTCAGGTCCTTGTACTTGGTGCCCGCGACGAGGCCGAGGATCCGCTTGATGTTCGTCAGCTCCGTGTTGTTGGTCTTCTCCGTGGCGGTCGCATCGCGCACATTCAGTATCTTTCCCTTGAGCGGGAAGACACCGTAGCGTTCGCGCCCCACCACCTTGAGGCCCGCAATCGCCATCGCGGCGGCGGAATCTCCCTCAGTCAGAATCAGCGTACACTCCGCGGACTTGGCAGTCCCAGCCCACGTTGCGTCCTCCAGCTTTGGAATGCCACGCACCGTTGCCGTCTTGCGCCCATCCACCTTCTTGGCCTCCCGTGCGAGCCGGCTATCTAGCACCGCCTGCGCCTCCTCGAGCAGACCACCCTCCTTGGCTAGCCGCTTCACAAACGCCTCCGACACCTCGAACTTGCTGCCGAACTTGGCCGCGGGCGTGGTGAGAGTCTCCTTTGTCTGGCTGTCGAAGCTCGGATTCACAATTGTCGCGTTCACAAAGAAGGTGACCGCGTCTTTCAGCTGTGCCGGCTTCAGATCCAGCTTCTTGCCAGGCCCCTCGCAGAAGGCACCCAGCACGCCCCGCGCCACGGCCTCCACATGCTTGCCACCGCGCCGTGTGAAGATGCCGTTGACGAACGAGATGTGTCGGTCATCCGGCAGCGCGTCGGCGTGGAGATGCCGCGTCAACACCGCAGCCACCTCCCAGCGCGGCCCGCAGCGCTCGTAAAACACCGGCACCCCCTCTGCCTCCGTGAAGAGACGCACATACTCTTCAAACGATGCGACCGGCAGCGCCGCCGCCATCGCTCCTGCCTCGAGGGAGTCACCGAGATAGACCCGACAGCCGTGCGCCGCCGCCAGCGCAGCTGCATCTACCACCCGAGTACGCAGAACCGCCAGCATGTCGGCCGGAATCTCCGTTGCGCCGGGGAAGAAGCGTCCGATATCCGGCACTGACGTGATTTCGGTGTACTGTCGCAGAGTGGCCTTCGCCGCCGCGGTCGGCTTGCGCATCGTTGGCGTCCCCACGGTGGCCATGTTATCCGTGAACCGCTGCTCGTAGAGAGTCCGCCCATCGTAAGTGCGCACGGTGAACTCACGGCTGTAGATGTTCGTCAGCTTCGCACCGTAGCCGTTCTTACCGCCCACCACCTTCTCGGCCTCCTCGTCGTAGTTGGAGGAGGTGAGCAGATGCCCGAAGATCAGCTCGGGAACCATCACCTTGTATTCCGGATGGAGCGACACGGGAATCCCCTCGCCGTCGTTGTAGATGCGCAGAGCGGTAGGCGTAATCGTTGCTACAATCTGCGTCACCCGTCGGGTCTTGTCGGCCGCCTCCTTCTGCCGCACCACGTGGTCCAGCGCATTTACAATCAGTTCGTCAAAGATCTTGAAGAGGCCGGGGTTGAAGTCCAGCTCCCGCCACAGCATTCGCCCCTCGGTCGGCTCCCATACCCATCGACTCTCTCGGTGCGCATCGCGGGAGCCGATGTAGGTATCGGGCAGCTGGAGAATGTGCTCCCGCTGGGAGAGCTTCTTGTAAGCAGCAGCAGCATCAGAAGCAGTCGTCATCGTGGCGGCCATCGTCGTTGAGGGGCTGGGTAGGGGTACACGCCTGCCCGCGGGTCAAGTTTGCGGGGGTGCACCCACGCCAAAAAAGGGAAAGTGCGAACAGAGGAGGGATGTCAGCGGCCGGCCGCCCCATTCGCCTGGTGCTGCTACGCCACAGCAAGTCCTGCGCAAATCATATGCGCGCGGTAGCCGGTTCTCACGATCCGGCACACCCGCTTGTGGCGGCCAGTCAGCGCGTTCGCGATCCGGCACTGTCGGAGGTGGGTCGCACGATGGCCCGCGCCTACGGCCCCGCACTCAGACGCCGCCTCGCATCCGAAGGATTCCCGACGGCCAGCGCCCTCATCGCCTCATCGGGCCTCCGCCGTGCTGCCACCACGGCCGCGTTGCTGTTTCCGGGGCGCTCTATCACAACGCTGCCGCATATCATGGAGCACGGTGAGATACCCGAAAACACACCCGGTAGACGCAGCACAGCCCGTCGCTGCCGCCCTAGCTGGCGACTGTTTCTGCGGAATCTTGCAACGCGCTGCGAAACCGACATCGTGGCAGTGGCGCACGGCTCCTTCTTGCGGGATGAGGTATGGTCGGCCATCGCACCGCACCGCCGCCCCCACGGTCGTCTGGAGAACCTCGCGGGTTTTCTTGTGGAGGGCCACCTATCGCCGAGCGGTCGCCTGCGTGTGGAGCGCCTTGTGGAGCTGCCCTATACCGGTGCTGTCTCTCCGCATGCTGCTGCCGACCGATGTGGGCGCGACGTGGAGGCGATAATCAGGCGCACGCGCACGCAGAAAAAGCGACGCGTCCTGTAAGGAATGTCGGTGTCGGTGCCGCCGCAACCACCGTCATCGGGACTCAATACCGGAGCACCCCAAACATCAGCAGGGCCAGTCCCAGCACCACCCCTGCTCCCGCCGCCGGCAAAAGACCCAGCCGCATTAATTGACGCTAACCCACAGCTTGCCCCTTACAGGTCAGCACTTCTACGTCTCTATGACGATTACGCAGCGGCAGCAGCAGCATCTAATATCTTAGATGTACGAACAGCCCTGCTAAAAAACAATGTCTTATTCGACAAACTACTCGAGTATCCCGAGCCGCTGATTCTAACACTCTTTCTGAAGCTGTTTGCGCTACAGGATAAGTATCTCACAATAAAAGGGGATTGGCCGCCGTTTACCGGAACGGAACCATCTATCATTGAGGTGGTCGGTATCCACAACGAAACCACGCCGCAGGCTGTTGTAAGGATCCTGCGTAATCTGCGACCCAATGCTACTCCAGCCGAGAACTTTCAAGAGATAAAGCGACTTATGGCACAGAACGATGACCCTGCCGTAGTGGTTGGTCTTCTAACAGGGACGCCCCCTGACAGCGCCGAGAAGATACTAACCGAACTCTCGCAGCCCGACAAGCTAGACCGCGATTTGATATTGTTCAACCCCTCTTCGCAGTCTGAGCGATATATTCCAGTGTTCTTCAAAGAGCCTGCGACATATGACCACTTTCTATATCGCCTTGAATGGTACAATAAATTCGTAGAAACACCAGAAAATATGTCGTTTGAACAAAAGATATTTGTGCTTGCGACCAATGCGTCGTTTTTTTTACAGAGCGCGTCGAAAGATAGTCAGTATATAGTTATTCTACCGGCCGGAGCAACCATCGACGCGGTACTGGACAAGTACAACAGGATTGCTAGGGAAAGTGGTGAGCCTGAGCTCTTTGAACTGCCAGTATGGATTTCATCAAATCTAATTCCAACATCGCTTGCGAAGCCGGATTTCTTTGTGGTCCAGGGCTATCGCAGCCGAAAGTTCCCCTGTCCACAGCTCCTAGTCTCTCTTTCACAGGAGATTCCGCGCCTATCTCCTGCAGCTGAAGCGATGTATCCAGAATGGAGATCCCGTGAGCAGATTACTACATGGCTGGCGGGAGTGCTCGCAGAGTGGTACACCGATATTCTTGCTATGCGGAGCGCAACCGTCGCAGACCGCGATAGACGAGATACACAGCTGCGCCTGTTTTATCATGTTGTCGCACAGGTGCGGGCGGGCCCCAGTGCCACCGCAGTTGCGGCAGTAACCACCAGAGCGGCCGCAGAGGAGTCTATCGTACAGCCGGCTGCCACCAACAATACGGGCAGGAGGAGGCGACTAGCGGCGAATGTAGCGGCTCTTGCGGTAGCAGCAAACACGGTCGACCCAAATCAGCTGTTTCAACAGGTCGACAGCCTGAAAGGAAAGTATGCCGATATTTTGGCAGAAAATCTGAAGCAGCGCCCAGCGGTTCGCGCGTTAATTGACCCTCTGCCGCCGCGTCGGCGCGGTTGGTTTACGGGTGAATCCAAGGAAACCTACCGACGCACCATCAAAAATCACATAGATCTGTTCCGGCAGATGTATGGCGCACCTACTCTGCCTTCTGCAAACAGCTCACGGGCAGATACGCTAACAATGATTCTAAATCAGGGAACAGATGCTAGAGCTGCATGGACTGCTTTCAAGGCGTGGCGAGAATCAGAACCGCGTCTGTTTGATGGCTCGACAGCCTCTGCGCTAACAGCGGAGATAGCTGCAGTAGGCCCGAAGGGATTTTTCACCGGCACATCTGCCTACATGCGACGCCTACGGAATCTTCTTCGGAGGGTCTATCCTGTGACTGTTGGTGGCAGTCGTAAAATCCGCGCGCTCAGTAGGAAGCGAACTAAAATGGTGCGGAAGAGCCAGCGCAGTCGCAGACGAACACAGAAGGGGGGCGCGACCCCCATGCCGCTGGCTTATTACCAGCCGGGAGCAGCTACGATGCGCACCAGTGCCGATCCTACTGGCGTGGGTCTGGCCACCACGAACGCCACCTGGGCCCGTGCTCCGCTCCCCCGCCAGGCCGGTGGTTGGATGGCACCACCACCCTCCGTCATGGGCGCCTTTGTCGCAAACGGCATGCGCCTGATGCCTGTTGCCGCTTATATGGGCTACAAGCAGACTCGGAGCAGTCGCCGTCGCACAACAAACAAACGCGGCAAAATCTAAAGCAGCCGCCTCTGGTCCCTGAGTAGATAATGGCCGCAGGAGCTGGAGCTGGCGCCGACTACCTGTTTCGCATCCGCACCGTCAAGGCCGCGCCCTTCCGGACGCTGACCGAGGCTCTGAAGGATATCCTGACTGATGCGAACCTGGAGATTGACAGTGCCGGTCTGAAGATCATGGCGATGGACGGTACGCACGCGATTCTGGTACATCTGCGACTCCAGGCCGACCGGTTCGACGAGTTCTTCTGCCCGAAGCGCCAGGTGCTCGGCATCAATATGATCAACTTCTTCAAGCTCGTAAAGACGATGTCCAACACCGACAGTCTGGTTCTCTCTATGCGTCGTTCGGACACGACAAAGCTGGGAATTGAGATTCAGAACGGTGAGAAGCAGATGACCACCACGTTCGCCATGAACCTGATTGAGCTAGATGTTAACCCGATTCCGATTCCGCCAGTTCAGTTTCCATCTATCATTACGATGCCCGCGGTTGATTTCCAGAAGATTGTGCGCGACATGCACGGGCTGGGTGAGAAGGTGGAGATTCAATCGGCCGCACACGAGCTGGTGTTCCGCTGTAATGGCGACTATGCCGAGCAGGAGACGGTGTTCAGCATTGGGCAGAATGGGCTGACCCAGAAGATCTCGGATTCGGAGATTGTCCAGGGCAGTTTTCTGCTGAAGCATCTGGTGCTGTTCACTAAGTGTACGAGCTTGTGTTCGGATATTAGTCTGTATTTGAAGAACGACTATCCGCTGATTGTGGAGTATAACGTGGCAGGCCTCGGTGAGATTAAGCTGGCGTTGGCACCGGCTGTAGCGAAGCCGGGCGCGTAAGCGACGTGGCTGAGCGGACCAAGCGAAGGAGCGAAGCCGGGCGCGTAAGCGACGTGGCTGAGCGGACCAAGCGAAGGCGACTGCGTAAGCGACGTGGCTGAGCGGACCAAGCGAAGGCGACTGCGTAAG
>RGVZ01000109.1 GCA_010029825.1 bacterium | reverse complement strand
TAAGGCCGGCGGCTGGGATCCGCTGTTTGCGCTGAATCACACGTGCGCGATGATCCGCGACAACATCAAGTGCCTTTCGCGGCGGACGTGGTGCACGACCAAGCGCGTCGACCGCCTGCAATGCCGCCTCGATCTTTACGTCTGCGCGCACAATGCCCTGATCGAAATGAAATTACACGGAAAACGGCGCCGGCGGCGGGGAATTCCGGACGGCGCAGGCGGCGCGCAAGGGGGATGGCCGCTTCAGCATTTGGCATTGGCCGCGTGAGGCGCAGTCAAGTAGAGCAGTTCACTTCCACTTAATGTTGCAACCGATTGACGGCTTCTGCCCGGGATCCACGGCCTCGCCGGCCAGAACTTTCGCGACCGCGGCTCGCAGGTCACTGCCAGTCACCGGTTTACCGTTACCGGGACGGCTATCGTCCATCTGTCCGCGGTAAACGAGGCTCCGCGATCCGTCAAACAAGAAAAAGTCAGGCGTGCACGCGGCATGGTACACCCTCGCCACGGCCTGGGTCTCGTCATACAAGTACGGGAAGTTCCAGCCAGCCGATTCCTTCTCGGTTTTCATGAGCTCCGGCCGGTCGTCCGGATATTTCGCGACATCGTTGGACATGATCCCGACAATGCCGACTCCCATCGCGGACAAGTCGCGGCACATTTCCGCAAGGCCTTCGCGGATATGCTTCACATACGGGCAATGGTTACAAATGAACATGACAAGCAGGGCCGGACTTGACCGGAACTCACCCAGGCTGACCAGGCGACCCTCTGTATCCGGCAGTTTGAAATCCGGTGCTTTGGTGCCGAGCGCCAGCATCGTCGACGGAGTCAGGGCCATGGTCATTCACCTCTCTTGTACGTGGCATGGAATACGGGAATAATTGACAAATACCAAAGGAATCATCTTGGTCCAGCTTCACCACAACATCGAGATCCTCGCAACCGTATTCTTCTCTTGCGCGCTGATCCATACCTTCGCCACGGGCTGGTTCAACCGGGTCGCCGCCCGTTATCATGAAGGCAGTATCGCCGAGAACTTCCTGCATTTTCTTGGCGAGGTCGAAGTCGTCTTCGGTGTCTGGGCGGGAATTTTCCTTGTGTCTTTCGGACTGCTCGAAGGGTCCGCCAACGCGATCGCTTTCCTTGAAGGATTGAAATTCACGGAACCGGCCTTCGTCTTCGCGATCATGGTGGTCGCGGCGACCAGACCGGTGCTCGGCGCGACATCCGCCTTGATGGACCGCGTCGCGTCGATCGTCGCTCGCGGAACAGGCCTCGCGGGAGCGATCCCATTTTTCATGACCGTCATGGTCGCCGGGCCGCTTGCCGGCAGCTTCATCACCGAGCCAGCCGCGATGACATTGACGGCGATCATCCTGCAGCAACGGATATTCCGCCACAAGTGCTCGCCCCGGTTGAAGTACGGAGTCCTCGGACTGCTGTTCGTCAACGTCTCGATCGGTGGTGTGCTCACCCCATTCGCCGCGCCCCCCGTGGTCATGGTCGCCGGAAATTGGGGCTGGGACCTGTCGTTCATGATGGCCAACTTCGGTTGGCGGGCGCTTGTTGGAGTTTGTCTCAACGCGATCCTCCTGACCCTCGCGTTCTGGCGTGATCTCTCAAAGATGCCGCGACCGGGAGTCACGAAGGGCAAATCCCGGGCAACCACCCCGCCAGCCTGGCTGGTCGTGATCCATTTCGCTGTCCTGACCGCGATCGTCGTTTACGCGCACCACATGACTGTATTTGCGGGACTCTTGCTCTTGTTCCTCGGGATCACCGAGATCACGCGCGAATACCAGGAACCGTTGCGCCTGCGCGAAAGCCTCCTGGTCGCATTCTTCCTGGCAGGCCTCGTCACCCTGGGCAAGGGGCAGGAGTGGTGGCTTCGTCCATTGCTGGAAAACGCCAGCGACACCGCCCTGTTTTGGGGAGCGACGGCGTTGACTGCCATCACGGACAATGCCGCGCTCACCTATCTGGCATCACAAGTTGAGACGCTCGGACCTGGCGCGAAATACGCGGTGGTTGCCGGAGCCGTTACCGGTGGCGGGCTCACGGTGATCGCCAACGCGCCAAATCCGGCTGGCTACGCCATCTTGAAAAATCACTTTGGCGCCGCTGGCATAGAGCCCTTGAAACTTCTGGTGGCCGCGATTCCGCCGACGCTCGTCGCCGTGATTTGCTTCCTCATCTAGAACCGGTCCGGATTGCGGGCGACAATCACGGCCGCCAGGAACTTCGGGACGTAATCAACCGTCTCGGCCGGCAACTGGTCCACAAGATGCCAAAAATCCGCGACGCGGGAACGTTTGATCGTCGTCGCGATTTGAAAACGCTGAACACGATTCTGGCCGGTGTTGTAAGAGGCGATCGCCAGCAGATAGCGTTGACTGCCAAACATGCGCATCAGGACATTCAAGTACGCCGCGGCGGCCATGGAACTTTTCCCCGGGTCCATGCGTTCATCGACCTTGCGGGCTGGATCGACCTGCAACCCGTATTCACGGGCCGTTGCCGGCATCAATTGCCAGAGCCCGCGCGCGCCCGCCGGGGAAAGAGCTTTGATGTCATAAGCGGATTCGATCCACACGAGATAACCAAGTTCCACTGGCAAGTTCTGTGAACGCAAAGCCGTCTCGATCGGTCCGGCGTACTGCTCACGCCTCCGCAGCAGTTCACGGTGGTATCCCCGGGAAGTGAACCGCGAAATCCAACCCTGGACCTTGTCCAGGAATTTCTGGTCCATCGCGGACGGCGGCGTCTCGCCAAATCGCACGGAAATATTGACGATCTCGTCCCGGATGAAATCCCGGTCCAGCTCGATGCGTCGTGGCTCATCATCACGCGGTGCCGCGCCTTTGCCGGGTTGCGCGGCTGTGTCACCCGTAACAACCGGCGTCAGCGCGCGAAGCTCCACCTTCGCTCCAATGTCCCCGCCGCCCACGCCCCGGGCGCCATGACGGTTTTCAAGGATTCCCGTCGCGGTGAACACACCGAGCGCCAGCGTCAATCCTGCCATGACACCCGCGGACGCGGTCCGCAATCGATTTCCCGGGTGCCACGACAAGCCTGCAATTTTCGGGTAGCGGATGCGATTCATCGAAGACAGCCCCCGCTTGAGCGCCATCGTCATCCGGCTGGGTTGCAAAGGATCCCAGACGCTGCACTGAAATGTCGACGTCATTCCGACCGTGACACGATCGCCGGCCCGGAGTTTCGAAGTCCTGCCCAGCGTCTTGCCATTGAGCCGGCTGCCAGAACTGGAACCAAGATCCTTGATCAGGATCTTTCCGGGCGCCCGGTAGTAAATGCATACGTGTTTGCCAGCCACTGTGGGGTCACCCGGCACAAGGGCGCCGCAATCAGTGTCTGATCCGATGTAAAAAAGTTCTCCCGGTCCGATGGAAAACGCCTGCCCGCTGAGAGGACCTGAGACAAAACGGATGGACACACGGTCTGCCACAAGTCACCCCGGGCCGGTTTTAGCCTCGAATCTCAGATGGACCGTTCCCAGCTTCAGGACATCGCCGCTGCAAATGAGGCGGGGCTCCGACAACGGGAAGCCATTCACGCGGTCCACCGACTTCCTGTTGTCAGCGGCATGCAGCAAGCGCAGTTGAGCCTTGCCATTTTCGACAATCATTTCAGCATGCTTGCGCTTGATCTTTGGACCTTCCAGATGGATTCCGCAGCTCGATCCGGACCCGATCAGGTTCTTACCTTGCCTGACCGGAAGGACCATGCCGATGCCAGGCCCGCCAAGGACGGAGAGCCAGCCCACAAGGTTGTCGTCACGATAAGGGCAATTGCTGAAACTGGTCTTCACGCGAAGGCCACATGTCCTGCACCGCACGGTCCGTAACGCGAGCCGCAAAGAGAGCCACAGGTACCGGACCAGGAATACCGCGGTACCAAGCAGCACCGCGGCCAGGCACAGGGCGACCATTCTCTCTGTCGGGCTCAGTCCGAGGATCGCGCGGTAAAGTTTTTCGGCGGGTTCCCGGGACTTGTCCATCTGCGCCAGGCTGTCACGCCAGGCTTGCGGCACAGGAACGGACAATGCGCCCGTCGACACAGTCTCGCCGTGGTAAGTGACGGCCAGCTTGAAAATGGACTGTCCGTCGACCGCGATCGCGTTGCGTCCATCCCAGGTGCCGACAAGGGGATAGAGGTTGAACGTGGCGACATATTCCTCATTCAAGTTTGCCAGGGCATTGAGCAACGCGGGAAAAAGATCCACGCGCGAAGACACCCTCTGGACAAAACCGCCAGAAAGAATCCCCGGTTTTTCGAATGTTTCGACAGCGCTGACGCTGCCGCCGGAAACGGCAGTCGCGCTGAGCAGATAAACCGGCACTGACTGGCGACCGAGTCGAGCAAGGCACTTCTCAAGCCTGCGCAACTCGTCGCGCGACGAAACGGACTGGCTGCCCAGCGCGATCAGGGCCTTCTGCTCTCCGGGTTTCTCCGCGTAACGAGCCCACTCCTCGAACTTGTCAGCGGCGAAGCAAACAGGCTCATGGATTCCCGCCGCCGTGCCAGATGGCTTCGCGTCGAGAAGCGTTCGCTGGAAAGCCCTGAAATTGTCCGACTCGCCCGGAGTCGTCGCTGCCAGTTCGTTGACACCCGCGCTGGTGACGGACACCAGCGAGAAAAACTCACTACGAGTTGCCGGCAGGTTCTCGGCGATCGTTTGCTGGAATTCCTTCAGGAAGGCTGGCGGTACGTCGGTCGCGACAGGCACGGCGATGACCAGGCGGCGGGACCGGGATTGACCAGATCCGCCAGAGGTCGCCCCAAAAGTGGCCAATGACTCAGGCTTGAGAATCTGCTTCCCTTCGCGTCCCAGCTCCAGGCTGAACGCCTCGCGGTCCATGGTGGTGACCGGATAGGAAATTTTGTTCTCGGATTCAAAGACGCGGCTGTAGATCCGCAACTTGAAATCATCCGTCGCCTCGACCGCGCGGACGACAACCGTCTTGCCGGCGGACAATGCCGTGCGCGGCAGGGTCAGCGTGGGGATGGCCGCCATCGCGCCAAGGACAACAATCCTCGGAATCAAGGTCGGAATCAAGGAACGAAACCGGACTGGGTCCATGATTCTGTCCTAAATGATTTTCACGTAAAATCCATGACTGCCGGTCTGCACTTCGTCAGAATCCAGTAAAGGCCTGCGTGACGAACTTCCGTTCCCCCCGATGATCAAGACGCACTCACCGGCATCCACGGCGAAATAACCTGCCCTCGGGGCCAGCTTCGAGTCGACAAGCGAGATCTCGAGCCCTTCGTCACTCCCGAAAAAATTCGCCCCGGTCACGAGACGGAAATCCTGACCGGTGTAAGGACCGTATTGCCCGACGAGCCACGCCATGCAGACCCGTTTTGGCGTTTCGTTCCGGAAGGCGGACGATTCAGGACGCGGGCGCAACGTCGGACGATAACCGGGCTCCCTGCGGGTCGACGTCCGGAACACAAACCGCGCTGCCCCGAACGAGATCTCGTCCCCGTCGAGTATCTGCGCCGACGAGACTTTCTGGCCGTTGACAAGAATACCCTCACGCGCGCCGAGGTCGCGAATGCTGGCGGCGCCGGAGTCAATTGAAATTTCAGCGTGACGGGCCGAGATGCCCGGATGTGTGAGGCAGATGTTCGAGGTAAAGGCAGAACCAATGGCATGGCTGCCTTCGCAGATCCGGAAATCCTCGCCCCAGTGCTGGCCGTTCAATCCGACCAGCCAACCACCAACTGGTTGCCCGTTGAATCCGCCCGCGCTCTGCGTCGAGCACAGGGCGTGGGACAGGCCGAACTGGGACTTCATGGCACCGCGGCCGAGTCCGCGTTCTGCGATCGGACAAACCTTGCCCATGCGAGGCAGCCTCCGAAACTTGCCGGAGGCCCTGACACATCAGGTCTTCCGGGAAAAAGAGATGCGAATTCCGTCATTCATGCGACTGCCGTCAACCACATCGCCGATCACCGCGGCCTTGGTGAAACCGCACGACGTGATCGCCTTCAACGCCTCCTGCGCCTGACACGCGGGCAAGGACAAGAGAAGCCCGCCCGAAGTTTGCGGATCCACCACAATCTTGCGGCGCGTCTCCGGCCATTCGAACTGCCACTCAACCCGACCCTTCACGTAGGCTTCGTTGGTTGAATGGGCACGCGTCAAGTGCCCTGCCTCGAGGCACGCAAGCGCACCTTCAAGTGTAGGCAAAGATTCAGGAATGATCAAAAATCCACAGCCACTGGCCTCGGCCATCTGCACAGCGTGGCCCGCCAGCCCGAAACCGGTGATGTCCGTCGCGGCGTGAATGTCAAACGGCGCGAGCGCGTCAATCACGTCATTGATCGTCGTCATGCTCGCGATCGCGGACTGGATGCCACTCGCGTCGCCCTTCTTCAGGGCCGCGCAAATCGTGCCAGTCCCGAGGCCCTTGGTCAGGATCAGGACATCGCCCGGCTTTGCGCCAGCATTGGTCCAGTGGCGCCCCTTGTTCACAAAGCCTGTCACGGAAAAACCCATCTTGAGGGTGTCGTCATCGATCGTATGGCCGCCTGCCAACGCGACTCCGGCGCGATTCAGGACCGACATCGCGCCGTCCATGAGTGGCCGGATCACTTCCAGCGGCAACGTGCTGCCCGGAAACGCGAGGATCGTCATCGCCGTGACCGGCTTGCCGCCCATCGCGTAAACATCGCTGATGGAATTCGCCGCGGCGATGGCCCCGAACTCAAACGGGTCATCGACAATCGGGGTGAAAAAATCGAGGGTCTGCACCAGCAAGCGTCCGTCACCGAGGTCCCACAAACAGGCGTCGTCCATCGTCTCGTGGCCGACCAGCAACTCCGCCGGACGCGATTGCTTGAGTCCAGCCAGGACTTCGCGCAGGGTGCCCGCTGGCAATTTCGCGGCGCATCCACCTTTTTGAACCGTTTGAGTGAGTTTGATTTCCGTCATTTCTGATTCCCCAGGAATTCATGGCAGGCGCGGCGATCGCCACGGAAGACCACATTTCTGTCATCAAGTTGCGTCGACCTCGCGTAAGCCCGGTCGTAATATCTCTCCAGCAGGAAAACAATCCAGGGCGCTTGCGCGTCGAAGTCACGGGGCAACAAACGCCCTTTTCCCAACAACTTGAGCGCGTCGGAAGTTTCTTTACCGCCAAGGCGACGCTCAAGGGCCGAGACATTGCCCGCGAGGATGTCCCACAGCGGTTCGACGGCGCAACCATCATCCAGCGGCCGGGTCACGTAATCCTCGAAAATCGACCGGGCGCGTTCCCCGATTGGTGTCTCGACCACGACCACAGGCGCCGCGCGCATCTGCTCCCGGAAGACCTGGGGAACACTGATCCGGCCGATCAGGTAACTTTCATCCTCAACCACCAGCGGGCCACGGGCGCCCGCCATCAACCCGAGGCCAAGGGCGTTCTCAAATTCCTGCTGCGAAGGCTGGGGCAACCTGTTGCCACCCGGACCAACCGCGTGACCGAAGGAGCTTCCGCGATGGCGCGCCAGCCCCTCGAGGTCAATGACCCTGGCGCTCTCAAAATCAGGGTCCGCCAACAATTCATGGAGGAGGATCGTTTTTCCAGAACCGGTCATCCCGGCCAGAACATGCATCCTGTGGGGCGCGGCGATCCGTTCCATCAACTTGCCACGCAAATTCTTATAACCGCCAGCCAGGCGCGCCACCTCAATCCCGGCCTCTGGCCCCGGCGCCTCGCGCACACATTCACGTACCCGTTCAAGCACCCATGACGCGGCCAACTGCGAGCGCAATCCCCCGCGCCAACACGAGACCAGGATCCGGCCGCCAGTTTTCAAACCAGCGGCCTTGACCCACGCCGCGGCGCGGTCACCGCGTATGCTCCAGACCAGTTCCGCGCCAAGGTCGATCGCCGCTTGCTGGCCTTGCTGTTTGTAGGTCAAACCAACCCTGTGGCGTTCGTCGTCCTCGAGAACCGGACAGGATATCGCGCCAGGGATGTGGCCCAAGGCGAATTCCCCCGGGGCCCTGACGTCCAGCAAGACCCATTCGTCCCGATGGCGCAGGTACTCGTCAGCGTCCATCGCGGGAGTCTCGAAATATGGTTGGGGCAAGCGGTTCATGGCACCCCGTCCTTATGTTAAAGTCTCCGGATGTGCCAATCAAAAGAGGGGCCTTGTCGCCGTGATCATCGCCGAAAACCTTGTCAAATCCTTCGGAGACACACGCGCCCTTGGCCCGGTCACGTTTTCCATCCCGGCCGGGTCCCACATCGCCCTGACGGGACGCAGCGGGTCCGGAAAAAGCACCCTGCTCAGCCTGCTTGGCTGCCTCGACACCCCGACATCCGGTCGCCTCGAAATTGCCGGCATCAACACCGCGGGGCTCGGAGATGCCGCGCTGTCGCAAATCCGGCTGCGCCAGATCGGTTTCATCCACCAGTTTTTCGACCTGGTCAGTGACCTGACCGCCTTCGAGAATGTCATGGTCCCGTTCTGGCTGGCGGGAGAACCTCTGGGCGAACCCAAGGCCTCAGAACTGTTAAAGAAACTTGGCCTTGCCCATCGCCTCAACCATCTCACCGGCGACCTGAGCGGCGGCGAGCAACAGCGCGTGGCGGTTGCCCGGGCCGTCGCCCTGGGCCCCAAAATCATCCTCGCCGACGAACCGACCGGCAGCCTCGACTCCCGCACCGGCGCAGCCGTCATGGACCTCATCATCGAGACGGCCACGGCGCTCGGCGCTACCCTGATCGTTGCCACACACAGCCCCGAGGTCACCGCCCGCCTGCCCGGTAAATTGACCCTTCTTGACGGCGCGCTATGCTGAACCGCATGCGAACCGGCCCCTTGTTGTCCCGGATTTTCCTGCGGGTTTGGTTCCGGGCGCCACTGCTGACCGCGACCAGCATCCTCGGCGTCGCCGCGGGGACCGCCATGTTCCTCGCCATGAGTTCCGCGAACCTGCGGGTACTCCGCAGCCTCGAGGAGGCTTCCACCCCGGCGCGCGCCCTGATCTCCCCGGGAGACGCCGCAACGCCCACCCGAACCTGGCGCAGTCCCGTCGGCCGCATCGATCCCGCGCGCCTTGATGCCTGTGAAGCCTGGCTCTCCCAGGGAATCGAGTGCCGCGGCGTCCTGACGTTCATGAGCGATCTTGTATGGACCGGGTCCCCGGGCAACAAGGCATCGCGCAATGCATGGAAAAACCCCGGCCCGCCCGTGCGGATCGTCGCCGTCGACGGTGGCTACGCCGCGCTCGCGGCGCCGGTTGTGACGCGCGACTTGCTGGCACGATCCAGCCAGTTGCGCATCACTCCAGTCGGTGTCGTGGATGGCAGTCCCGAACCCTTCATCCTGATTGATCACGCGGACGCCGCGAAGTACCTGCCCGCGACCAACGGCGTCAAAGAATCCAGTCCGGGCTTTGATTTCATTGAGGCGGGGGCCCCCGGCTGGAATTCCGATGACGCGGAAAAGATTTTTGACGCGATTGAGGAACGTTTCGGGAAGAACGCGGCTCTGGTCAACATGACCGCCAGTTACCGGTTGAACCTGTCGATTCTTGGACTCATGTCCATCATGGTCGCCAGTTTGTTGCTGCGAAACACAGCCGCCTTGCAAATGCTGCTGCGGCGTCCTTCTGTCGCCGTCTTGCGCCAACTGGGAGCCACTCGCCCGCAGATCCTTACGCTGGTCTTGCTCGAGCAATCCCTGATCGCCTTGGCCGGCGCGGCAGCGGGTATCGCCGGCGGCATTTTTCTCGAAGAAGCCGTCAGCGCCCAGGTCCTGGCGACGGTCCGGAACCTTTACACCCAGACAACGCCCAGTGAGCGCCGCGAACTTCTGACTCCCGCCATCGTCGCCGCGACCGCCGGTTATGTCATCTATCTCGCGTCGTCGGTCGCGATGCTGCGTGATCTCCTGAATGTCCAGCCCCGCGACCTTTCGTCTCGCGAGTTTGAGTCCCGCGAATCCGCAAGGCGCAGGCCTGAAACCTGGTTCATGCCGCGACTTCCGCGCGCCGTCGCGACGCGCATGATTGCTGCCTTCCTGGCCGCGTTGGTTCTCGTGGCGGCGCCGTGGGTCCCACCGCTGGATTTGCGTGCCCTCGGACTCGCCTCAACCGCTGGGCGTCTCATGCCCGTTTTCGGTTACCTCGCGGCGCTTGCCATATTCGTCCTGGCCTTCGCCTCATCGCGGGCAGTCGCGTGGGCCATGGCTCGCGTCCTGAGTTTTTTCACCCGCGGTCGTGCCGCGACGGCCTTTCCCGCGCTCGCGATCTCGTCGCGCAGGAACTTGCGCGCGCGCCGCAAACCGGAGGCCGCGGTGGCGACCCTTGCGACGGGACTTGCTCTTGTCACGGGAATCACCGTCATGGTTGACGGATTCCGCACGAGTTTGACACGTTGGCTCGATCATTCCTTCACGGCTGAAGCCATCGCCTTGCCACGGCATCAGGTCGGACAGGAGTCGCGTCCGCGCCTTCCCGCGGCCTTGCACGATCAATTGAGATCATCCATGTCCGTCCAGACAGACTGTGTCCTCCTCGACGACGGCCGGATCAACAACGCGACGGTCAAAGTCGCAGCGATTGATGACGCCCTTCCAGACGGCCACGGAGATCCAATCGAAATCCTTCCTGGATTTTTCCGGCGTGAACCGGGGGCGTCTCACCGCGACATGATCCGATCGGTCATGAACTCCAGTGACAAGTTCCTCGCCAGCGAGGCGCTCGCCCGGCGGGCCGGTCAACGGCACAATCGTCGCAATTGTCCGGGACTACAGCAGCGAACTCGGCTTGCTCTTCATGGGCAAGAAATTCTGGGAGGCTGCCACCGGCCTTGATGGTTGTCACAGCCTGAGGATTTATACCGGCGGACGTTCGCCCCAGGAATTCACGGCCGCGTTGACACGGCGCGCGCCAGACGTTGCCGCCGCGCTCGATATCAGTTCCAGCAAGGCATTGAAAGAAAACGCCCTCGCTGTTTTCGAACAAACTTTCCAGGTCACGGGAATCCTGACACTCCTTGCCGCAATCCTTGGCGGCATCGCGCTGGTCGTGCAAATCGCGCAAGCCACGGCAAACCGTCGCCTCGAATGGCTGGCACTCCGGCGCCTCGGCACCAGCTGGCAAGGCATGGCGCGCCTGGTGGCGGCAGACGTCTTTCTCTCGATCGCGGCTGGCCTTGTCATGGGAAACCTTTGCGGCTGGCTCCTCGGTTGGCTTCTTGTCGACATCATCAACCGTCAGGCTTTTGGCTGGACAATCCTCATGGGAGGACCCCAAAGCGCCGCGAAAATCACGGCTTTTTCGGTATTTTACGGTTCGATCCTCTGGGGGTGCGGCATCATGATCGGCTGGTGGACCATGCGTCCCGGCGCCCGCTGGAACGTGCGCCGCGAATGAGGTAAAATCAAAGCAGTGCCTCACCAGACCTGAATTCCCCCGCAATGACAACGATCCTTGGAGGATTCCCGGATGCGTAACCCTTTGCATGTCAAATTGTATCCGCTCGCCGGACTCCTGACCGGGTCCATTCTTCTCTCTGCCTGCGGCCAGGAGAAAACCGCGCTGCCCGTGAAAAAAATCCCGGCCGCCGGCGACGCGCAATTGACCATGGGACCGGAAGCCGCTGGATTGCAACTTGCGGAATTCGACCTGACGGGCGCTGACGCGATTCCATCGAACCAGATCGCCGCCGCCCTTTCACACGTCTCGTTCCCGAAGACGATCCTGCTTGGACCGGGATCTTCAGAAGCCAACGCCCTCCAGATCATGCCCGCTCAACTCAAGATCATGGCCAGCGCCTGTGACAACGTCATGCCCGCGCTGGATCAAGTCAAGGGCAAGGGCGAAACCCTCACGTTTGATTTCGGTTATGACTACTCGGTCTGCGCAAGGCGCGACTGGGAGCGTGACGGTTCAAAAATCGCAAACATGAAGTACCAGGTGTCCCAACACTTGCAAATGACTTGCCCGGGTGCCAACTACGACGTGATCGACGGCATGTCCCTGCAGGAACTTGAGACCCGGAAGCTCACCAAACTCCTTGCCTGCAACTACAACGGGACAGAGGATATTTCTTACACGTTCAAACTCCTGTTTGTGACGATCGCGTCCGGCACGCACAAGGACGGCTCCGCGTTCACCGCGGACCAGCGCGTCTCGAAATTGTTGTCCGGCGCGAACGGACCGTGCGTGCTGAACTCGCAGTCCAACGTCGTGACCGTAAAAGAGTGCTTCCAGTCCGACCGCTCACGCACGGCAATCACCGGATTCTCTGACAGCGACGGCGCTTTTGACATCATAGCCCGCGTTGACATGTCCGGGTTCAATGCGCCGCGCAATCAACGCTACTATTCGGGCGCCAACCCGGCGGCGATCCAGGTCAACAACTGGAACGGGACCGGCACTTTTGACGGGACAACGAAGGCCGCGCTGAGCCTCAGCAACGGCACGGAAACCTTCGAAGGCCAGCTCACTGTCGAATGAACCGGGCCAGGCGATTTCTCAGGCACGCGGCGGTTGGATTTCAATTGATCCAGCCGCCGCATCATTTTCAACCGGCTGAATCCGCACGCAAACTCGAGTTCCCCCGCGATCATGGCGCCCATCGTGATGCCGCGTATGAATGGTGGTACTGGACTGGCCACTTGATGGCCGGGAACGAAGGGTCATCGAAAAACACGCCAGATATCGCCGGATTCCAGGCGACGGTGTTTCGCGTCTCGCCACCTGGCGGCAACTTGCCGGCCTCAGGCAACAGGCCAGAGAATGCCTCCTGGCTCGTCGTCCATACGGGCATCTCGGACTTTCAGGGAAAAACACTCACGCACCGGTCATGGGCGACGCGCGAACGCACCGTCAATGACGTCATGACGGATCGCGCGAAGGATCGCGTGAAGGATCGCGTGAAGGATCTCGAGAAGGACCTGATGCCTGTCCGCGTCGATGACACGAGGCTCGCGATCGAGATGCCTGGCCTCAGCGCGACGATGCCCGCGACGCCGCCGGATTCTTTCCGGTTGTCATTCGACCTGCCACAGAAAATCCCGGCCAGGAGCCCCCCGCGCATCGAGATGCGCCTGACATCACGCAAGCCCCTGACCCTGCACGGGGACAACGGATACTCGCGCAAGGGCCCCTGCCCCACATGCGCCAGCCACTATTCCAGTTACAGCCGCCTGGACGGGACATTTTCGATCAGTGGGGTCCAAGGCTCACTCCCGGGACTGCCAGGATCCGGATCCGTCGCCGGCTGGTACGACCACGAATTTGGCTCCCAGTCGATTGACCCGGCGCAAACAGGATGGGACTGGTTCTCGATCCAACTCGACAAACCCGCGGTTGAAATCATGCTGTTCCAGGTCCGCGGCAGCGATCCAGCAAAAACCTGGCGAGCTGGAACTTTCATCGACGAGAAAGGCATCGCGCGCCCAGTCACCGATGCGGAAATTTACCCCGAAGGCGCCTGGACATCCGCGCGGAGCAAAGGAAAGTATCCACGTGCCTGGACCGTCAAGATCCCCTC
>RGVZ01000108.1 GCA_010029825.1 bacterium | reverse complement strand
GGACATGGAGTGGATCCCACGCGTCGCGGGGCCGCAACTCTACCTCATTGGCGTCTTGGTTCCGCCCGTGTATCGCGCATTCTGGGTGCCCTTTCTCCATTGGTCGGAGGAGTGGCGCATGCTTCAGGCGGTGCAGGCGTGGTTGGAGCAAGAGATGGGCGTCGATCGCGTGGTCTACTTTTGCGCCGAGGACAAGTTCCTGTCCGAGTGGCGCGAGCGGCACGCGCCGCTGCTCCCCACATCTCTCGACCAGGCCGCCATGGACGCCTTTTGGTCGTGGTGGACGCGCGTGGCCGTGGATGCCTTTGCGGTCGTTGCGGACGCGCCCTTTATCGTGCGCGGTAGTTACACGGGCCGCCTGAAGCACCTCCACGGCGCCTTGTTTGCCTGCGGTCACACGACGCTGCCGCCGCTGGCCGTGCAGTGTCCGGAGATCCAGGACGGCGCCACGTCCGTCGACAAGGCGCGCGACCTCTTTTGGCGACGCCACGACAAGACGTTTGCGGAGCGTGTGGCGCTACGCTCGGCGCTGCAGACGTACAACCGGTTCGACTGCGAGGCGCTGGCGGAGGTGGCGCGCGTCATGACGGAGGCGCAGACGCAGGCGCGGCAAAAACCAGGTCCGTCGTCGGGCGAGGCTGGATGCGCCGATGAAAGGCGACCTTGAAGGCGTCCATGGTGGTCCAGTCGTCGAGGAGGAGGCCGCCGGTGTCGTGCGAGTCGGGGTTGAGGCACCAGTAAAAGACGTCGGTAATGTTCCGACGCACGAGGTAATGCTGCAACAGCGTGTGCCACTGCCGGTCCTGGTTCACGGCCCAGCCGCCAATCTCGCCCACGACGACAGGGTTCGGAAAGCGTCGCAGGAGAAAACCGAACCAGTGATCGAGGAGCATGTACGTGTCTTCGAGGGCCACTTGTCCGCGGATGGAGTAGCCGTAAATGTGCGGCGAAAAGACGAGCGAGGGGCGTGGAAGGATCGGGTTGAGCGTGCGGCCCATGGACGTAAAGCCGCCGCCCCACACGGAGAGGGACTCTTGGATACCGCCGACAAAGATGAGGCCGTTGAAATGCGGGCATTCTCGTGTGACCGTGTCGACAAAGGTCAGCAGAAAGGCGCCCCACACGTCCCACGTAATGTTTCCGTGAGGCTCGTTCTTGACGTCCACACCGAGCAGGTTTTCGTAGGGGCTGAACTCCCAAATGACCTGCTTCCACGTGTCCATAATGAGATCGCGCGTAATGTCGCCGGTCCAGGGGTATTGGGTAACTTCGTAGGCGATGGTGTGAAAGTCGAGCAAAATGACCATGTGACGATCCGCCGCTTTCTGGAAGAGAACATGCATGGTGTCGCGAACCGACATGTTGCCGAACAGGGCCTCGTTCGGCGGGGAGAGACAAGAGGATAGCGGTGGTTGTTCCCAGTTCAACACCGTTTCGTAGCCAAACGGGATGCGCAAGGCGTTGTACTGCAGTTCCTGCAGCTGGTCGAGGTAAAAGTCCATGTCGTGGTACTGCAGACCGCCGACAATGTTGCACCCGCCTTCGTAGCCGAACCAGTTGATACCCTTTAAACGAAACGTAGTGGCGTTGTTGGTGTTTGAAAGAAAGACGATCGTGTGATTGGCACTCGTCGTCCACATGGACGTGCACGGCAGTAGAAATGTCAAGAAAGTAGCACGAAAGAACCACCGAATCATCATGACAAACTTTCCTTTTTCTTCACCATTGTTATTGTCTTAATGTCTCCACATGTGACGTTCAAAGGCACATCACATCACCAATGACGACCACGACGACGTCCACGCCAACGTTCGCGTGGACCAAGTTGCAGCAATTGTGGCACGATGCGCCGACGCCCAGCCAAATCCTCCGCCGACTCGTGGAACGCGTCTTTCGTCCAGACGTCGATCCACGCACCATTGTGGAAGTGTGTTGCGGCGCGACGCCGCTGAGTGCCGATTTGCACCATCTCTTACCCTTTCGAACCGTGCTAGTGGACGCAGACGGTGCCGCACTGGAACGCATACAAACGTCCAAGGACGTGCGCGCGGTGCAAACGTGGGTGACGGCGCAGCACATCAAGCCGCTCATCGAGAAGCACTTGCTGGGCGAGCCGCTGGGCGTGTTGGTCGTCGACATGGACGGAAACGAGTTTTGGATCCTCCAGGCGCTTCTCGCCAACGACGACTACCGACCGCGTCTGGTCGTCACCAAGTTTCAGGACATTTTGGGCCCGCAGATTGCCCGCACCATTCCCTACCGAGAACAGTTCCGCGCCTGGCGCGTGCCCATGAACCGCGAGGCGGGCGAGTGCAACTTTGCGGGCGCCTCGCTGACGGCCTTTGCGCGTTTCCTCACCCCGCGCGGTTACCACCTCGTAGGACTATCGCAAGCCGGATACACCGCCTTTTTCGCCCGTCTGGAAGACGACAGCATGGACCTCGCACTGGACCCGACCGAGTGGGCGGACGTCTTTTCACGCATTCCCAAGGTCAAGGACGGCATGACGCGACGCTACCCCAAAGTGTGCGACGCGCCGTGGGAAGACGTGCCTGTCGAGGTCTGAGGACACGGCGTGGCCGCATAGAGCAAAAAACATTGCGACAATGTTTTTTTGACAGAGTTTCTTCTCACTGTTCGCTCGCTACGCTGTGCGTCGCGTCGGGATGACGACCCAGTAAAAGGGCGTCGTACCTGGCGGGCACGTGTCGTACAGCCCCGCATCCAGTGTGACACCGTCTGGCAGTTGGTTGTGCCAGGGACGCTTTACAAAGTCAACAATGTCGTGCATGCGAACGTCCACAGTGGGTATGGACAAACCACCGTGGTTGCGCCACGTGGCGCTCGAACAAAAGATGTAGTCCACCGCCGAACACGAAAAGACCCATTTGCGGAAAAACTCATTTCTCGCCATGTCCTCCGACGTGACGCTCCAGAGCGCCTCGACCTCACCCGCAAACGGCTCTGTCGCGTCGACGACGACGGACGGTTCCTCTGGTGCAGCAACGTCGGCGACGTTCTCCACCGACCCCAGTGGTTCGGTGACGGGCGATGACGGCACTGGCTCCATCGGCCCTGTATCTTGTGGCCGCCCCCGGCGGTGGATGACGACGGGGAAGGGTGATACACCGACTCGCAGGATGCAGACTTGACGGTTGGGATGATCATACAAGATGAGGTCTGCTGGTCGCCCCGGTTGATCCAATCCGAACTCTTGCAACTGCTGGTTGATGGTTTCATCACTCCATCTGCCGTCAAAGAGCGCACGCCACTCCTGTGGGTCATGTCGAATGCCCTCTAGCCATTGCGACGACAACCAGTATCCCGTCGTATCTCCCGGAAAACCGGTGCAGCTTCGTTGACGAAACTTGAGTTGAAAACGCGCCATGCGGTTGTGTGGGACGGACACTTCTGTTCGGAAAAACAGGAGGCCGGGTGTCGATGCGGAAACGTATGGCGAGTCGTTCCAGTCCTTCCATTGATCGGGCGTCCCCGGCAGCCGGCGATCAGCGACCCAATCGGATGACGTCGTGGTCAACGCGCTCGTCAGCCGCAAGGCATTGTGCATTCCCGTTGTATACGCGAGGCAGAGCAAGACGACCGCCGAGAGGAGCCCCCACCAGAGCACGATGCGCTGTCGCGGGCTTGGTATGCTCCGTGCGCTTGGCGTACGTTGATGTGCATGAACATGCAACAACTTGTTCGTCAAGACGCAGGTCCACACGACGAGGACCATGACGACTGTTGTGCTGAAAACAGACCACAGCCCGAGCGTCACCGTTTCACAGGGCGTGAGGAAGAAGGACATGCTGTAAAAGGCGCGTGTAAACAGCCACGGATGTTCCGCAAACGCCTCCCGCACGAACGGCCTGCACCAGAGCACAGCATGAACGACCGCAGCCAGTGTCCAGCAAATACCGACCCAGACGATGACGCGATGCGCGGCGACGCCGATCAACGCGCGGTGCACGAGGAAGAGGATGAGGACGACGAATGCAATCATGACGCAAAACATGACGCGGTAGTCCGTGTCCGTGTCGTCACCTTTGAAGAGCATGATGACTCGTCTTTTATGCATGACGTCAAACGATGTCAACTGACGTCAAATGATGTCGAATGATAAAGGAATATGGGCGTTGTATCGATCCTGCAGGAGAGCGTTTTGCACGTGTGGAGCAACATGCAATGGTGGGTTCGTTTGCTTGCCATTGGCATCACCTTGCTCCTCTTGATTTGGCTCGCCGGCAAGATCCGTCACTGGTGGCGTTCCTTGTTCTCGCCAGTCCTGCCATCGGACGAGTCGCCCGTCGGTTTGATCGATGTCATTCGGCACGTCTTTTTGTCCTTCTTGCGTCATCACCCCTCGAGTGTTCTCTCATCGCCACGCGTGCGACCCGCGGTGCCATCATTGGCGCCACCTCGTTACGCCGCGGCGCGGTCATCGAATCCGTCGCATCTATCGCCTCCGCCGCATTCTCCGCATGCGCAGCGGACATCGCAGCGTAGTCGGGGCGAAGAGGTATGCCAACGCGTGGCGGAGGCCTTCTTTGGCGTTCCCTTTCGCAAGTGTCGTCCCGACTTTTTGCGCAACCCCGTGACGCAAGAGCGGCTCGAGTTGGATCTCTACAATGACGAATTGCGTTTGGCCATTGAGTTTCACGGACAGCAGCACTACTTCTTTAGCAAGTTCTACCACACCAACAGCAAGGACAAGTTTCAGAATCAGCAGTATCGCGACTTTCTGAAGCGCGACCTCTGTCGTCAGCACCGCATTCACCTCATTGTCGTTCCCTTTTCGATGCACGAGGACGACATTCCGCCGTTCCTGGAGCGAGAGTTTGACCGGTTCCGTCATCTGCAGCACGTCTACGTGCCGGACGACACGTCGACCTAATTAATGGGTTTTGTTCGAAAAAGAGAGGAGCAGGGATACCAACGCTGCAGCAGTGAGACACGCAGACGAGCCGCCGTACGTCAGCGGAAGAGCCGTTTGCTTCGCCACCGTGCCGGCAATGCGCTGATGCGTCGTTTCATAGGCAACGCTCGCGAGACAGAGAACGAGGTGCACCAAAACGAGGAGCGCGCACAGTCGTCGCAAGTTCTTCATGAGCAGCGGGGAAAGCGTCAAGAGCGAAAACGTGGCGTAGAGCATGAGTGCGAGGGTCATGAGCACGATCGAAGATACGACGGTCGGCAGGAACCAGGAAACGTCGGGCAGGAAGCCCGTTCGAAGCAAGATAAGGGTTGTCATCGCCAAGACCCATTGCGCACTGATCGCTGCGAGGAAGACGATGCGCGCGCTTTGTGTCATCGGTGGCATGTCTGTCCTTTTATCCATTTGGAGATCATTCACCGATACACCACCGAGGCGGCGGTTTCTTCTTTTTTTGATCACGCCACAGAGCAAAGAACGAACAACATGGGGGATTGGCACTGTGAAGAATTGTTCGCCCTGGGTGTCGTTACAGTTATCCTCCTACACGTCGTTGTCCTGATCGCTCTATGCGCTTTGCTTCCGCGTCCTGTTCTGCCTCTCCGTGTCTCGCATCATCCGCTGACGATGGTGCCTGCCATCGCCTCGGTGCTGTTGCTGATGCTGAGCGGCACCGTCACCGTACTGCTCCTCAAAAAGAGGTGGTATGGCGAACGATTTGGTGTCTTTTTGGAACGTCACACCGATCAGCGATTGCCGACACGATTGTTCCTGATGGCGCTGTGGATCGTGACGATTGTGCTTTGCGCCACATTTGTGTGGATCATGCTGTATCGAGAATCGCTGCGCGTCATGACGAGTCGTGATCCGCGGCGACAGAAGCGGACCGTCTTGGCACTATTGAGCGTGTTGAGCATGACAGGGTTGCTGTTGATCGCCTTTGTGATTCTGTGCGTCAGCAAAGTTCGCAAAATGACGTACTGGACGTGGTTGGGGCCGAATGTGTATGCGCTGGCAGACAGGTTCTGTCAAACAGGAGACATTCAGCCATGGGCACAACTCTATTGCACGAGGGAAAAGGCAAACAACTATCACTACTCCAAAACCTGCGTTGCCCAATGGGCGCTCTTTCTCAACATGGTGGAGGTCGCGGCGAAGGATCGAGGCAAACCGCAGTGTCTCCAGCGTGCCCTGCGGAGTGTGCCCGTATGCGTCCTTTATTCGGTCGAGATTGACAAGACACCGCTGGTCTTGACGCAAGACGCATTCGGCCACACGCGTGACGAAAGCACGATTATCGGGTGGATGAACACGATATTCCCGGCAAAACGATTGGCGGAACAATTTTGTCAGCCGAATGGCACGATGGAACCGGTGGAGGAGTGGCTGCGGACGGCGACGCAGGATTCTTCTCGGTCGTTGAAGTGGGCCTTGTTCTTTTACCACGTCATGTTGACGCATGACTATCCGTGCAGGGACAAGGCGCTCGAGCACATACCCCACGACGTGGATATATTCGAGGTTCAAGAGTTCCTGAATGCCCTCTTGACAGATGTGCAGCGAACGACATTCCGAGCATATGTCGACGATCTGCCCATCGCCGTGAACCTGTTGAAACGCCCCGATCCATCGTTGTTGCAAGAAGTGGGTCAAATTGCGGTGTGAGATGTGAGTGATGTGAGCAATCTTTCTGTCCTCTACGAAGTATGAGCACGCAACGAAAAGACATTCACCGATGAATGCGCTACGACGCCTTCCCTCAGAAATCCAAATGGATATTCTTTCCTTTCTCCCGGACGAGCCGTGGCATGCCCTGACCGTGACGGGTCAACCGCACGCCATCCATCGACGCCTGGCGGCGCAGTGGCTGCGTCGACAATGGGGCGAACGGGTCTACATGAACTGTCGCCACGGCAGTTCGTTTTCGGTGGCGACATGCCCGTCCGATCGCAAAACGCGCCTTTCCCTCTTTCGACACGATCATCTCGTGGAGCACCGCGAATGGGACGAAAACATGCAGTTGCGCTTGACCACCTTTTGCTACTCTCCACCCTACGTCATGGACTGTCCTTGCATGCCGTGGATGTGAAGCGCACGACGCGGTCGTCGCAAAAGACGGCGTTGGCGCGGAACGACGTCAGCGACAAGCCCTTCTTGTTGCGCAAACGACTGACGGCCACGTAGGCCTGGTGCGGCGCAAAGCATTGCCCCAAGTCGAGCGTTGCGGCGTCGACGGTGAGGCTCTGGGACTTGTGGATCGTCAAGGCGTAGGCGACAATGAGCGGGATCTGGTCCGCGCTGGCCTCCTTCTTTCCCTCTTGCAGCGTCCAGCGGTGCGTGCTAATGGGCACGTCGCTCGAGAGATGATCGAAGCGAACGGTAACGAGGTTGGGCTCGTGGTGAATCTGTCGAACGGTCCCGAGTGCACCGTTGACGAGACCGTTGGCAATGTCCAAGTTGACGACGAGCATGACCCGGCATCCGACGCGCAGTTCCAAGGAGATGAGGTCCATGTCGTGCAGTTGTTTGCGTAACTCTTCGAGCAGGGCGGGAACGCCGTCGAACGTGGTGTCAAAGGTTTTCTTGGATTCTGCAGGGAGTTGAGACAGACAGTGATCGTTCCACGTCTTGGCGCGGCGGCGCGTGGGGACGAGAAAGAGTTGGTTGGCGTCAGGTGTGCAAATGTGTGGGTGCTTCGTGAGGACGCTTCCGTCGCCGTTGCGAATGGACTGAAGGAGCGCGGCAAAGTCCGGGTCTTGTCGTTGCCGAAAGTTGTGGCGCAACCGCACGACGCGCTGCGGCGGAAAGAGGGTCGTCCAAATGGGCGACTCAAAGGCGAGTCGTTGGTCGGGGTCGTCGGGGTGAAAGACCGGAAGCAGTTGGAAAAAGTCGCCCATGACGATCATCTGAACGCCGCCAAAGGGCGCGTCGTTGCGGCGGATGGCGCGCAAGAGTGCGTCGATGCGCTCGAAGAGGAGCGCGGACATCATGCTGATTTCGTCAATGAGCAAGAGACGCATGCAGCAGATGCGGTCCCACGCGGCCCGGTTGCCGCGCACTTTGCGCACGAGGTCGTAAGTGCCCATTCGCGTGCCGCTGATGCCGATTCCGAGGCAACTGTGGACGGTGACGCCGCGGAGGTGAAAGGCGCTGACGCCCGTGGTGGCCGTAATGTGCACGCCGGCGTCGTCGGCCGTCTCTTGATCCACAGCGACTCGCGCCCGTGTACGATGCGTGCGAGCGCGTTCGCCTGCTCGGACGAGAGTGTCGGCGAACTCGGCGTCGTTGACGAAGTCGCAATGATCGTCATTGGCGAAATTCGAGAATGCGAGACTTTCCGAAAAGTTTCCAAAATTCCAAAATCCAGAGACGATTTTGGAAACGCCAGCACGCCCATACGACGCGTCACTTTTCACACGTTCTTAACGCGTTTTTGTGTGGAGGAAGCGTCGGAGAAAGGCGACGACGGACAGGTGGGCCGTGGTGGGGAGGAGGTGCTGTCCGCCGTGGCGCGCCCAGAGGCCGAGGATGCGGTTCATCGCGTTCCTGTCCAAAAGTGTCTCCAACTTGGCGTCCGTGTCTTGCGGTGACGTGGCGATGGAGCCGTCCCAGAGGGCGAATGCGAGGACGACCATGGGCACGGGGTAGGGAAGTGGGCCGAGGTCGTCGGGGTCGAGTGCTTCTTGGAGCGCGGTGCGAAAGGTGTCCCACGTGACGTTGGATTGGCGAGCGAGTGGTGCGGTGCTTTGAAAGAGTTCCCACGCGGGTTGACACCACATGTCGAACGAGGACGCGAGCGGGGCGTTGCGTTGCAGCGCGGGCCAGCGGGAGGTGGCGACGCTGCTGCCGGTGCGCTCTCGCCAGTTCCGTTCTGCCATTTGTGCCATTTCTGTCATGTCGCGTTCTTTCTCTCTCTTTTTCGCTACACAACGAATCCGCAAATGCACCGTTCGTTCGTTTGTTCGTCCATCACTGCGGATGCCAGAATGGCAGATACGGCACGCTACCGGCCGTTTCCACGCCCGCGGCCGCCTCCTGCTGCATCATCTGGTGTCTTCCTGGTTGGTAGCGCACGTAATGCTGCTGCTGTGGCTGCTGCTGCGCGGTGGCGGTATCTTGCGGAGCATTCATCGAATTGCCATTCGTCGGCGGCGTGTTCATCGAATTGCCATTCGTCGGCGGCGTATTCATCGAATTGCCATTCGTCGACGACGCATTGGTCGGCGGTGCATCGGTCGGCTGCGCATTGATGGTCGACAGATTGTCCGGCGATGCAGATGGAATGGAAACGGGTTTGATCGTAAAGATGAGGGATATCAAGACAATGAAATAGACGAGGATGAAGAAGAGGGACAGCCACTGTTGCCGCGTCATGATCTTTGTCAGCGAAGGAGGAAAAAACGATTCTCCTCAAAGCCGTGCTCCTCGTCGGTTGCGTGGTGACACGTGGCCACGAGGACGACCGTGTCGAACGTGCCGACGACCTCCACGTCCCAGTAGCCACCTCCTTGACCCGTCCACGTGATCCAGTCCGGGTGCAACAGGTCGTTGCGATGCGGACTCTTATAGGCGGGTGGCACGTGGTAGGACGCGGCGCCGCTGATGAGAAAGTGCGTGCTCCCCTCGGGGTCGCGACCCCATTGCAAGTTGTGATCATGTCCGGAAATGTACAGGTCGACCTTGAATTCGCGAAAGAGTGGCAGCAGATGTTGTTGGAGTTGTGCCGAGCCACCATGCGGTCCACGGGACACGACCGGGTAGTGGCCCACGCACATTTTGAACGCGGCGCGCGATTGCGAGAGTGTGTCGCGGAGCCATGCCAATTGAACGGCGGCGCGGTTGACAATGTCGGAGGGTGTGGGAACGCCCAATCGAATCGATTGTTGCCAATCAAGTTCGCACGTGTCAAGGAACCAAATGTCGGTGCGAATGTCGGGAAAGTGCTGCACCCAATAGGCGTTGGGCATGACCCATGGCGGTGAGGCGACGGAGGAGATGGACGACGCGTTTTCTGGCGAGGAAAAGAGGCCGACGGGGGTTCCGCGCATCTTGTCGTGATTGCCGAGGACGGACAACAAGCGGTCCGCGGGAACGTTCGCCCATGCCTGCTGGTAGTGCGCGTGCCACATAGGATCCAACCACGAGTGCGCGCCAACGGGATACAAGTTGTCACCGGCCGACAGAATATCGACTGGTGCATCTCTTGCGTGGAGAAAGGGCAGATGGCCAATGTCGTGAACGACGCGAGCAAACGTCCTCGTGCTGCTGTTGCCCCAGTCGCCGACGAGAAGGAAGCGGTGACGAGAGAGGGACATGACGACGATCGTGTGTCGTCGGAGTGGATTTGTTGAGACACAGATAGATGGATTGTATCGATCTATCAATAGACGCGTAGTGCAGTGCTTATGTTCGTGTATGTTATGTTTCTATGCCGCCAGGATGCGTTGTCGAAAAATGTTGGCCTTTGGTAGACTTGAACGAACCATCCGGACCATTTTTCAATTTTTGAGTGAGCATTCATGTCTGATCATGAGCACATGTGCGATTTGTCTGGAACCCGTTCGCGTGCCGGTGCAACCCACGTGCTTTCATTGTCGGTTTACGACGCACGGGGAACGACACCGCCACGCGGACGATATGGATGGCGAGGAAATCGAAGGCGAGCAGACGAACAGTGACAATGACGTTCCCGTGTCCGTGGCGTCGTCTGGTCTAGAGGACATGTCTTGCTTTTCCGTGCAGCGCGTATGCTTTTGGTGCTTTCTGCTGTACATGGACGGCGACAAGCCCATGGAAGCCATGAAGGCGGATTACAAATGTCTCTTTTGTCCCGCGCGGCGCCCTGCAGCCAATGTGGTCACCCACCGCACGCGTGGAACGCTGTGCCGTGTGGACTTTACGCACATGTCCTTCCAGCCCGCGTTGTGCGACACGGCCTGTCCCAGCATGTGCGGCGCGGCCCTGGCGGACCAGATGAGTCTCTATCGACACTTGCGCGAGGTGTGTCCGCGAACGCCCGTCACGTGCGCCTGCGGCGCCGTCATGACGCGCGCGCGATGGGCGATGCATCGTGACACGTGCGGCGAGTATGCCACGTGCCAGTTGTGCGAGGAGCGCGTGCACCGCCGCGGCTTGTCGGAGCACTGCTTCCACCAGCACCGCCACATCATCTGCTACATGTGCGGCTTGCCCGTCTCGATCGAACGGACGGCGCGGCACTTTGCGGACGAGTGCGTCAACCGGCCGCAGTTGTGCACGGTGTGTTTACAGATGGTGCGCCAGACGGAGTGGGAGCAGCACGTGCGCGACCACTTGCGACACATTCGCGAGGCGTGGGAGCACCAGCAAACGTTTGTGCAGCGCGCGACGCAGGAACTGTCGTTGCTCCGAACATTGCTGTTGGAGCGAGGAAACGCGCAAGAGGCGGACGAGGCCGGCAGTCGCGATGATCTACGCGAAGAGCAGGAAAGCAGGTAAAGCGAGCCGCATGCGAAGCCTCTTGTTTGGTGCGACGTATCCCGATCAGGGAACGGGCTACGGGCGCGTGGCGCACCATTTGTCCAACTTTCTCTTGGCGGGCAACTGGGACGTGACGTATTTCGGCACGGGCAATCACGCCTACAGTCGTTGCGACGACCGGCCGATCGATCCGCGTCTCCACATGATTGACGTCATGGTGCGTGACACGGACAATTTCGGCGTCAACGTATTGGTGGATACGTTGCGGGAGACGAAACCGTCGGTGGTTCTGTTGTACAATGACGTCATTGTCATTTGCCGCTGGCTGAACGAAATCATTACCGCCTTTCCCCGATCGGAACGCCCGTTCCGACTGTTCATCTACCTCGACCTCGTTTATCCCTTTGAAAAGGTGCAATACGTGCGCCACGTCCTCCAGCACGCAGACCACGTCTTTTTCTTTACGCGCGGCTGGGAGCGCCACGTCATGGATCAGTGGATCTACCGAGAGAACTTGGACACGTTGCCCACGACCTCTGTCCTGCCGCACGGCGTCGACGACCGTCTGCTCGCACGCAAATCGCTGTCACGCGAGGCGGCGCGTGCACTGCTCAAACTGCCCACAGAGGGCTTCTTTTTCCTCAACATGAACCGCAACTCCTACCGCAAAGCGCTGGACCTCACGACGCGCGCCTTTCTCCTCCTCCTCCAATCCCAGGACTTTGCCGCCAATCTCCGTCTTGTCTTTAAATGCATTTCCGATACGAGCAAGATTGGCGGCTACGACCTGCCGGCCATGATCCGGACGGAGTGCGCGTGGCTCGGCTTGACGCAGCAGCAGACGGAACGCGTCGTGACGCAGCACGTCTTTAACGTGCCGTCGCACGCGTTGACGGAGGAGCACATCCACGCGCTGTACTGCGCGTGCGAGGTGGGCGTCAACACGTGCATTGGGGAGGGCTTTGGATTGACGTCGTTGGAGCACGCGTGCCTGGGCTTTCCGCAAGTGGTGGTGGACGTCGGTGCGCTCAAGGAGATTTTCGCGGACGCGCCCGTTCTGCCGGTGCGACCGGCCGTGGCGCTGCAGATCCCAACCACGCTGGACGACCACGTCGGCGTGGCCGAGTATGCGGACGCCCGGTCCGTCATGTGGCGGATGCGCGAGGTCTGGCGACGCTACGCGCAGCACTACGAGCCGGCGTGTCGCGCGCACGCCGAGCGGTTGCGGGAGCGCCACGGTTGGCCGGCGGTGCAAGACGCACTGTTGAGGGAATTGGAAACGTAATTCTTTTCTTGCCTGGTTGTGTGTGGAAGAAGAAGAAGTGAATAAGAGTCGTTATTCACTTTCCGTCATGTTCGTCATTTGCGTTATTCGTTATACACATGTCATTTACGTCATTTGCGTCATTTACGTTATTTGCGTTATGCACGAAAACGGCATATTTTTTTGCGCGTGTCAGTAAAATTCTACGAGCACAACACAACCTCTGATGAGCACAGGCGCGACGGGTCCTACTGGCCCTACGGGCTATACGGGCTCTACCGGCTACATGGGTCATACAGGTTACACTGGGTTTGTCGGTCCCACTGGGCCCACAGGCGTCGGTGGGCCGCGAGGAGCACCCGGTATGCAAGGGCCGCAAGGAATGCGCGGAACGAGGGGGCCAAAGGGTCCGACCGGCGTGGCAGGCGATCCCGGTGCGGCCTACACGGGCGCGACCGGTCCGACTGGCTACACGGGTTCCGATGGTTGTACGGGTCCGACCGGTTATACGGGATACACGGGCGACAAGGGAGACACCGGCTACACGGGTGAGAAGGGCGATACCGGTCCCAAGGGCGACCCCGGCACCAATTCAGGATACACCGGTGACACGGGCCCGACAGGACCAAAGGGCGATCCCGGAACCAACTCTGGTTATACGGGCGATACAGGTCCCACCGGATATACTGGCTACACTGGGTATACCGGTGACACCGGAAACACCGGCGCTACTGGCGCGACGGGTTACACCGGCTACACGGGGCCAAAAGGCGATCCCGGCACCAATTCCGGATACACGGGTGACACCGGTCCGACAGGACCGAAGGGCGATCCAGGCGCCACATCTGGCTTTACCGGCTCGACCGGTCCGACAG